>CBIFVZ010000010.1:0-73888 GCA_966185765.1 uncultured Enterobacteriaceae bacterium | reverse complement strand
CTTGCGCGGGCCATCGGCGGTTTGCTCTCTGTTGCACTGGTCGTAGGCTTGCGCCCCCCAGGCGTTACCTGGCACCCTGCCCTATGGAGCCCGGACTTTCCTCCACTTCGCCCGTCTCCCCGAAAGGACGACGACGAAGCAGCGACTGTCTGGTCAACTTCAGCGCGAGAGTATAGAGAGTTTCCCTGCCAATGTCACCCTGCATGGCCCAACGCACACATTCTCTGGCGTGATGCGCCGTGCAGCCAGCGCAAACGTGACCGGGGCTGTCGTGTAACGGCTCGAAGTACGCAGCGCAGCGGCCTGCGAACGTCGCTCACGCCATAACCGCGAGAGCGCCCGCCAGGCCGCTTTACGCGCCTCGGTGAGTTATCTACTGACTTCCACCTTCGCCAGCGTTTCGTAGTAACGCGCCAGCGCACTGTGGTCTGAACTGCCGTGTCCGTCGGCACGCAGCGCCTGCATCATCTCCATTACCGCAGCAGTCAGCGGCAACTGCGCGCCCACGCCGTGGGAGGTATCCAGCGCGTTAGCGAGATCCTTGATATGCAAATCGATGCGAAAGCCCGGCTTGAAGTTGCGGTCCATGACCATCGGTGCTTTGGCGTCCAGCACCGTGCTGCCCGCGAGACCGCCGCGAATGGCCTGGTATACCAGGTCCGGGTTCACACCCGCTTTGGTTGCCAGTACCAGCGCTTCTGACATGGCCGCAATGTTCAGCGCCACAATCACCTGATTGGCAAGCTTAGTGACGTTACCGGCACCAATTTCCCCGGTGTGTACCACCGAGCCTGCCATAGCCTTCATCAGGTCATAATATTTATCAAACACCGCTTTATCGCCGCCGACCATCACCGACAGCGTGCCGTCAATGGCCTTCGGCTCACCGCCGCTTACCGGCGCATCCAGCATGTTCATGCCTTTTGCCGCCAGCGCGGTGCAGATTTCACGGCTTGCCAGCGGCGCTATGGAACTCATATCAATCAACGTGCTGCCCGGGCGCGCGCCTTCAATCAGTCCATTTTCACCCAGCGCCACTTCCTGTACCTGCGGTGAGTTAGGCAGCATGGTGATAATGACATCGCAACTCTCAGCCACTGCCTTTGGCGTGGCGGCGCTTTCGGCCCCGGCGTTGATCAACTCGGCTATCGATTCTTTATTACGATCCAGTACCACCAGCGAATAACCCGCCTTGAGCAGATTTTTGCTCATAGGTTTGCCCATGATGCCCAGGCCGATGAAACCCACTTTTAACGTCATAATCCTGCTCTCCCTTAATGGCTAGAATATGTTTACTTCTTAAAGCGATCCGCCAGCGTCTGCGTGGCGGCGCGAAATACCCCCAGGTCGCTGCCCACAGCAACAAAGGTCGCGCCCCATTCCAGGTAGCGCCGTGCGTCGGTTTCTGCAGGTGCGAGAATGCCCGACGGTTTGCCGTGCGCCTTCGCACGGGCAAAAATATGCTCAATAGCGCGCTGCACCTCTGGGTGCGACGGGTTACCGAGATAACCCAGCGCGGCCGACAAATCACCCGGCCCCACAAAGATGCCGTCCACGCCCTCGGTGGCGGCAATGGCATCAATGTTATCCAGCCCGAGTTGGCTTTCGATTTGCACCAGAACGGTGATGTTGTGGTTAATCTGGTTGAAATAGTCCGCCACGGTGCCATAGCCATTACTGCGGTGACTGACCGACACGCCGCGAATACCGTGTGGCGGATAGCGGGTTGAGGCCACTGCCCGCTCGGCGTCGTCCTGGCTTTCCACAAACGGGATCAGGAGGTTGTAAAAACCGATATCCAACAGGCGCTTGATAATGACCGGCTCGTTGGTCGGCGCACGCACCACCGGCGCGCTGATGCTGTCCTTAAGCGCCATCAACTGGGGGATAAATGTGGTGATGTCGTTTGGTGCGTGCTCGCCATCGAGCACAATCCAGTCAAACCCCGCCAGCCCCAGCACTTCGGTACTGATGGGGTTAGCCAGCGCCGACCAGCAGCCAATCTGGGTCTGGTGTGCCGCCAGCGCGGTCTTAAATTTGTTGGGGAAAATCGTGTTGTTCATCTGCATTTACCCTTATTCCTGTCATTCCTTACGCCGGATGTCGCCTTTCACGAACAGGTAGCGAAACATCACTGTCCTCTCACGTCGTCACCCTAAAATAAGTCATTTACCGGGGCCGTTATTTCGCGATTTTTTATTGGTAACGGTGTGTTTTATTCATTCTGACATCAGGTCCACCGGGTTATCGTGGTTCCTTGCCGCGCAGCGAAAATAACGCCTCGGTTTATGATTGAGACACAACCAAAACAGACTCAGTATAAATAGCGTGACGCGCCCCGACACTGGACATTCGCACAACATATCAATAACAAATGTCGCCTTTTGACGGCATTTGCACATACTCATGCGCGGTGTGCCACAGAATTGCCCTGTCGCCCCCGGGCTGCCTGTTTAAAGCGATCTCATTCACATTTTCGCGCCGATAATTCGCCCATTCTGCCCCGCGAAAACGTTTAATAAATCACCCACGTTCTTTCGTGGCTGATAAATATCAGCCACGTCTTGCTGGAGATGTGTGGACAATGACCGAGATTACGCTTCAACCGTCGTCCCCGGCGGCGTTCTATATCAAAGTGCATAATGACGATAATGTGGCGATTATCGTCAACGATAACGGGCTGAAAGCCGCAACGCGCTTTCCTGATGGCCTGACGCTAACGGAGCATATTCCGCAGGGCCACAAGGTGGCGCTGTGCGATATCCCCGAAGGCGGTGAGATAGTGCGTTATGGCGAAATCATTGGCTACGCCGCACGCCACATCGCGCGCGGTAGCTGGATTGAGGAGTCGCTGGTGCGCCTGCCGCAGGCGCCAGCGCTCAATACTCTGCCGCTCGCTACCCGTGTGCCAGAGCCGCTGCCACCGCTTGAAGGCTACACCTTCGAGGGCTACCGCAACCCGGACGGAAGCGTAGGCACGAAAAACCTGCTCGGCATTACCACCAGCGTGCACTGCGTGGCGGGCGTGGTGGATTACGTGGTGAAAATCATTGAGCGTGACCTGCTGCCTAAATACCCCAACGTGGATGGCGTGGTGGGCCTGAACCACCTTTACGGCTGCGGCGTAGCCATTAACGCCCCGGCGGCCGTCGTCCCCATCCGCACCCTTCACAATATTGCCCTCAACCCCAATTTTGGCGGCGAGGTGATGGTAGTGGGCCTCGGCTGTGAAAAGCTCCAGCCAGAGCGCCTCTTACAGGGCACCGACGACGTGCAACCTATCGCACCCGACAGCGCCAGCATTGTGAGATTGCAGGACGAGCAGCACGTCGGCTTTCGCTCTATGGTGGACGCCATTTTGCAGATGGCTGAACGCCATCTGGCAAAACTCAACGCCCGCAGGCGCGAAACCTGCCCGGCAAGCGAACTGGTAGTTGGCATGCAGTGCGGCGGCAGCGATGCCTTCTCCGGCGTGACGGCCAACCCGGCGGTGGGTTACGCCTCCGACCTGCTGGTGCGCTGCGGTGCAACGGTGATGTTCTCAGAGGTGACTGAGGTGCGTGATGCCATTCATTTACTGACGCCGCGTGCGGCCACTGAAGCCGTGGGTAAACGGCTGCTCGACGAGATGGCCTGGTACGATAATTACCTCGACATGGGCAAAACCGACCGCAGCGCTAACCCGTCACCCGGCAATAAAAAAGGCGGGCTGGCTAACGTGGTGGAAAAAGCGCTCGGCTCCATTGCCAAATCCGGCACAAGCGCCATTGCCGAGGTGCTCTCTCCCGGCCAGCGTCCAACCAAACGCGGCCTGATCTTTGCCGCCACGCCCGCCAGTGACTTTGTGTGCGGCACCCAGCAGGTGGCCTCCGGCATCACCGTGCAGGTGTTCACCACCGGGCGCGGCACACCTTACGGCCTGGTGGCGGTGCCCGTGATTAAAATGGCGACGCGCACCGAGCTTGCCCGACGCTGGTTCGACTTAATGGACATTAACGCCGGCACCATCGCGACCGGGGAAGAAACCATTGAGGACGTAGGCTGGAAGCTGTTCCACTTTATTCTCGACGTGGCCAGCGGGCGTAAAAAAACCTTCTCAGACCAGTGGGGGCTGCACAACCAGCTGGCGGTGTTTAACCCGGCGCCGGTGACCTGAGGCAATGAAAAAGGCATGGCGGTAAGCCATGCCTTTTCCCGGCAACGTGGAATTACACGTTAGCCTGCTGCGCCAGCGCGTATTTGTACAGCGCGTTTTTCTTCACGCCGTGGATTTCTGCCGCCAGCGCCGCTGCCTTTTTTAACGGCAGCTCGGCCTGCAACAGGGCGAGCGTGCGCAGCGCCTCGGCAGACAGTGCTTCTTCGTCGGCCTTATGGCCTTCAATAATCAGCACCATCTCACCCTTGCGGCGGTTTTCGTCTTCCTGCACCCAGGCCAGTAACTCGCCGACCGGGGCACCGTGAATCGACTCCCAGGTTTTGGTGAGCTCACGCGCCAGCACCACGTAGCGCGCCTCGCCCAGCACCCTGCAGATATCTGCCAGACTGTCGAGCAGGCGGTGAGTGGACTCGTAAAAAATCAGCGTGCGCGGTTCCTGCTCCAGCGCCTGGAGCGCGTCGCGGCGGCCTTTGGATTTGGCGGGCAGAAAGCCCTCATAGCAGAAGCGGTCAGACGGCAGGCCAGCGGCGCTCAGCGCGGCAATGGCGGCACAGGGTCCCGGCAACGGCACTACGCGCACGCCCGCTTCACGGCAGGTGCGCACCAGGTGGTAACCCGGGTCGTTAATGAGCGGTGTACCGGCGTCAGACACCAGCGCAATGGTCTGGCCTTCCTGGAGTTTTGCCAGCAGCGCCTGCGCTTTTTGCTGCTCGTTATGGTCGTGCAGCGCAAACAGACGTGCATTAATAGCAAAATGCTGTAGCAACAGACCGGTGTGGCGGGTATCTTCCGCTGCAATCAGATCAACGGCCTGCAACACCTCCAGCGCACGTCGCGTCATGTCGCCGAGATTGCCGATAGGCGTTGGCACAATATACAGCGTGCCTTCAGAAATCACCGTTGAATCGAGTTGTCTCATTGTTTCATCCGTTTTGCCGATTTAATATTGACCACTGGGTAAAAAAATAACACTGGATACAGTATGGTACCGTCGAAAATTGTTCGTTCTAAAGCCGGGCGCTGCCTGCCAGTTTTGCTGGCAGCACTACTTTTTGCCGGCTGTGGCATTAAGTCTTCAGACCAGAGCGCAACCTTGCTCCAGGCTGATACGCAGGGAACGTCCGCGTTTTATCTGCAGCAAATGCAGCAAAGCCGTGATAATAACAGGACAACCTGGCAATTACTTGCCGTACGTGCCCTGCTTAAAGAAGGACAGGGCCAGCAGGCCATTGAGCTTTACAGCCAGCTGCCGCACGGTCTGTCCGGTGCGCAGGGGCGTGAATATGCCCTCGCTGGCGCTGAAATCTCCCTGCTGCGCCAGGATTATGCGGGGGCACGCTCACGCCTGGAAAGCCTTAACCCTGAAGAATTACCGGTCCCGCAGCAGGCGCGCTACTGGCAGCTGCAGATTGACGCAAGCCAGGGCAAACCCTCCCTGAGCTTATTGCGTGCGCTGGTCGCCCAGGAGCCAATGCTTCAGGGCGCGGCGAAGCAAAAAAATATTGATGCCACCTGGCAGGCGCTGAGTTCTATGACCCAGGAGCAAGCGCGTGCGCTGGTGATTTATGCGCGTGAAAACACCCTGCAAGGCTGGCTGGATCTGCAACAGATTTGGTTTGCCAAACGTAACGATCCGCAGCAGCTCAAGGCTGGCATTGCCGACTGGCGCGTACGTTATCCGCAAAACCCAGGCGCTATCACATTGCCTACCGCGCTGAGTAACCTGCAAAACCTGCGCCCGGCTTCCACCAACAAAATTGCCCTGCTGCTGCCGCTCAATGGTCAGGCCGGCGTGTTTGGTAAAGCCATTCAGCAAGGTTTTGAAGCCGCACGCAACGGCCTGCTGCGCCCGGCACCTGAACCGGTGGTCGCGCCAGAAGCGGCCCCTGAGCCGGAGCAGACACCTGCCGCCGCGCAAAACAGCGATGGCGTTATTAGCCCGGCCTCCACCACCGTTGATGACCTGCTGAAAAGCCAGCAGGAAAGCGCGGCACCTCAGCCTGCGGCCCAGCCGATTCAGGCAGCCAGTGCTTCACACCCGGCGGCTGAAATTAAAGTCTATGACACCACCAGCCAGTCAATTGAACAAATCCTGGCCCAGGCTCAGCAGGACGGTACCTCGCTGGTGGTCGGCCCACTTCTGAAAAACGACGTTGACCGCATGCTGAGCAGCAACACCGCGCTTAACGTGCTGGCGCTTAACCAGCCAGAGCACATTAGCGCTCGCCCGAACGTCTGTTATTTTGCCCTTTCACCGGAAGATGAAGCGCGCGACGCCGCAGAACATATCTGGGCGCAGGGTAAGCGTAATCCGCTGGTACTGGTGCCGCGCAATGCGCTGGGCGAGCGCACCACGCGCGCCTTCGCTGAGGCCTGGCAAGAGCTGGGCGGCGGTACGGTATTGCAGCAGCGTTTTGGCTCCCAGGCTGAACTGCGCGGCGCTATCAACAGCGGTGCCGGGCTTTCGCTGAGCGGCACGCCGGTCAACATCGGCCAGAGTCAGAGTGGCCTCATTGGCGACCAGATTATTCCAACCCAGCCGCAGCCGCCTGAAAGCCAGGTCGCAAGCGGCGGTGTGGATGCCGCCTATATTGTGGCCTCACGCGGCGAAATCGCGCTAATCAAACCCATGATTGCCATGCGTACCGGTAGCCGCGGCGCGGCACAGCTGTATGCCAGCTCGCGCAGCGCACAGGGCGGTTCTGGTGCAGATTTCCGCCTCGAGATGGAAGGCCTTGAGTACAGCGAAATCCCGCTGTTGTCAGGCGCGGATAGCGCACTGATGCAACAGGCTCTGTCCGCTTCACGTAACGATTACTCGCTGGCCCGTCTGTACGCTATGGGTGCCGATGCCTGGACGCTGGCAAACCAGTTTACGCAGCTGCGCCAGATGTCGGGCCACCAGATTGATGGCAACACCGGCACGCTGAGCGCGTCTGATGACTGCGTTGTCAGCCGTAAAATGTCATGGCTCAAATACCAGCAAGGCCGGATAGTTCCGGCAAATTAATCCAGCAGCGGCGGGGTGCGCACTATGAGGCGCAGGCCCGCCGTTGGCTGGAGCGTAAAGGACTGCGCTTTATCGCCGCCAACGTGCATGCGCGCGGCGGCGAAATCGATCTCATCATGACGCAGGGCGCGACCACGGTCTTTATCGAGGTCCGCTACCGCGCAAGCGCCCGCTTCGGCGGTGCCGCTGCCAGCGTCACGCCAGCCAAGCAGCAAAAATTATTGCACGCGGCGGCGTGCTGGCTTGCCCGCCAGAATGGGAGTTTTGATACTGTGGATTGCCGGTTTGATGTGTTAGCCTTCACCGGCAGCGAGGTGGAGTGGATAGTCAACGCCTTCACGCTCGGCCAGTAATTGTGCCGTCTATATTCAAAGGAAAATCGTGCTCGATAGAATCAAAGTCTGCTTCACCGAAAGCATTCAAACCCAAATTGCGGCGGCAGAAGCGTTGCCGGACGCCATTTCCCGAGCGGCCACCACTCTGGTGCACTCGTTACTCAATGGCAATAAAATTCTCTGCTGTGGCAACGGCGCCAGTGCCGCTAACGCCCAGCACTTTGCCGCCAGCATGATTAACCGCTTTGAAACTGAGCGCCCGAGCCTGCCCGCGATTGCACTGAGTGCTGATAACGTGGTGCTGACCGCCATTACCAACGACAGGCTGCATGAAGAGATGTATGCCAAGCAGGTGCGCGCGCTCGGCCATGCCGGGGACGTGCTGCTGGCCATCTCCACGCGCGGCAACAGTCGTGAAATTATTAAAGCCGTAGAAGCAGCCGTGACCCGCGATATGACCATTGTCGCCCTCACGGGTTATGACGGCGGCGAAGTCGCCGGTTTACTGGGTCCACAGGATGTTGAGATCCGCATTCCCTCTCACCGCAGCGCACGCATTCAGGAAATGCATATGCTGACGGTCAACTGCCTGTGCGATCTGATTGATAACACATTATTTCCACTACCAGGTTAATGAAAGGAGCACTCATGAAGGTAATTACGCCGCTGGCAGTCCTGATGTCTGCACTGTTATTACAGGGTTGTATTGGCGCAGCCGTTGTTGGCACTGCCGCCGTTGCGACGAAAACTGCCACCGACCCGCGCACTGTGGGAACCCAGGTTGATGACGGTACGCTGGAGCTGCGCGTGAATAACGCGTTGTCCAAAGATGAGCAGTTGAAGAAAGAAGCGCGCATTGGTGTGACCGCCTATCAGGGCAAAGTGCTGCTGACCGGCCAGGCACCAACTACCGCGCTCGCCGAACAGGCGAAGAAAATTGCGCTTGGCACTGATGGTGCAAACGAGGTGTATAACGAAATCCGCCAGGGCGAGCCGGTGGGCCTCGGTACCGCCTCGTCCGACACATGGATTACCACCAAAGTCCGCTCTCAGCTTCTGGGCAGCGACCAGGTGAAGTCTTCAAACGTGAAAGTGACGACTGAAAACGGTGAAGTGTTCCTGCTGGGTCTGGTGACCGATGCCGAAGGTAAAGCAGCGGCAGATATTGCCAGCCGCGTAAGCGGCGTGAAGCACGTGACGACGGCGTTTACTTACATCAAATAAACGCCGTTACCGTGGCAAAAGCCTCCCGCGCGGAGGCTTTTTTATGGGCGACGCCCGCCCCGGCTCAGGTCCTGGCGCATAAAAAAAACCGCACGCAGCGGTTTTTGTCACTATGGCTGCGGCTATCAGAAGCTCGCGGCCGCAGATACGTACAGACCGTCGTAAATGGTGTGGTCCGGGCGGCCTTTTTTACCTTCAACGCCCGCATAGCGGTAGCCTGCTTTCAGCGTCAGAATGCTGATGGGCGCCCAGCTAACCCCGGCGTTCGCTTCGGTATAGCTGCGCACGCTGTTACCAAAACCGTCTGGCGCGGTATAACCTTCGCCGTAAAGCGCAAAGCCGTTATCGAGATTCACACGCAGACCGCCACCAACCGGGAACACCAGACCGCTGTCGCCTTTCTTCGGCCCGATGTAGAGCGCTTTAGCGCCAACGTTGAGCATGACCGGGCCAACGCCGAGGTTATAGCCCGCGCCCACGCCGCCGGTCTGCTCGCCGTCGTCGGTGTTTTTGAGCCAGTTACCGTGCACATACAAACCACTGGAGTTACGGCCCATTTCCGCTTCCACATTGGTCCAGCTTTTCCCTTTTTCCAGAGTCATGCCCAGCGCAAACGCAGAGCCTGAAATCATCAGAGAAGAAAGCGCCGCCGCTTTGATTACATTTTTCATTATCACAACCACACTGAAGGAGACGCCGGCTATCCCGCCGCTGCTCCGCAAGTAAACATGCCCTGACGCACATGCGCACGGCATCCCGCAATTGACCGCTGGCACAGTGCCAACGGCCACAAAATCAGTAAACGAGGCGGGATTGTAGTGTATTGCGCACGGCAAACAACCTGTTACGCCAAAACATTGAGAATCTGTTGACCGAATGGTCTGAAAACGGTGGTTTATTGCGCGCTGGCGCGTCTGGCCCTCTCACGCAGCTGGTCCGAGGGCAGGATATTCACACCAACCGGTGCAGGTGAAAACGCGGCATCGCGCAGCGCCAGCGCCACGTCGCGCGCCTGTATAGCACGCCAGCGGCCCGGCAACAGGCGAAACAGCGGTGCAAACAGCGACTCGCTCAGGCGTTGCTTCTCACGCTGACCGAGCAACATCGAGGGGCGGGCAATCGTGAGATGCGGCCAGTCCTGTGCTATCAACGCCTGTTCCATCTCCCCCTTTACCCGGTTGTAGAAAAAGGGTGAATGGGCGTTAGCCCCCATAGCGCTGACCACCAGCATATGCTGCGCGCCGAGTTTACGCCCGACCAGCGCGGTATCAACCACCAGCGTGTAATCCGCATGAACAAACGCCTGCTTGCTCCCCGCCTCGCGCCGCGTGGTCCCCAGGCAACAAAAGACGATGTCGACCGGTTCAGTCAGTACCCCCAGCGCATCGCTAAGCTGTGGGTCGCGTGGGTTAATCACTTTATCAAGCGGTGCCAGCGCACGGCGGCTGGGCGCATAAATCTGCGTGACGCGTGTATCCAGGCTCAGCAAACGCAGCAGTTCACCGCCCACAAGACCGGTCGCCCCGGTGAGTAGAACCCGACTCATAACCTCTTCTCCATAAGGCCCGTATTACAATGAGTATTTACGATTACGGCTCGACGTGCGAATCACGCAGCCAGGTCACCTTATTACCAAAGCCAAGCGTGTTATCGGTAAATTTCATTTCGTCCGGCAGGATTTCCCAGACCGGTGCCGACATCGCGCGCGCTACAGGAAAGCGCCGCCAGTACAGCGCGCGTTTGCTTTCTGCCTCTTCCCCACTAAGCAGGCGCAGTTCACCGCGAAACTGCACGCCGCGAATAAGTGCAACTGTTTTGGGCTGCCCGTTGATAGTGCCCGCCACACGGGCCTGAACACCCGCCATCTGCGCGTGGCGAGTGGAAGTATCGCTCAACAGATAAAAGGCGACACGTTCAGCGTCCCACACATAAAACGCATTGGCGCACCACAGGTCGTCGCCGTCGCTCACGCAGTAAGTGATAACGTGCTGGCGGTTCAGCCAGCGGCTAATGCCAGAAAGAGCATCCATCACGCAACTCCATTGTTTTTTTCGAGGGTAAACGCAATGGCGTCGTGCCGCCAGCGCGAGCGCGTGATAAGGTGCGCCAACCGCTCAAATCAACAAAAAAAGCATGTCTGACTGGTCCTTATATATTATTCGCACCGCCCATAATCAGCTCTATACCGGCATTACGACCGACGTGGAGCGCCGTCTGAATCAGCATCGGTCCGGCAAAGGGGCAAAAGCACTGCGGGGGAAAGGGGAACTGCGGCTGGCGTTCAGCCAACCGCTGGGTGACCGTTCTCTGGCGCTGCGCCTGGAGTACCGCATCAAGCAGTTAACCCGGGCGCAAAAAGAACGGCTTATCACCGATGAGGCCGCTTTTGCGGCCCTGCTGGCAAGCGTTAAAGGCGGTTAAAGTGGTCTGAGTATTCCACCAGACCCTGCACGCCGTCGAGCGCGTCGTCTGCCAGTTTATGCAGTTGAAACGCCTGCTGTGTGTCGGGCCAACGGCAGTGCAAATCATATTTAGCCGCAGGCTCAAAGCCCAGGCGGCTGTACAGTTCAGGGTCGCCGAGCGTCACTACTGCGGCATAACCAAACTCGTTGAGCGAATCCAGCCCTTCATACACCAGCTGACGCCCAATGCCCTGCCCGCGCCAGCCCTCATCTACCGCCAGCGGCGCAAGACCAACCCACTGAAGCTCTTCGCCTTCCACGCAGACCGGGCTGAACGCCACGTAACCCACCACCTGACCTTCGTCATCGGTAGCCACCAGGCCCAGCGTTATCTGTCCGTCTTCGCGCAAATCGTGTACCAGATTCGCCTCGCCGTCACCCTCAAAGGTGCGACGCAGCAGGGCATCAATACCCGGTGCATCAATGGGAATTTCCACTCGAATTAACATGGCTCACCTACCGAAGTTTCTCGTACCGTGGGCGCAGTTTTCAGCCCGGCTTCCACAAATGCCGCCGTCTGCATCAGCAGTACGCGCAGCGGCCTGGGCATCGCCTCAAGCTCAATCGCATCCATGAGGTTTTTAACATACAAACCCAGTTCCGTATCGCCTTCAATCACCAGACGACGCTGGAAAAAAAGCGTATCCGGGTCCTGCTTGCGTGCGGCAATCAGCAGCAGATCGTTGGCGTCTGCGCTGAAGCTCACGTCTGCCTCGGCGTGCTCGCGCACCACCAGTTTTTCATCCTGAACCGACGTGAACCAGTGCAGCCCCAGATCGCGAACCTCAATACGTAGCCAACGCCCGTCAAGGAAATCAAGTTCGCCCTCAAGCAGTGCCTGGCGAAATTGCCATCCCAGCAGTTGCTCCAGCGCCTGGCGCTTAAGCGCAAACGGTGTGAGCTGAATCGGCATTTTTAGCAGTGACGGTCCAGTGCGCACCAGACGCGAACGCAGTTTATCCAACACAGGCTTTACTCCCTGAAAAAAAGTTAGTGCTATTGTGCCACAACGCCGTGCGCTGATAGCGGCCCAAATCAACAATTACCTGCCTTGCTGGATGGGTTGCCCCCTTTTGATCAATACGCGATTAGCTGCCTTAAATCAAAAAGTGTCGTGGAAGGGTTAACTAAAATCACGCTTCTTTAACATTTTCGCCGCGTTGCGCCTGCGTAACGTCACAGAATCAGGATCCCCTATGGAATTGCTTTGCCCCGCAGGTAACCTGCCAGCACTGAAGGCAGCCATCGAAAACGGTGCGGATGCGGTCTATATCGGCCTTAAGGACGATACTAACGCCCGCCACTTTGCTGGCCTCAATTTCAACGAGAAACGCCTGCAGGAAGCGGCGAATTTCGTTCACCAACACCGGCGCAAGCTGCATATTGCGATTAACACCTTCGCCCACCCTGACGGTTACGCCCGCTGGCAGCGCGCGGTAGACATGGCCGCCCAACTCGGGGCAGACGCCCTGATTCTGGCGGATCTCGCCATGCTGGAATATGCCGCCGAGCGCTATCCGCACGTTGAGCGCCACGTCTCCGTGCAGGCATCCGCCACCAACGAAGAAGCGGTGCGTTTCTACAAAAACCATTTCGATGTGGCGCGTGTGGTACTGCCGCGCGTACTGTCTATCCACCAGGTCAAACAGCTGGCGCGCGTCACGCCAGTGCCGCTGGAAGTGTTCGCCTTTGGCAGCCTGTGCATTATGGCCGAAGGACGCTGCTACCTGTCATCTTACCTGACCGGCGAGTCGCCCAACACCGTGGGGGCGTGCTCACCGGCGCGTTTCGTGCGCTGGCAGCAAACGCCGCAGGGGCTGGAGTCACGCCTTAACGACGTGCTGATTGACCGTTATCAGGATGGCGAAAACGCGGGTTACCCCACGCTGTGTAAAGGTCGCTATCTGGTTGAGGGACAGCGCTATCACGCGCTCGAAGAGCCAACCAGCCTTAATACGCTTGAGCTGCTGCCGGAGCTGCTGAGCGCAGGCATTGCCTCGGTCAAAATCGAAGGCCGCCAGCGCAGCCCGGCTTACGTAAGCCAGGTGGCGAAGGTGTGGCGTCAGGCCATTGACCGCTGCATGGCGGACCCGCAGCGCTACGCCCCGCAGGCGGCATGGATGGAGGCGCTCGGCGCAATGGCAGAAGGCACCCAGACCACGCTCGGCGCCTATCACCGCAAATGGCAGTAGGAGACACCATGAAATATTCCCTCGGGCCAGTGCTGTGGTACTGGCCAAAAGAGACGCTGACAGCGTTTTATCAGGCTGCCGCCGCAAGCAGTGCAGATATCATTTATCTTGGCGAAACCGTATGCAGCAAACGGCGCGCCACCAAAGTAGGTGACTGGCTGGAGATGGCGCAGGCACTGGCCGCAGCGGGCAAGCAGGTCGTGCTCTCCACACTGGCACTGGTACAGGCTCCGTCAGAGCTTAATGAGCTTAAGCGCTACGTGGAAAACGGCGATTTCATGATTGAAGCCAACGATCTTGGTGCGGTGAATATGGCTGCCGAGCGACGCCTGCCGTTCGTCGCGGGCCATGCGCTGAATTGCTATAACGCGGTGACGCTGCGTCTGCTGCTCAAACAAGGCATGACGCGCTGGTGTATGCCGGTGGAACTGTCACGCGACTGGCTGGTAAATCTGCTGACCCAGTGTGATGAACTGGGGATCCGCGATAAGTTCGAGGTGGAAGTGCTGAGCTACGGCCATCTGCCGCTGGCGTATTCGGCGCGCTGCTTTACCGCGCGCTCTGAGGACCGCCCGAAGGACGAATGTGAAACCTGCTGCATCAACTACCCTAACGGGCGGCAAATGCTGTCTCAGGAACAGCAGCAGGTGTTTACGCTCAACGGTATTCAGACCATGAGCGGCTATGTCTACAACCTCGGCAACGAACTTACGGCGATGCAAGGGCTGGTGGACATTGTGCGCCTGTCGCCGGAAGGCCAGGACACGTTCGCACAACTGGAGGCGTTTCGCGCTAATGAAAGCGGTGGCGCACCGCTGCCACTTACGGCTAACGCCGATTGCAACGGCTACTGGCGACGCGTCGCCGGGCTGGAGTTAGTGCAGGGGTAAGGTTAACGGGCAGCCTGGCAGGGCTGCTCTCTACTATGTGCATTAAGCTAATCATTACCAAACAGCCAGCTCCCACTACCCGCCTCAGATATTAGTGATGATGGCATCCATCGCTGCCAGAATCTCATTTCTGAACTCGCTTATATTACAGACAAAATCCGCACGCTTAATCCTGCGAACATCCAGAAAGGTAAGCGTGGGTGTGAAAATGTAATATTCAGCGCCTTCAATACTCACCAGCGGCGTAATTCGGGTTTGTGTTAGATCCATCTCACTACTCAATACCAGTGGCACTATCACTCTTGTGGCCAGATTGTCATAAAAATCATGCTGAAGAATAAGGTAATATGGCCAGACTGCGTTGCTTTTCGCTGAGGGATTACGGTACACATCGAATTGTTTGACCACGCCTGATTCCTTTTTTAAAGACTCCCGAAAAAATCGTCATCTGTAATAGTGCCGGCTTTTTCCATAAATGCGTTCATCACCTGCATATCCGCTTTTTCTTGCTGTCGCTGACGTTGTTTTTCTTCTATCGCCTGGGCAAGAAGGGCGTCAAGCGTTGCCGACAGATTCATATCGAGGCTGCGGGCCTTCTCGACTAACGCCGCAGTGAGATACACGTTTGTACTTCTTTTCTGGCCGTGGCGCGGGGCGGTTATTGTACTCATGGTCCTCTCCTTTGCGCATAGGTATGCGCATAATTATCGTTACTCCCGCACAAAAAGCAATCAATACATTCCGGGCAGGCTTCAGGAAACATCATGCAAACGCTGCAATGGCTCACTTTGCTAACCTTTATGAATAAGTTTTATGCACTATGTAGGGTCCAGTGCAGCGTTGCCTGCACGATGACTTTATGACGCTGAAAACAAAGTGAGTCACTATGTCTGATAAAACCGTCATTCCATTTTCCGTACTTGACCTGGCACCTATTCCTGAAGGCTCCAGCGCGCCGGAGTCGTTCCGACGCTCGCTGGAGCTGGCACAACTTGCCGAGAAACGCGGCTATCACCGCTACTGGCTGGCGGAACACCACAACATGGCAGGCATTGCCAGCGCCGCGACGTCGGTGCTGATTGGCTATCTGGCCGCCAACACCACTACGCTGCACCTCGGCTCCGGCGGTGTGATGCTGCCTAACCATGCGCCGCTGGTCATCGCCGAGCAGTTCGGCACGCTGGCGTCACTCTACCCCGGGCGTATTGACCTCGGGCTTGGCCGCGCCCCCGGCAGCGACCAGCGCACAATGATGGCGCTACGCCGCCACATGAGCCACCAGGATATCGACAACTTCCCGCGTGATGTGGCAGAACTGGTGGACTGGTTTGATGCACGCGATCCGGCAACACCTGTGCGCCCGGTGCCGGGTTTTGGCACCAAAATTCCGGTGTGGCTACTGGGGTCCAGCCTCTACAGCGCTCAGCTGGCCGCGCAGATGGGGCTACCGTTTGCATTTGCCTCACACTTCGCGCCAGACATGCTGCTGCAGGCATTGCACCTGTATCGCACCCATTTCCAGCCTTCAGAACGCCTTGAGAAACCGTATGCGATGGTGTGCATCAACATCACCGCAGCCGACAGCAACCGCGAGGCAGAGTTCCTGTTCACCTCCATGCAGCAGGCGTTTGTGAAGCTGCGTCGCGGCGAGAGTAGCCAACTGCCACCGCCGATTGAGGACATCAATCGTTTCTGGAGTCCGTCTGAGCAATACGGTGTACAGCAGGCGCTGAGCATGTCACTGGTGGGAGATAAAGCGAAGGTGCGCCACGGACTTCTGTCGATTCTGCGCGAAACACAGGCAGACGAGATAATGGTTAACGGCCAGATTTTCGATCATGCCGCCCGTCTGCACTCATTTGAACTGGCAATGCAGGTGTGTGAGGAATTACAGGGCTGAGCCGTCAGAAGCGGCTCAGTGAAGCAATAGCGACCGATTTGAATTCAGCAAAGTCCCGGCTGTCGCGCAGCCGGGCCATTGCCCGCTCACGCAGGAAGGTGACGAATATGTCGTAAATCGCCATTGCCTCTTCATATTCACGCTTGCTGATAGCCAGCAGGAAGATAACGTGCGCTATTTCATCGCCCCATGCAATGCCCTCAGGTGCCAGTACGGTATATACCACGGTGCGTCTGGCGAGCAGTCCCAGTGAGTGCGGGAGCGCAATCCCCTCGCCCAGCATGGTGCTCACGATAGCTTCACGCTCAATAACCGACGGCAGAAATTCGTGGTCAACATAGCCCTCGGCTTCAAGCTGGGCGCACAGTTCACTGAACAACATCTGCTGGGTCATGGGCTGGTCGATAATGCGAAAATGCTCTGCATCGAAATACTTTTCCAGCATCCACGGGCGCGTGCGGTCCACCAGCACCAGTTTGCCAATCTGGTCAAGCTGGTAATCAGTCGGAAACGGTGACATCACCACGATGGGCTTGTCTTTTTCGCTGGCGCGGGCGGTGGAAATCACAAAGTCTTCTTCAATACTCTCAAGCTGCTCGTATTCACGCAGCGAGATAATGCGCGTGACTTCAAGCTGCGGGTATTTACGCAGCAGCATGGCCTGGATCATACGCACAGTGGAGTTGCCAGTGTCGCACACCAGCAGCACGTGCGGCTCACGCCGGTAGCCAATGTTGTAGTGTCGCTCAAGGCCTACGCCAATATGCAGCACCAGGAATCCCACTTCGTTTTCGCTGATGATATACGGCGTGTATTTCCCCCAGCTCGATACAGCGGCAAGGGTCATATCCCACGCGAGAGGATAGTGCTGCTTAATGTTATCCAGTAGCGGATTAGGCAGGTTTATCTGGTAGCGCACCCGGGTAATCATAGTTTTGATGTGGGTGAGCAAGTCGGCGTGCAACTGCTCGTCAGTAAGCAAGTTGTAATTAAAGTGGGTGTTGATGTAGCTCAGGATGTAATTGACCAGCGCTTCATCGTCGTCGGCGCTGATGGCACTCGGCGCCACCTCCTGAATCTGGCGTGCGGCAATGTGCACACACAGCCAGTTTTCCTCCGAAGCAGAAAGCGGCTTCCCGGCCAGGTTTTGTAACGCATGCGCGATATCACGTGCGGCAAAACGCACATTCTCGTCCACATCGTCTGCCGTAAAGCCTGACAGCGGATAGCCTTCGCTGATGCGGCGTACCGCGACCGCGCAGTACAAACAAATGAACTGCTCGCCTTCGTCGGTCATACGGATGCGGTAGCGGCTAAAGCAGTCATGAATGGTTGCGGCCATCTGCTGCGGCGCGCCAGCGTTCAGCGCCTCTTCAGTCAGCAGCGGGTTTTCATTGTCTTCAAGCCAAACCTGCCACAACAAATCAGTGAGGCTTGCACGAACCGACATCTCGCTGCCAAACAGCTTCATACCGTGACGCGGGCGGGTCTCAATTGTCAGGTTGTAGCGGTTAAACCACTCGCGCACTTCTGCCATATCATTTTGCAGCGTCGCGCGACTGACAAACCACTCTTCAGCGAGATCTTCAAGCTTAAGGGAGAAGGCAGAGGTGAGAAAACGCACCAGCAGATACTGCACGCGCTCTGGCCCGGTGCGCGGGATACGCAACTGGCGCTGTGGCATTTCACGCAGCGCCGCATAGCGTTTTGGGTCATCAATTTTAAGCTGGTACCCCGCGCCGCGGTTAAGGATGAACTGCACCCCGTGTTGCAGTAACAGCGCATTCAGCGCGGTAATATCGGCGCGAACAGTACGAGTGGAAACAGAAAGCCTGCGCGCCAGCTCATCCTGCGGCAGCGTTTCATTTTGCAACAGCTCAAACAGTTGAGCCAGGCGTTGATTAGGGAATCGCAACTCTGTTTCCTCTCGTTTAACCCTTTATTTCAGCGGCGTAATGACCATCTGAGAAGGGCTACCCACTGGCGTGAAATCGCCAACAGGCGTTAGTTTTCCGCCATCCGTTGCAACATGAAACCGGGTAATATTGTCACTGCGCTGATTCATTGCATAAAGCCAGCGCCCGTCAGGGCTTAGCGTCAGCGTGCGTGGATAATCGCCCCCGGTCCATAGCTCATCCTTTAATATTAATTCGCTGTTCCCGCTCAGAGTAAAGTGCGAAATGCTGTTACGCAATCGATTGGCGACATAAAGGCTTGTTCCGTCAGAATTTAGGACGAGTCCAGCAGCAAAACTGGTGCCTTTATAACCCTCTGGTAAGGAGGAGACCGTTTTACCCTCCGTCAACGTGCCTTTTTGCACATCTAATTGATAGTGGGTCAAGGTGGAAGCTTCTTCGTTAATCAACCAGAGTGCATCGCCTTTTGGGGTGAAAACAAAATGGCGCGGCCCCGCACCGGCGGACGAGGCTGATATCCAGGGCGGGGAATTGGGCGTGAGCTTACCGCTGGCCTCATCAAACCGGTACTGATAAATCCTGTCCAGCCCCAGGTCGGTCGCAAAAACAAATTTACCCTGCGGATCGGCGGCAATCATATGCGCGTGTGGCCCATTGTGATCGCTGATAGCAAAGCTGCCTTCAACGGCCGCTGCGGGTTTCGCCGCGCCTGGTGGGCCGTCGTGCTGCTGCACATCACTGGCCTCATTCAGACTGCCGTCGGCGTTGACCGGCAGCACCGCCACGGAACCACTGACGTAGTTTGCAACCAGCAGATGTTTACCGTTTGGCGTGAGCGACAGATATACCGGGCCATCTCCACCGGATGCCACCTGATTGAGCGCCTCCAGCTCACCGTTTTCTTTCACGCGCAGCGCCTGTACCACGCCCTTTTCCACTTCGCTGGCAAGGTAGAGCGTTTTGCCATCAGCAGAAGTCGTAAGCTGCGCTGCATTAGGCAATGTGCTAACCAGCGTTTTGTCGGTAAGTGCGCCGGTTTGGGCGTTAAGCGCGAAGCGATACAGCCCTTCGCCATTTGGATTGTAAGTGCCAACCCATGCGTAATGCGGTTGTGCTGCTAACGCTGAGCCTGCGCAGGCTGCCAGCGCAAGTGCCAGCAAAGAGTGTTTCAGTGCCATGTGTATCCTCCGTTTCGCGCACCTGGCGCAAAAGTATGTCGAAGCGATAGCGTGTCTGACAGCAAACGGTCACGCCGGTAGTGAATGAATGGATGCGTTGATATCCCGGTTAGGGTGAGCAGGCAGTGACTGACCTGCTCACCCTAACCCTCTGCCGTTAAGCAAAGAGTAGGGGTGCACAATCCCGGTGATGGCGCAGAGCATGGTGATAACGAAATGAACCGACCAGCCCCTTTCCTCTCTCTGAGTACGAATCGCCATCCCATTACTGGCGCTTCGTACCTGCTCTTGTTGGGTAAGAGAACACACTGCTGTGCTTTTGCGAGACTGTGCACATTTGTGGCCAGGCCTGGTCTGCTCACCTTCACCGTTGCAAACCGGGCCAGGGTCACCTCTATTGCCGCCATAAAATCTGGCTGCAGGAGGAATTACCCAACCAGCTTTTTCGTCATCGCCAGTAGCGTGCGTACGTCTTCCGGGCGCGTGTCGCCGCTGGCTTTGTCGATAATGGAGCTGTAGATATGCGGAATGATTTTGCTCACACCCGCGTCGAGTGCAATCTTGAGAATCTCTTCGTAGTTCTCAAGATCGATTCCACCCGTTGGCTCCAGCCAGAAATCATGCTGTGCACAGGCTTTTGCCACGGCTTCAAACTCGTCACGGTGCTTGAGGCCGCCCATCGGGAAGTACTTCACCGAGCTGCCGCCCATGTCTTTGAGCAGCGCAATGGCGGTTTCAACCGGCACAATCGCATCCGGCTGACCAGAGCTTAGCGGCCCGGTGGAGATTTTCACCATGCCGACAGTGCCGGTTGGTGAGATTAAACCGTTAACGACGGAGTCGTTCTGCCCCAGCAGTGCACGGCTTGGACCTACGCCGGTGAAAACCTGATTTACGTGCTGCGGCTGTACCTGGCGTGAAATTTCACTCACCATCGCTGACTGGTTAGGATCGCCTGCACCAAGCCCCACGGACAGCGCGTTATCAATCAGTTTTGCGTATTCGCGCATGTCAGCAACCGCGCTGTCTACGTCCGGATAATCTTTGGACAAAACGCCCACCAGCACGTGGCCTTCCGCTGCCTCATAAATGGCTTTTGCGTTCTCTTTGGAGCCTGCCAGCACGTTGAGGCATACGCGGTCACGGTAAAAATTGGGGGTCAGTTTCATGCCTGCTTCTCCTTAAGTAACTCACTAATACGGCGGTAAATAATATCCAACTGCGGGGCGGTCACGCTGCGCACATCGGCTTCGATAATGCCTTCGTTAGCCTTGTAGCCACGGAAATAAATCGCGTACTCGCCCTGCTTAAGTGCGGCCACGAGATCGCCGGTCGCGATGCCGGTCGTGGCTTCATCAAATTTGATTTCAGCGCGAGCAATATCACGACCCGCAGAATCCCACACCACACGGGCGCTTACGCCGTTAAGCGTGTTCAGCGATTCGATAAACGGCGTCATTTTCGCCACCATCTCGTCCCCGCTCTCTTTGGCGGCGGTAAGATAGTGCTCAATGGCGCAGGTCAGGCCGAGAATGCCTTCTTTGCCCACTTTCATTGCACGGCCAATACCGTTGGACTGGCGCTTCACCCACTCCACGTACTGTGTACGGCCAATTACCAGACCGCTGGTCGGCCCTTCAATGGCTTTCGCGCCGCTGTAAATCACAAGGTCAGCACCGTCGTGGTAATAGCGCTGCAAATCTTCTTCCGCTGCCGCATCCACAATCAGCGGCAGGTTGTGCGCACGCGCCACGTCCACCGCCTGAGCGACGTTCAGCATGCTTTTTTGTACGCAGTGGTGAGATTTGATATAGAGGATAGCGGCCGTGCGCGGCGTGATGGCGGCTGCCAGCTGTGCGGCCGAGCATTCGTTGGCGTAGCCCGCTTCAACAATTTTACCACCGCCGAGTGCCACCATAGTTCCGACCGGTGCGCCAAAGTTGACGTTGTGGCCCTTCGGCAACACGATTTCGTTGTTCTCAAGCGGCGTGACGTGCAGGTTTTCCAGCAGCCATTCGCTGTCTTTGACCAGCACGGCGGCAATGGACTGTGCGATACCAGCGGATGCGCACGACACCACCGTCGCACCTTCCACGCCCAGCAGCTTTGCGATGTACTCGCCGGTCTTGTTCACCAGGTCTTTCATCTCAAAGTAATGGTTCATACCGGTGTTAACGGCTTCCACCACTTCCGGGCGCGGCGTAGAGACGCCGAGGATAGTCATACGGCCTGAGGCGTTAATGACCTGCTTTAAACGGTATTTCTCATAAATCGAAGACATTTTCGGCTTTCCCTTGTTCAGTCATGAACCACTTGCCGGCGCGCAATGCAGCCAGCGCCACGATCTGCTCTTCTGCCTGCAGCGTGTCGTTCTCAGAATCGGTAAACAGTGTGGACTGGCGGCGCAGCGCAAACACCGTCAGGTCAGCATCCGCGCCAACGGCCAGGCGGCCTTTATGCGCCAGGCGCATGCTTTCAGCAGCGTGTACCGTTACGCAGTCAATCACCTCCGGCAGCGTCATGCCGATGGCGAGGAATTTAGACATTACGGCAGCCAGACTGTGAACCGGTCCGTTAATGCGGTTTTTGCAGTAAATATCGGAGCTGATAGTGTGTGGCAGAATACCCAGCGCAATAGCCTGCTGCGCAACGGCAAAGCTGAAGCTTGCGGTGCCGTGGCCAATATCCATACGCACACCACGCGCCAGCGCCCGGCTGACGGACGCGCGCAGCTGACCGGTCGGCGTCAGGATGCGGTTAGGCTTGCCGTTGTAACAGTGGGTAATGATGTCACCTGAAGTCAGCAGGTCGGCGATCTCGTCGAGATCCGGCGGGTTATTGCCGATGTGCACCATCAGCGGCAGGTCATCATTCTCTTTCTGAATGAGCTTAGCGCGCTCCAGCGGTTTGATGCCGTTGGCCTCCACCACGCTGCTACTCATACGTGCTTTAATGCCAACGATAAAATCCGGGTAGCGTTTGATAGCCTTGCTGGCAGCAACGCTGTCGATATGCGACATATCGGCCAGCTCGTTTTGCGCAATCAGCCCAACGCGGGAAATGTTCAGCAGCGCATACACCTCGGTGGTGGCTTCACGCGTAAGCTGATAGAAGTCATCAATATCATCCGCGCCGGTACTGCCTGCATCCACAACGCTCGTCACGCCGGTCGCAATGCCGACGCTGTCAGGCTCGTCGTGATAAATCGGGGATTTGGGGTAACAATGTACGTGAGAGTCGATCCAGCCCGCGCTGACGTAGCCCTTACCTTCAAGGTTCTTTTCCTCACGCGCCGGACCGGATACCTCGCCCAGCGCCGCTATCTTACCGTCCTGAATCGCGATATCGATAACGCTGTCATCCGCCAGGCGTGCCCGACGCAGGATTAAGTCAAACATGGGATTCTCCTGATAAACCGGGCGCCGCAGCGCCCGTACAACTTAGAGTGCAACCGGGAAGAAGGCACCAAAGAGCATGGCTCCAAGGATTGCGCCGCCGGTGATGGGTTTCTGCCACACGTAGAACAGCAGTGCGCCAAGCAGTGAACCCAGGCCGATAGGAATGGACGCGCCCATTGCGCTGAGGATAATCAACGGTCCCAGGAAGCGACCGGAAGCGTTACCCGCGCCCATCATCACGTCCGCGCCGTAGGTGGTGTTGCCCTGACCCACGGTAAATTTACGCGCCAGGATAATCACATAACCAATCGCCAGACCAATCACGAGACCGGTTACCAGCGAAGCAGCAAAGTTTGCCACCGGGAAGACAAAGCCTGCCCCCAACAGCAGTGCCGGTACGCCAAGCCCAACACCGGTCTGAATCGCACCGCCGATATCGAGAATACCCACCAGCGAGCCTTCGATAATACGGGCAAACAGGAAGCTTGCGCCAAAGGCTGCCACCGCGCCGTAAACACCGGTGTCGATACCGGCCTTCAGCATGGCCACGAAGGCCACTTCGTTAAAGGCACCAATGCCGTAGAGGTAGTACATGTGTGTCCCGGCGAACACGCCGGAGGAAAGCAGGCCAACGAAGATCGGGAACGACCAGTCGGCATACCAGAAACCTTTTTTCTCTTCCATTTGTATGCTCCTTATTTCCCGCTCATCGAGTTATGAATGAGTTCCAGCCAGTTCGGCACGCCGAGGTGGAAGGACTCCAGCAGTTTCATATCGAAGCCGCGGAAGAAGCCACTCAGAACAAACAGCACGATAATCGCCGCCATCATCACTTTGGTGACGCGGTTCCAGCCGCTCTCTTCAACGCCTTTACCAATCAGGATACCCAGTACCAGACCCGGTACGGCGTTCCCCATAATCAGCTGTGCCAGACCGCCGAAGATGGTGGCCCAGAAGCCGGAACGCTTGCCTGCATCGATTGCCGCGAGCCAGAAGATAACCGGCATCACGATGTTCACCAGCAGGTTAGCTGCCGGAACCAGCACCTTAACCGCTGTAACCTGCAGCGCTTCCGGTACGGAAGAGGCGGTCATGTTCAGGAAGGCAACAACCACCATGCCAATCACGCCACACGCGATCGCCATCTTTTTCGGATCGTGCAGGGTTTCGCCCACGTTGCGGTTTTTGATCATCAGCGCTGCCGCACCCCAGTTCGGGATAATGCGGTGGTCAACGTCCTGTGTGAAAGCACCTGCGGCAACGGATGATGCCCAGGCGTTGAAGAAGAAGCCCAGTCCAAATGAGAAGTGCGATGCCGGATCGCCTTCACAGGAATTCAGCTCCCCCAGTGTGCGAAATGCCCCCATTCCCTGGGTGGTCGGGGCATGGAACATACGTGCCGCCCCCGCGCCTACACCGACGCCTACCAGCCCGCCGATGATGAGCGATTTTATTAATATTATTAAGAACATCACGCTACCCTTGTGTTGATGTTTTGTTATTGCGCGACAAAATCTACTTTATCGAGATTCACGGACGTCACCTGTACGGTCACATCCAGTTCAACGCTGAAATTCTGCCGCTCCCGGCGCAGAAAGAAGAATAAAAACGCCTCTTTGCGCACCGCTACTCGCGCCTGAACCACGCTAATATCCTGAGGCTCAATACGCAGCAGGATGTGGGGTGTGGATTTCATGACGGTGCCCTGAACATGGTTCAGGGCGTCGGCAAAGGCTTTCGCTTTGGTATCACCTTTGCCGGAGACCCTCACCGTAGTGGTGAATTGCTCTTTCATGCGTACTTCTTCTTCCAGGCTTCTACGAGGCGCTCACCCAGCTCTTCTTTATCCATGAAGCCAAAGCCCAGCACGTTGCAACCTTCGTTGATAGCCGTTACACCTTCATCTACAGAGCGCATACCGTATTTGGCTTTGTAGCCGTATTTAGTCTGCGCAGTGATAGCCCCTGCGCCGCCGCTGCCGCAAAAGGAGATACCGAAGGTCGCGTTTTCTGCTTTCATCACATCGCCAAGCTTCATGTCTGCCGCAACGCCCGGTACCACCACCGCACGACCGCCTGCTTTCTCAACGCCTGCAGCGACTTTCTGACCTTTACCCAGACGATCGCCAATCACTACTGTAATCTGTTCCATTTATCGCTCCTGTAATTTAAAGATTGTCTTTCGCCACTTCGAAATGCACCGACAGTAACCAGGCCTCTTCAACCGGCAGGTTGCCAAACTCGTTAACCACTTTTTTAGCCAGTTCCATCGAGTCTTCTGAAATTTCCTCAAACAGGCTGTAGTCCACCTCTGGCAGCGGCTCGCCGGTCACAGACCGGTGGGCCATTGCACGCACGTGAGAGTTCAGCATTTGCTCCTGCACATCATTTGGCGTGATGCCCTGCTCTGCCAGCAGCGCCTTCGTCCAGGCCAGCATCTGCTCGCCAAGCTGTGCGGTCAGCGCGACTTTGTCGCCCGTTTCCTCAATCATTACCGTTGTGTTTTCCACGCTTAGTACCCTATTAACTGGTGATGACATAAACCTACTTTTTGTAAGCCCAGGTTTGTAGCGAGTTATTTTCCGTTTCAAAGTGGAAATGGCGCTGTGTAGAGTGATCTGCTCCACAAAACACCTTAAAATTGTGATTAATCGCTGGTTTTATGTGATGAAAATCACACGTTATGGCACGTTTTTGCCCGTTGACACGCGATACTCTGGTATCCATTTTTGCGACAGACTTCACTTCATGGCGCAAGCATCAGAAAAACGTATCACGTGACATACTCATGCCCATCGACAACGACATCACATTCCGTAAGCTCACGGTGTTCATCACGTTTATGGAAAAAGAGAACATTGCCCGCACCGCTGAAGCGCTGGGGTTAAGTAGCGTCAGCGTGCACCGTGCACTGCATTCCCTTGAAGATGAAATTTGCTGTCCGCTGTTTACCCACAAAGGACGTAATCTGGTGGCGCTTCCGGCTGCACATACGCTACTGAAATACGCCACACAAGCGACAGATGCGATGACGCGTGGTATAGAAGAGACCCGGCGCACCGGAGGGTTCGGCCTTGGGCGGTTGCGCATCGGTACGCTGTACTCATTGACGCTCGAAACCGTGCCGCAGCTGATTATGGGGATGAAACTCAGGCGCCCGGAAGTGGAGCTGGACCTGACGATGGGCTCAAACCAGGCGCTGCTTACTATGCTCGACGACGGCACGCTGGATGCCATTCTGATTTCCATTTCAGAAAGCGAAATCGATCGCAGCCGCCTCGAAGTCTTGCCGCTATTTGAAGATGATATCTGTCTGGCGGCCCCGGTCAGCATTGCACTGGATAATACCGCACCAGCGGACCTGCGCGATTTCAGTGACCAGAAGTTTGTCTCGCTGGCAGAAGGGTTTGCCACCTACGCGGGCTTTCAGGAAGCATTTCACATTGCCGGTTTCGAGCCACACATCGTCATGCGGGTTAACGATATCTTCTCCATGCTGAGCCTGGTGCAGGCAGGCGTGGGCATGACGCTCATGCCCGGGCGCATGAAAAAAGTCTACGGCAACGACGTACAACTGCTTAAGCTCGCTCAGCCCTATCAGATGCGACAGCTAATAGCGATTGTGTTCCCACGTAACCGTGAACATGATCCCAACCTGTTAGCACTGGCGGCAGAGGGCAGGATGTATGCGCTAAGGCGTGGTGAAGTAGAATTGAGGATGCTGAATAAATAAATATAGCGCTTATGAGTTGGCTGTTTACCGAAAAAAATGAGATAACACTCAACAAAAACTTAAAAAATAATTTTACAAAGACCAAATAATTAAACAAAAGACAAACAAAAACACTATTTTCAGAGTAATGGAAGTCAAAGAACGTACAAACACTCACCCCAGGTATACCCAGCGTTATCTTCGCTTGATATCATCACGATAAGAAATATCTTAAGCTAATTATTAAAGGCGCTATGGACATGTCGGTAAGGGCCAGGTTTGTCATTTATACTCTATCTCTACTTTTTTTGTTCCTTATCTGCCAACTCACATTAAAGGGTCTTGGGGCAGGCTCGTCTGAAAGAAACGCGTTTCTTTTTATGTGCTTCATTTTAATATTGAGCTTCTCAAAAAAGATTTTTTGGTGTATCGCCTTTCCTGTTTTTCTAATACAGGCATTATATATTCCTGTAGGGAAACTATTTGGTCTGCCAACCTATCAAAGTGTCGCATCTCTTCAGGCAACAAATGCTCAGGAAGCGAAAGAATTTCTAAGCCAGATACCTCTTTCCAGCCTAATCTATTCAGCAGGCGTTATTCTGGCCATGATAGGTTTTCGATACATATATACTCGTCTGTCATTTAAAAACTATAGTAACCATCTGGTAATATCCTCCTTTGCGGTAGTGTCATTTTTTGGTCAGGACAGCGGCGTGTTTTTCAAAGAGGCCTATAGCTCCATTCGTAATATGAAAGGAATCTCAAATGAGCTCACCAGCTATACCAATGACTGGCGCAATGTATCTGTTATAAATAAGAAATATAACACTTACGTACTTATTATTGGTGAAAGCGTACGCGCTGATTATCTCAATGCCTATGGCTACCCGCTGGAAAATACACCATTTATGTCTAACAATGGATTAGTGGTAAATGGTCTCATTGCGGGAGGTAGCAATACGATTGCCTCATTAAGCAACATGCTCACCAGAAATAACAACGGCACAGGAAACTTCAATAAAAATATTGTGGATTTAGCGAATTCGGCTGGATTTAAAACGTACTGGTTATCAAACCAGGATTCTGCGGATGATATCAGCACCCCAATTTCTGCTATTGCCAGTAAAAGTGACTACCGTGACTTTACCAAAAAAGGAGCATTTGTCGCAAAAAACACCAGCGACTTTTTACTCATTGATAAATTCAACAAAGCGTTAGCTGACGATACACACGAAAGAAAATTCATTGTTGTTCATCTTTATGGCTCACATCCCAGAGCCTGTGCGAGGGTGGAAGACTATCCTGTCTATTTCACATCAGACAACAGTGAACTGTCATACGTTGACTGCTATGTTAACTCTATCAAGAAAACTGATGAGATTATTGAATCCCTCTATTCTGCGCTAAATAAACGATATCAGGATGCCGACCTGAGCTACACCCTGACCTATTTCGCCGACCACGGGCTTCTTCATGGGAAATTCAAAAAAGAAATCAGGTTTGTGCATGGATACAGCATGAACAGCTTCAGTGTGCCTCTCTTCACCCTATCTTCCGACGCACGTGAAAGCCGTCAATGCGATGCATTAAAATCCGGACTGAAATTTATTGATGGGCTGGCTTCCTGGATGGGCGTGCATGAAGAAAGTCTGGACCACCAGTTTCAGCTATTTGACTGCAAAGACGATCCCAGCGCGCCCATATGGTTAGAACGTTTACAGCCCAATTTTGTTGAAGATATTGGCGCAATTGATATTTCCAGGTAACACATTGATACAGGGAATAAACCGATTGTTTATTCCCTGCTGGCTTACTCCATGCAGCACGAGCCAGTTCTTGCATTTAACAACGTGATTCACCCCACTCACTCCCCCGCCTTCCACGAACGCATCCCATTGCGTTAGTCGCAGCGCCAACACGGCAATATCGGAGTATCATCCCCATTACGTTCATACTCCCAGGCGCTAAACGCCAGCTGAGCACCGAGATGCCGCACGTCAGTCAGCGAGATAAAGTCAAAGGAAAAGGTTTGAGGCAAAATCACCTAACCCATAGCCCACTTTTTCTTTGACACCAATGACGACGTAACTGTCTGAGAGTTTTTCCGTTGCTGCCATCGTAGAGTACCTGTTCTTGTTATGGTGTCGAACAGTATATGAGCGCAACGCAACCGTCACTTTGCGTTATTTGTCCGGCTGTTTCCCTTATTTTGTCTGATAGAGTGAGGTGTGAGAAATATCACAGGCCATAGCCAGAAGATGAAATACGCCGCCAGTAACGGCGGCGTAGACGAGCAGTGATTTATTTCACTGGTAGCGTAATCAACTGATGTTGCTGCATAAATTCGGTCACTGGCGGCAGCGTAAACTCCACGCACAGCAGCCCAACCAGGGTTAATACCAGCGTGTAAGGCAGCGCCATCATCACCATTTTGCCGTAAGACAGCCTGATAAGCGGTGCCAGTGCCGAGGTCAGCAGAAACAAAAACGCGGCCTGGCCGTTGGGTGTGGCCACCGACGGCAGATTCGTCCCGGTATTAATTGCCACAGCCAGCAGTTCAAACTGCGGCAGGCTGATTTTGCCCAGCTCCAGCGCTGTTTTCACCTCGTTGATGTACACCGTACCGACAAAAACATTATCTGATATTGCCGAGAGCAGACCGTTGAAAATATAAAACAGCGACAACTGCGCCGATGCCGATGCCTGAAGTACAAAGTTGATAACGGGCGCAAACAGCTGCTGGTCGATAATCACCGCCACAACGGCAAAAAATACCGTTAGCAGCGCGGTAAAGGGGAGCGATTCTTTAAAGGCTTCACCCAGAGCGTGCTCATCGGTTACTCCACACAGCGAGGTCGCCAGGATAATGACCGACAAACCAATCAACCCCACTTCCGCCAGGTGAAGCGCCAGTGAAGCAATCAGCCAGAGGCCAATCAACGCCTGTACACACAGCTTCATCTTGTCTTGCGCGGTACGTTTTTCTGAAGCCGTTTTATCGTAATCAACCAGCACACGATAGACGCGCTTTGGCAGTCTGGCGCCGTAGCCAAACAGGTGGAAACGCTCAACCAGATAACAGGTTAACAGGCCGCAGAAAAAGACTGGCACCGTGACCGGTGACATACGTAAAAAGAACTCAAGAAAATTCCAGTCGGCGTTTTTCGCAATAATTAAGTTTTGCGGCTCCCCCACCATCGTCATTACGCCGCCTAATGCGCTCCCCACACCCGCGTGCATTAACAGACTACGTAAAAATGCTCTGAATTGTTCAAGAATAGCCCGGCGCCCGTTGTTGTGCAGCCCGGAGTCATCGCTAAGCGAGTATTTCTTGTCCGCTCCCACATCGGAGGCGACCCGGTGATAAATGGCATAAAATCCAACCGCCACGCTTATCACCACGGCAATTACCGTCAGCGCATCCAGAAAGGCCGACAAAAATGCCGAGGCCAGGCAAAATGCCAACGACAATGCGGTCTTGGAGCGCAGGCTAATCAGCAGTTTGGTGAACACAAACAGCAGCAGTTGCTTCATAAAATAGATGCCTGCCACCATAAAAATTAGCAGCAGCAACACTTCCAGGTTGGCTTCCACTTCGTGTTTCACTGCCCCGGCGCTGGTCATGCCGATGATTACCGCCTCAATCGCCAGCAGGCCGCCGGGCTGGAGCGGGTAGCACTTCAGCGCCATTGCCAGAGTAAAAATAAACTCTGCTACCAACATCCAGCCTGCCAGAAATTTACTGACAAAAAAGAACACCAACGGGTTGATTATTAAAAAAAGAATAATGGCAACTTTGTACCAGTCTGGTGCTTTCCCCAAAAAATTCCTGATAAAGGCATGAGAATATGAACCATGCATATGCAATAACACCCTTTTGTACTGTGCCTATGGTATTAACTCTGCCAACCTCAGAACACCTGTGGTTTTCGTCGCAGAAAACGGCTTTTAGTATACAAAAAAGGCTTATCCAGGTGAGAAAAACATAAAACAGTAAAAAGATAAGCATGCTCATACTGTCAGAGCGAAACATGAAATCTACCTGGCGGGAAGCACACGCGATATGTGCCTTATTTGATATGCGCTACAACAGCGCCGCGTCGTACTGCATTTGCCGCCCATCTCCTTTAGCACACATACAGGTTCGCGAAAAAACTGACCGGAAACCTTAATTATTCCCCCCTGAGCACTGGCGCCTTTTATTATTCCAGCCGCCAGTGCCTTCGTGAATAACACTCTTAAAATACTATTCGCGCCCACGTTCGAGTAATTGCGTTACCCGGTGCACTACCACCTCCACGCCGCTGCGCTCAAGCGATATCGACTCTTCACGCGTCACGGCCTGGCGGGTCAGGCAGGTGAGTACGCCGCCGGGCGGCATCTCCACCGCCATTCCCACATCGCGCTCTTCGCCCGCTACCATCGCCTCGTGCCAGCGCACGGTGCGCGACATATTCAGCGCGAGATCGGTCGCGATACGCTCCGGCTGCCAGATAACCCGCGCGGTGCTGCCGCTTAAGTACTCGCAACGCGGTCGCGCCAGCTCAATAGCATTAAATGCCTCCTGCAACTGGTGGGCAGGCTCATCGAGCAGCGCACAGTGCGACGGCACGCTGACCGCCAGGCGGTGCGCTTTATTAGCGCCTTTATCCAGTGCCTTTTGCGCCACGCGCGCCATACCCGCATCACTGCCAGCAATCACAATCTGGCGTTCGGCGTTGAGATTGGCGATAAAGGTGCCGTCTTCCAGCAGCGGTTCCACCTGCTCGAGCGTCAGCCCCATAATGGCCGTTAAACCGTAGCCGTGCGGATACGCCTGCTCCATCAAATCGCCGCGCAGCGCCACCAGTTTTAACGCATCTTCAAAACGCAGCGCACCGGCAATAACCGCCGCCGGATAAGCACCAATGGATAGCCCACAGGTCATATCCGGCACCACGCCACGGCGCTCCAGCTCGCGCGCCCAGGCAACACCGGTAATCAACAGCGCAAGCTGCACCGCCCGGGTGTGCTTAAGCGCCTCGGGCGTATCCAGCGTATCGACTTCATCGCCCAGCGTCTGGCGCACCTGGCGGATAATGTCGTCCCGCGCGGGCAAATCATGGAGCATACCGGGGCGCTGCGTACCCTGACCAGGGAAGGTAAAGAGGATTTTCATAACGTCTCCTGTTGCCACGGGTCGCGAGTGAGCCGTGGCCCGAGAACGGTTTTCAGCAGTACCTGACCTTCGCGCAGCCATTCAGCCAGTGCAAAACCGCCCTGCGGGGTTTCCACCTGGGTATCCACCCGGCAGGGCAGCATCGAGGTAATGCGCCGCCACTGCTCAAGCTGCGCAGGCTCCAGCGGCTCAGGTGCACGAATAAGCAAATCCAGATCGCTGTCGGCATGCAACACCGGGACACCTGTTGCGAGCGCGTAGCCTACGCTACCGGTAATGCCCCAGTCCCACGGCCAGTCGCGCAGCGCGAGTTGCACGGCAGCCTGAACCGGCTGCTGAGAAACAAACGCTGACTGTAATAATTGCTGACTGTTGGCTAACGACTCCGGCACAACCCGCTTCACAATACGCGATGGCGCCACCCAGCACGCCGCACGCTGCTCGCGCTTAAGCCCGCGCACCCCAACCGGAATAAGCCCGTCGGGATGCATATCACGCCGCACGACCACCGGCAGCGCTGGCCGCCATTGGGCGCTCACCCAGGGTGCATCGGCACCTTGTAGCGCATCCGGGGCATCAAGCCAGAGCAGATCGTGAGGTTGCGGCGTTTGCATGATTTACATTCCTGAAGTTAATGAGATAAACAGCGGCAGCGTCAGGATACACAGAACCGAGCTTATCAGCAGCACCGCTTCCGCATCCGGCGACTGCACGCCAAAACGGTTGCCGAACACTACGCCAAAGAACCCCGCAGACAGCGCCACCATTAATACGGCGGTAATCGCAACCTGACCATGCAGGCCCAACGCCAGCACAATGCCCCAGGCGATAAACGGCTGGATAAGCATGGTGGTGATGCTGGAGATAATCACCATCATGTTAATTTTCAGGCGGCGGGCCGAGAGGATAACGCCGGTCAGGAACAGCGCGGCGGCGGTCGCGGCAAGCCCCAGCGGCTTAAGCGCGGCCAGCACCAGATCCGGCATGCGGATACCCAGCGCTGAAAGAATAACCCCCAGCAGCGGCCCAAGCACGATGGGCTTTTTAAACGAGCGCCACATCAGCACCGGTAACATGGCAAGCGTGGAGCCGGTCTGGCCACCGGCGGCACGCGCTTTTTCACGCTCCAGCACCAGCAGGCATACTGGCGTCATCAACACGGAACCGCAGGCAATGGAGACCGCAACCGACAGTGACGTTGACGGCCCTTCGCCCAACACCGCGCCAAGAATCGGCAGGCCCAGCGCGGCATAGTTCGGCAGGGCGACGGTAAGCGTCAGCACCGCCGCATCCTGCGGAGATTTATGGAACACCTTCACCGCCAGGAAATAAATAACAGCCCAGGTTATCCACATCGCGAGCGTCAGCACCACCACCAGCGGCGACTGCTGAATAATGCCCGCCCAGGGCGTCTGTACTGTTGCGCTGAACAGCGCGGCGGGTAGCGCAAAATCCATCACGAAAATATTCAGTAAGGACACGTTCTGGTTATCCACCATTTTTGCCTTACCGGCCCAGAAGCCTAACAGCATGATGACAAAGACAGGCGCAAGGGCATGAATAATCACATAAGTCATATATCACCAGTTATTAAAAAGGAAGAGCACGAGCGCGATGTTATTTTTTTACAGCCGCTGCCGGACGGGCACCGAATAAGGTACCCGTCGTGGCGGTCTGGCAGGTTTTAATCAGGGCGTTACCAGGCGTCGCGCAGTCGTTCGCGAACCAGCGCCGAACTGCGGCGGTTTTCCGCGCCGAGGCGCGTTTTCAGCGTGTTGTCCTGACGGGCGTCAGCCACCGCCTGCTCAAGCGTGCGTTCAACCAGCGCGAGGTCGTCAGACGTCGGCGCATCCGGGTTGCTGATAGCTAAAAGTGCAGAAAGCAGCCCCAGGGTTTTGTAGTTACTGATATCGTAAGCCATTGGCGGGATGGTGGAAGCCAGCTTCTCAAGCTCCGCCACGCTCCTGAGCGTAATACGTGCAGCAGACGCTTTCCCCATCGCGTGGATCTGGACGCCGCTGTCGTTAAAGGCAATCAGCCGGTTAGCCTGATAGCCGTGGGCGAGGAATGCCCCGGACATCGCTTTGCCAACAATCAGGCCAATCACCGGATGCCCGGCAAGACGCGCACTGGCATAAGCGGCAGCGGCTCCGGCCAGTGCCTGATGGATGCCGAACGCCTCTTCGCGTCGCCCGTAGGCCTGGCTCGGCACATCAATCACGGCAACAATGGCGCGCTTGTGCGCTTTATCGGCGTCTTCGGCGATGGTTTCGCTCACCACTTTACCCAGCGTCCAGCCCTCCAGCAGCCCGACTTCGCCGTGCGCGGCGCGCGGGTAGTGGTTGTTAGCATCCGGCACCACGGCAATAAAGCGCGCGGCTTCACCGCCAATGTCACCATCAGCCACCTGCACTGACGGGCACAGCCCGCCCATGCGCTGGGCATTGGGCGCAAGTTTTGCAAGCCAGGTCGCACCTCGGCTTTGTGTCTGGCTCATTTGTTCACCTCCCCATAAATCGCGTTGATCTGCGCGCTGTCGGCCTGCTGGCGGGTATCAAAATTCATCAGCCGGTCGAGATACCACTGGTAGTTATCCGTGCGGTGTTGCGCCGGTACACCTTTGGCAATAAAGCCGTTTACGGCCTCTTTGACCGCGTTGATGCCGTCCGCCACCAGGCTATCCACCAGTCCACTGTGATAACGCGCCTCACCGCCGGTCATGCTCCAGATAAACGGGCGGTCGCGGGAGTCGTACTCTTCAATGCCCGCTTCCTGCTCAATGACCTGCGGACCGTTCAACCCCAGGCGCGCCTCGCGGGTGACAATCAGGTAACTGCACAGCGCAGCGGCTATCGACATACCGCCAAAGCAGCCCACGGTGCCAGCCACAATGCCAATCACCGGCGTATAGCGACGCAGGTCGACAATGGCGGCGTGGATATCGGCAATAGCCGCCAGCCCCAGGTTAGCCTCCTGTAAACGCACACCGCCGGTTTCCAGGCTCAGTACGGCCTGGGTGGGAATGCCGTTGCGGTTATCTTCTGCCGCCAGCTCCAGCGCGGCGGCCATTTTGGCACCGGACACTTCGCCCATGCTGCCGCCCTGGAACGCGCCTTCAATGGCCACCACCACCGCCGGTTTGCCGTTAATGGTGCCTTTAGCCACCACCATGCCGTCATCGGCCTGCGGCACAATGCCCTGCGGCCCAAGCCACGGCGAGATAATGCCCGCAAACGGGTCGAGGAGTTCACGATAGCTGCCATCATCAAGCAGCGCTCTGGCTCGTTCGCGCGCTCTCAGTTCAATAAAACTGCTGTCGTCACGCATGGCTCACCTCCTCAAACACCTGTTCGATACGGATACGCGCCACGCCCGGCGTCGCCCCAAAATCATGAATCTGCATCCGGCCTGCGGGCAGGCTGCCGGTGAGCGCGATGCGGTCAAACAACGCCTGCCAGCGCGCCTGACTGTTATCTACCGAGGTGGTGATTTCCACGCTCAGCGTACTGCCGTTATCAGCGCTAAACAGCACTTCCATATCGCCTGAACCGACGACGCCCGCCAGCGCGCGCCCGTGGGCATTGCGGGTTGCCGCAAGTGACAAAGTAATGTGTTCCATAACACCCTCTTAATTCGGTTTGTCTGCATTCATAGCAGGACTGACTGCACGATGCGGTCAAGGAGCAACGTAGCGGCCAGTAAATCTGCCGCACCGCCCGGTGAGGCGTTTAGCCTGAGCATCTGCTTATCCAGCATCGCCAGCGCCGCCCTGCCCTGCGGTTGCGCGCAACCGCCTGCCGCCAGCACGGCACGCGCGCCGTGCTGCATGACCTGGAGTCCTTCAAGCCCCGCCCGGGACAGCACGCAGGTGTCACTGAGCGTGGTCATGATGGCCATCAGCGCATCAAGCTGTGCTTCGCTTTCACTGGCGCCCATGCTGCGGCTTTCGCGCAACTGCGGCAGCGCCAGGGACATGATGTGTGGGAAGCCAGACTGTGCCTCCTCACGCGCGCCGGATACCCGGTAGCGGTGCGTGGCCCGCAGGCCCTTGCTGAATACCTTCGGTGCCGCGCTATCTGGCAGTTTCGCCAGTTCGGCCGCCGTCTGCACTATCGCCTGTGCATCCGTATTGTCCCTTTGCATCGCTGCCGCGCTCACCAGCAGCCCCAGCGCCCAGATAGCGCCACGGTGGGTATTCACGCCCCCCGTCGCTGCCATCATCTGCGCCTCACCTTCGCGCCCAAGCCGCCCGACAGTCTGGCGCAGCGCGATATCAACCGGCCTCTGCCAGCTTTGCAGCGCCAGCGAGTAAAAGGTCGGCGTCAGGCTGCGGGCAGAGCGCTCCATTAGCGCCAGCGTCAGGTCCTGGTGCGCGCCGCTACCACGGCTGTCCACCAGCCCGGGCTTAGGGCTAAGACGCGCTTCATCTATCAGGCTTTGTGTGGCAAGGCTCGCCAGTTGTCGCGCACACGCCAGGCTGCCTGTCTGCGGCTGTAGTTTCATTACCAGCTCCGGAATTTTGCCGGTGGGTTATAAAGCCCGCCTGACCACTCCACCAGGTCAGCGACGCTGCCTGCGGCCAACAAAGAACGGGTGGCGTCGGTACGGCGGATGCCGATATCTTCCGGGTAGACCACTTTGCCGCTCTGGCGCAGTGCTGTGACGCGTTTTGCGTCCACGCCCAGGCCGATATCGGTAATGCCAGCAACCGCTGCTACCATCGCCCGGCGTTCTTCCAAACTTTCAGCTCGGTACAGGTAGGCGATACCCTCTTCGGTGAGCACGTGGGTGACGTCGTCGCCGTAAATCATCACCGGTGCCAGCGGCATCCCGGCGGCTTTTGCGACATCAACTGCATCAAGTTTTTCAACAAACGTGGGTTTCACGCCCGCCTGGAAGGTTTCCACCATCTGCACCACCAGCTTTTTACCGCGCTGCATCGGGTCTGGCTCGGTCATCATGTTGAGCCAGGCCGGTGTAGCGTGGCGGCGACCATGCGGGTCGTGTCCCATGTTCGGCGCACCACCAAAACCAGACAGGCGACCGCGAGTCACGGTGGAGGAGTTAGCAAGGCCGTCAATCTGGAGCGTCGAGCCAATGAACATATCAACCGCATACTGGCCTGCCAGCTGGCAGAGCGCACGGTTAGAGCGCATAGAGCCGTCGGCGCCGGTAAAGAACACATCCGGGCGTGCGCGGATGTACTCTTCCATACCCAGCTCGCCACCAAAACAATGCACGCTGTCCACCCAGCCGCTTTCGATGGCGGGAATCAGCGTCGGGTGGGGGTTTAGCGTCCAGTGCTTACAGATTTTGCCTTTCAGACCCAGCTGCTCGCCGTAGGTCGGTAGCAGCAGCTCAATGGCGGCGGTATTAAAACCAATACCGTGGTTGAGCGACTGCACCTGGTGCTCGGCGTAGATGCCTTTAATTGCCATCATCGCCATCAGGATGTGCTCCTGCTTGATGAGGCGCGGGTCGCGGGTAAACAGCGGCTCAATAAAGAACGGCTTATCGGCCACCACCACAAAATCTACCCACGAGCCAGGAATGTCCACACGCGGCAGGTCGGTTTCATCGTCCACCAGCTCATTGACCTGCGCGATGACGATGCCGTCGCGAAACGCCGCGGCTTCAACCAGTGCTGGCGTGTCTTCGGTGCTCGGCCCGGTGTACAAGTTGCCCTTGCGGTCGGCTTTGTAACCGGCAATTAACGCCACGTTGGGGACAAGGTCAACATACAGGCGGGAGTAGAGTTCGATGTAGGTATGAATCGCGCCGATTTCCAGCGCACCGTCTTCCAGCAGTTGCGAAATACGCAGGCTTTGGGTGCCAGAGAACGAAAAGTCGAGCTTGCGGGCGATGCCCTTTTCGAAGATATCGAGGTGTTCACTGCGCCCGACGCTTGGCATGATCATATGGAGATCGTGCACTTTCTGCGGATTAACCTGCGCCAGGGTGCGGGAGAGAAAGTCCGCCTGCTTCTGGTTGTTGCCCTCCAGTACCACTCTGTCGCCTGGCGCTATCAGCTTTTCCAGCATGTCAGTAAGTTCAGCGGTGGGAAGCACCTTGCCGCTGACGGGAACGGACGCTATGCGCCGCTGTTTCTCTGTACGGCGCGTGTTCCATTGCCGCACTGGCGTTTGCCCGGATAACATTCTTAACCTCCTGATTGAGCGAATCATGTTGATTTGCTTAACGCTGGAGAAAGTTTGCACCGCAGACGCAGGGGTATCAATTAACCCGACGAACGAATCGTTAGCCTGCGAGTAATAATTGAAGTGAATTTTTGTGATGAAGATCGCAGGCGAAGTGCTGCGAGAGGGACTACATCAGAGAAGTCGCCGGGCGGCAAAAGATAGCCCGGCAGAGGAAGTGATTAGTTAAGACGGATAAGTCTGTCCGCATCAAGCTTTGCGCCGTCATCATCCCGGTCGATATTCCCTACAACACGCACCTGCTTACCAATAAGCCGCTTATCGTCATCGCAGTCTTCCACATCAATGGCGATACGCCCGGTACTATCACGCAACCAGTAATTGTCGTCGTCACCCGTACGACCGGTGATTTTACCCTCAAGCGTTACACGTGCATCATCGTGCATCTGCTTTGCCTCATTCACCGTGACACACTCCTGGCAGCCCCGCGCCGCCCAGGCGATGTTTGACGACACGCACAGTAATCCGGCAATAAGCAACAGCGCCTTGTTCATATTTCTTCTCCCTGAAATCACATGTCTGTATCTATTCCTGACGGATAACGCTGCCAATGTAACACAGCCCGGCAATAGCAGGGATGCAGGCCGTTATGAATGTTTCATCCAAAAATAATAAGAAAAATGAAGATCATAGTATGAAACCAGGCCCAGGCGCACAAAAGTAGAAAATTGTTCCAGCAAATGCCTGCCACGCCACACTGTCGCGAGAAGAAAACGCCCCAAAATGAGCACAAAATGCCAAAAAATAGTTCACTCAGCCGCTAACTCAGACGCGTAAGAATCTGATAAAGCGGCGCCAGACGCCCGAATGCCTCACGTAAGATAGCGACCAGCTCAGGCCCATAGAGCGGTGCCATATCCCGGCGTTCATCTATCAGCGCAAAGGTTTTTTTGTTGTACCAGTCCGCCAGCGCTGGTTGCTGGTCTTTTAACAGAGGACGCTTGTAGCTTTCACCTTCCAGTGCAAATCCGGTGCGAATATCTGCGACCGTTGCCAAAAAACTGCGCGGATTATCGGCAATATAGTCGCGAAAACGCGTCATGGTCGTACGCGACGCACTGTAATACCCCATGCCATAACGCCAGCCATCCGGCATGATTTCAAAGAAAAAGGTCGGTGAGTCAGAGAGCGTTTTACGCGGGCGTTTAAACGCAATCCAGACGTTGCTGCGATAAGGTGATTTATCGTGAGAGAAGCGTGTATCGCGGTGAATACGCGACAGCGTTTTACCAACCGCTGGACGGACCTCCAGCAGATCGTCAATAACCAGCATGTCCGGCGCCAGCGCATCAACCAGCAGGCGCAGTGGTGCAACAATGCCTTCATCATACGTTTCACGATTAGCGCGGAACCACTCCTTGTTATTATTCTGGCTCAGCAGCTGCAAAAAATTCAGTGCGTCAGGCTTAAAGCCAATAAAGTTGCCCATGCTCCCCTCCTTTGTGCTGGCAGATTTGTGCGTAACTTTAGCGAAAGGATTCCTGAGCGCACAGCATCACGCGTGCGTTTTGCGTCACATCCCGTAAAACGCATAAAAAAGCCGGGAAAACCCGGCCTGAGCGATTAGCGGAATTTCTTGTGGTAAGTGTTGCGGGTCTGCTTAAAGTCTTCTGCGGCGGCCTTTGCCTCAGGAATTTTTCCCTCTGCCACCAACTTTAGCGCACCGTCAATCTGGCCGACCAGCAAATCAAGACCGTGGCGATACTCCTGCATTTCCGGGCTATCCGTCGCTTTGCCGGCAAGCTTAGGCGGCGTTGCCTTTTGTGCGTCCAGCGCCGCAGCGCGCATGGTGGTGAGGGCGTTTTTCATCTCCCCCGCATCATCGGTTTTCAGCACAGTGCGCAGGTTACCGTTGAGAATATCCATATCCTCTTCCAGGTCACGCGCCAGCGTGCTGGCACTTGTCGCTAACAGCACAGCGGCGGTCAGTATCGCGATAACAGGTTTCTTCATTGGCTCACATCCTCGGTTCACAGCACGGTTAAATAGCCAGCCCAACGGCTGGCGTTATTCAAGGCATCCTGCGTTGATGTTGTGTTCTTCCTGATACCCCTTACGCCGTCGGATTACTGGCCGGCGATTTTCATCTCTGGCAACAGCACCGAGCCGCACTGAATATTGCTGCGGGTTTCGATATCGCTACCGACAGTCACAATATTACGCCACATCTCTTTGAGGTTACCGGCGATAGTAATCTCACTTACCGGGTACTGAATCTCACCATTTTCTACCCAGAAACCGGACGCACCGCGCGAATAATCGCCGGTAATACCGCTGACACCCTGACCCATTAGCTCAGTGACCACCAGGCCGGTTCCCATTTCTTTGAGCAGACCAGCAAAATCCAGCCCCTGACCGGCAATGCGCCAGTTGTGGATCCCCCCTGCATGCCCGGTACTGCGCAGCCCCAGTTTACGCGCCGCATAGCTGGTCAGAAGCCACTGTTGCAGTACGCCATCTTTGACGATATCCCGGCGCGAGGTGGCGACCCCTTCGCTGTCAAACGGCGTGGAGGCAAGCCCCTTGAACAGGTGCGGATGCTCTTCAATCGTCAGCCATTCAGGCAGGATCTGCTTGCCGAGCGAATCCAGCAGGAAGGTAGATTTGCGGTACACCGCGCCGCCGCTGATGGCACCCACCAGGTGGCCGAACAAACCGGTTGCCACTTCGCGGGCAAAAATGACCGGTGCGGTCATGGTGGAAAGCTTACGCGGCGCAAGGCGCGCCAGCGTGCGGCGCGCACATTCCGCCCCCACCCACTCCGGGCTTTGCAGGGCGTCCAGCTCGCGAGAGATGGTGTAAGCGTAATCACGCTCCATGCTGCCGTTTTCCTCGCCAATAACGCAGCTTGACAACGAATGGCGCGATGAGCAGTAGCTCTGCAACATGCCGTGGCTGTTGCCAAACACCTTCACGCCGTAGTGGCTGTTAAAGCTGCCGCCTTCGGTGTTGGTAATACGCTTGTCAGCCTGAAGCGAGGCCTGCTCGGCGCGCGCGGCGAGCGCTATCGCCTGCTCTGGCTCGATATCTGCCGGGTGGAACAAGTCGAGATCGGGTGCCTCAAAGGCCAGCAGCTCTTTTTCTGCCACGCCCGCGCACGGGTCCGGTGAGGTGTAGCGCGCAATATCTATCGCCGCCTGCACGGTACGGCTGATGGCATCCGGGCTTAAGTCGGTTGAGGAGGCGCTGCCCTTACGGTTCTGGTGATAAACGGTAATGCCGAGCGCGCCATCGCTGTTAAATTCGACGTTTTCCACCTCACCGTAGCGCGTGCTGACGCTGATACCGGTGGTATTCGAAACGGCCACTTCCGCACCGTCGGTGCGCCCCGCGGCCAGCTCAAGCGCCTGCGCCACGGCGTGTTCCAGTGCTTTGCGCTTAAGCGCTGCTTGTGTGATTACTTTCATTACCAATGCCATACTGTAGGATGAGTATGTCTGAAGTCTAACAGAGAACCCTTTGGGCATGCGCGTCCAGGGTGGTAGTATTGCTCTCTTTTTTAAGGAGCCTGAGATGACAAAGCAGCCCGAAGACTGGCTCGACGACGTGCCCGGTGATGACGAAAACGATGACGATGATGAAATCATCTGGGTCAGTAAAAGTGAAATTAAGCGCGATGCCGAAGAGCTTAAGCGCCTGGGGGGCGAAATGGTCGACCTGGGCAAAAACGCGCTTGATAAAATTCCGCTCGACGAAGAGCTGCGTGACGCCATTGAACTGGCGCAGCGCATCAAACGTGAAGGCCGCCGCCGCCAGATGCAGCTTATCGGCAAACTGTTGCGCAGCCGCGACGTGGAGCCTATCCGCCAGGCGCTGGACAAGCTCAAAAACCGCCACAATCAGCAGGTCGCGCTGTTCCACAAGCTAGAAATGCTGCGCGACCGTCTGATTGAAGACGGCGATGACGCTATCCCCGAGGTGCTCAGGCTGTGGCCGGATGCTGACCGCCAGCAATTGCGCACCCTTGCCCGTAACGCGAAGAAAGAAAAAGAAGGCAATAAACCCGCCAAGTCCGCGCGCCTGATTTTCCAGTATCTGCGCGAGCTGGCCGAAGCTGAATAAAGTCATCGTATGACCATAAAATCCGGAAATTCACGTTTCCGGATTTTTTTATCCCTGACGCCAACCTCTACGGCGGCAAAATCAGGCTTTTAGCCGCAGCCGCACGAAAGATGAGCGTGTATACTACACACGTTTTTTCTCTGTCTATTATGGAACACGACAATGAATGGGAATCTCGCAAAACTCATTAGCGCCTTTGTGCTGATTTTTACGCTCTCAGGCTGTGGCTATAACGATATCCAGACCAGCGATGAGCAGACCAATACCACCTGGTCTGAGGTACTTAACCAGTACCAGCGCCGTGCCGACCTGATTCCCAATCTGGTCGCCAGCGTAAAGGGTTACGCCACCCATGAAAAAGAACTACTGGAAGCGGTTACGCTTGCCCGCTCGCGCGCTAACACCGCCACCCAGAACCTGAAGGCTAATCCGGACGACGAGAAGAACCTTGAGCAGTGGCAGCAATCGCAGGTGCAGGTCACCCGCACACTCGGCCAGATGATGGTGCTTGGCGAACGTTATCCGGAGCTGAAATCCCAGGAGCTGTTTCAAAACCTGATGGTGCAGCTTGAAGGCACAGAAAACCGCATTGCCGTGGCACGCGGTCGCTACATTAAGGCCATTGAGCTTTACAACATCACCGTGCGCCAGTTCCCGGCCATGATGACAGCAAAAGTGATGGGCTATAAGCCGAAGAAAAACTATCTCCCGGACGATGTAGAAACCATTACCAAAGCGCCGGCTATTGATTTCAGTAGCAAGTAACGCCGGGAGAAGACGATGCGCTACTTTTTGCTGATCCTGGCGCTCTTTTGTGGGCAAATCGCCGCGGCTGATGTTGCAGTACCGGAGTTGCGCCAACAGGTCACCGATCTCTCCGGCACGCTCAGTCAGGCGCAAATCAACGCCCTCACGGAGCAAACACAACAGCTGGCACCGGCACAGGTGGCGATTCTGGTGGTGCCAACCACAGGTCAGGAGACGATTGAACAATACGCCACGCGTGTGTTCGACAAATGGAAACTGGGCGATAAAACGCGCAGCGACGGCGTGCTGCTGCTGGTGGCCTGGCAGGATCATACCGTGCGCATTGAAGTGGGCTACGGCTTCGAAGGCGCGCTTACCGACGTGCAGAGCGGACAGATTATCCGTACCGCCATCATTCCCGCCTTTCGTGAAAACAACCTTGCGCTGGGGCTACAACGTGGCGTGACGCAAATCGGCAAACTGCTGGCCGGTGAGCAAATGCCGGTAGAACCACGGTCCGCGCCTGCGGCAAATAATCACGTCGGCGACGAGTCGCTGTTCGAGTATCTGCTGCTGGGCCTGTTCGCCCTGCCCGCCTGGATTTTCCGTAAAGGTAACATCGTGATGCGCGGTGTAAAAAGCGGCATCACCATTGGCGCGGGCAGTTGGCTGTGGTCGGTATTTTTCGCGGCTTCCAGCCTGCCGTTAGGTAAGGTGATAATGATTGCAATCGTCAGTTGTGTGGTGATTATCTTTTTACTGACGTTTGGCGCTATGGGCTTTCGCGGCGGCGGTGGTCGAGGTGGACGCGGTGGCGGCGGCTTCGGTGGTGGCTTCGGCGGCGGATTTGGCGGCGGCGGCAGCGGCGGTGGTTTTCGCGGCGGCGGCGGCTCCAGCGGCGGCGGCGGCGCCTCCGGGCGTTGGTGACAAACGTAAAAATAAGCCCGGTTTCACCGGGCTTATTTTTGCCACTGTGCGATAAAATCAGATTGTCTTACCAGGCCGCGTAGACTCCGCGTTTAAGCCTGTAAGAGGCGCCCGGAAAAACAGGGACATCGCTATCAGGGAACCGTCAGGAGGAAAGGATGCGTCTTTTTTGGCTACTGCTTGCGTTTTTTTGCAGCCACGTCGGCGCGACACTCGTTGCCATACCAGACCTGCACCAGCAGGTCACAGACCTTTCAGGCACATTAAGCCGCGAGCAAATAAGTACCCTCACCCGGCAAACCCGGCAATTAGCCCCGGCGCAGGTGGCGATTTTAGTGGTTCCCACCACAGGTGAGGACACCATTGAACAGTATGCCACCCGCGTGTTTGATAAGTGGAAGTTGGGGGATAAAACGCGTAGCGATGGCGTGCTGTTACTGGTGGCCTGGCAGGACCACACCGTGCGTATTGAAGTCGGTTATGGACTTGAGGGCACGCTGACGGATGCCCAAAGTGGGAAAATTATCCGCACGGCCATCATTCCTGCCTTTCGTCAAAACAATCTGGCACTGGGGTTACAGCGCGGTATCACTCAAATCGGGCAACGGTTGACCCACGTTCAACCTGCGCAGGGTGAATCACCTGTCACCGAGAGCAACTTGCTACCACACGTTATGCCTGATGCTCGGGCGCTGAATGCACAATCCGCCCCATCTGACGAACCGCACCGGTTCAGATACACGCTTCCTGAGCAGGAGAATCCTGCCGCCAGGCCCAACCAGGTGCAGCAGACAATGTTGTCTTCACAAGGCGGCATCCGTTCAGAACCGCTGTTCCAGTATGGTACGGGTTTGCTGGTTTTTTTACCCTTTTTCCTGTTCCGCCGTAACCATGTTGTGCTGCGCTTTCTAAAGCGTGTGGCTGCGATTGCGGTTATCTGTGGCGTGTGGTATCTGGTCTTCCCGGCTGAGCTAGTCAGTAAGAGTGCGATATTTTTCTTCATCATCACCACACTGGCGCTGCTTTACTGGCGTTTGCGCAAGATGAGCCGTGGCCATGACCGTTCAGCCAGCAGTGGCTCGTATGGCAGCGACAACGGTAGCTCTTATGACAGTGACAGCGGGAGTTCGTACAGCAGCGATAGCGACAGTTTTAGCGGTGACGGCGGCTCCAGCGGCGGCGGCGGCGCGTCCGATCGCTGGTAAAAAATCAGGCCCGGTTTAACCGGGCCTGTTGCTATTAGCATAGAGTAAAATGGCGCTCAGATTCCCGCCATCACCACGCAGCGTAAGTCGTGGTCAAAGCGCTGATACAGCGCCTCATCAATCGCCTGCGGGCTACTCAACACAATGAGTTCGTGGTCTTCAATACCCGGATGATACGTCGGGTGACGATGCGCATACGGATTTGCCACAAAGCCCATCGACTCGTAAAAACGCAGGCGCTTGTGGGCAATGTCGGTCGTCAGCGGATCGATCTCCAGAATCATCAGCGGATGGCTTGCCAGCAGTTGCCCCAGAAGCCGTTTACCGTAACCCTGCGAGCGCAGGTTGCTGTCCACCGCCAGGTGCTCAATATAGCTGTAGCCGCTAAAGGTCCACAGACCGCTCAGACCCACAAACTGCTCGCCGTCAAACCAGGCCTCGAGCGCATAATGCGGGTCACTCAGCGCCCGCTGTTTGGCCGGGAAATCGCGCTGTTCATGGTGAGGAAATGCCTGCGAGTACAGGGCATCAACGCGGGTGAAAAGTTCAGATTCAGGGGTAGTCAGTTTTACTGAAGTCAGCATCTCGTCCTGCCACAAAAAATAACCTGCTCCGGCTGGAGCAGGTTAGAGGGTTAAGACTTAGTCAATCAGGTGGGCAATATCATCGTGCGCGACCGCTGGCGGGTCTTTACGCAGACCGCGAGTCAGGCACAGAAGCCAGATAACGCCAACCGCCAGCCAGACCAGGCCCACAATCAGTGCATCTTCTGACAGGTTCAGCCACAGCCACACCGACATAATCACCCCCATCGTCGGCAGCAGGCCATAGTTAAACAGGGCTTTAGCACCACGACGTTTCTGGTTGATAAGGAAGTGTTTAATCACGCTCAGGTTCACAAAGGTGAAGGCCACCAACGCGCCGAAGCTAATCATTGAAACCACCAGCTCCAGGCTGATAAACAGCGCAATCAGTGACACCACGGCCACAAAGATGATAGCGCGGTACGGCGTGTGAAAGCGCGTGTGCAAATGGTAGAACACCTTATGTGGCAGCACGCCTTCACGCCCCATCGCATAGAAAATGCGCGACACACCGGTCTGGGCAGTCATGGCCGAGGCATACACACCGGTCAGGTAAGCGGCGAGGAAGAAGTTATACATCCACTTACCGCCCGCTTTTTCAGACACGGCAAGGCTTGCGGTGTCCTGAATCGGAATAAGCGACTGCCAGTCCGGGTAAATCAGATGTGCGGCGTAAGAGACTGCCATGAAGATGCCACCAGCCAGTACCACGGTAATCAGGATGGCGCGCGGCAGCGTGCGCTTCGCATCGTCGGCCTCTTCAGCCATCGTCGCGATGGCGTCAAAACCGAGAAACGCCAGACACAGCACCGCAGCCCCTGCAAACAAGCCGCTAAGATGGCCTGCATTCACCATAATCGGTCGCAGCAGCGCCTCCGGGCTGAGATCCGCCTGACTGAACGACAGTGCGATAAACAGTACGATAAACACCATCTGTGCGGCAATCAGCGTGAAGTTCACCGAGGTCAGCAGGCGCACGCCGAGAATATTCAGCAGGCTTACCGAAACAATCGATCCCAGAACAAAGACGGCGGCAGGAATAGCCGGGAACGCCTCATGCAAAAAGATCCCTAAAACCAGGTAATTCAGAATAGGCAGGAACAGATAGTCGAGTATCTGCGCCCAGCCAACCAGAAACCCCATCTTGCCGCCAAAGCAGCGCTGCACATAAGAGTACGCCGACCCTGCCAGCGGCAGCGCGCTGGTCATCCGGCAATAGCTCAGGGCAGTAAAAAGGATGGTGATGATTGTCAGCAAATACGCCACCGGCAGATGGCCTTCACTGAGTACAGTGACCTGGCCGTAGGTGGTGAATACGCCAAGAGGCACCATATAGGCCAGGCCGAAAGCGACCAGAGCCGGGGTTTTAAGAACTCTACGCAACTGATTTGTTTGTGGCATTTCCCGTATCATCTCCTGATGCAGCACAAGGCACCGCTGTGTACACGCCGCCCGCAGGCAGCAAAAGGAACCGCGATTTACGCGCTCCCGAAAAAGTGGGACGGATAATACCCGCACTTGACGCAAAAAGCCGCCGCCTGTGCGGTTAAATAAGATTATCCATTAGTCATTCATTGCAACGATTAACAGTTAATTAATAAGGCCTGAATGCATTTAACATTCAGGCCCCGTTTGCGTTACTGCGACTGCCAGACAACCTTGCCGCCGATCACGGTGCACGCGACCTGCGTTTTAAATAACTGCTCTGGCGGTTCGTTGAAAATATCGTTTTTGAGCACGATCAGGTCTGCAAGCTTACCCGGCTCCAGCGAACCAATTTCATGGTCACGGGCAATCATCCAGGCCGCGTCAATGGTCGCCGAGCGCAGCACTTCGATGAGCGTGAGGTTTCTGTCGTTATCCAGACGCGGGCCAGCCGGGTTGCCTTCACTGTCCCAGGCACAGCGCGTCATGGCGATTTGCAGGTTGTACCACTCATCCAGTCTGTCGATAGGCCAGTCGCTGCCGTAAGCGATACGCGCGCCAGCATCCAGAAAACGGCCCTGCGGCTCCAGATGCGGGAAACGGTCTTCGCCGAGCATGGCGCGCTCTTCATCAATCAATACCGCCGGCAGCCCGGCCCACTGATAGGACAGCACCGCAGCCGCCCCCAGGCTTGCAAAACGCGCGTAGTGGCTGGCTGCCGCCAGTTCATTGTGCGCAAGCCCCGGACGCACGTCTTTACCCGGAAATGCCGCACGCATTTTCTCCAGCGCGTTGAGGGTCATTTCAATCGCCCCTTCCGCCACGGTATGCATATGCGGATGTACACCGGTACGCCCGCATTCGTGAATCAGCGCTTCAAATACCGGCTGGGTGAAATACAGGTCGCCGTAGCGATCGGAAGGCTGCCAGTCCGGCTGCTCGTGCGTCCCGACATTTTCGCGATACGGCTGGAGCAGGGAGGCCGTCATCGTCGGCGGTTGCAGCACGCCGTCAACAAAGAATTTGACGTGGCTCAGGCCAAAGCCCGGTTGCGGTCCCCACTGGGGATCGTTCCACTGCTGGTTAAACGCCACAATCTCATCCAGCGCACGGGCGGCGTCTGCCGGGCCGTCAACGCTGTCTGGCGTGATTTCTTTCGCGCCACATACGCGCAGCGTCAGCTCGCCGCGCTCGCGCAGGGCGTTAAAAGCAATCAACTGCTCATCATAAACGCGGGTATCCATCACGGTCGTGACGCCCTGCTCGTTAAGCACCTGCTGCACATGGCGGGCAATCAGCACGCACTGCTCCGGCGTACCGGTGGGAATACTGTCAAAGGCGCGCATTGCCGGCGCATCTTCGAGTATCCCGTTCAGGCGGCCGTCTTCATCGCGACCAATCTGGCCGTCGGCAGGCACCGGCGTGTTTTCGTCAATGCCCAGCATTTCCAGCGCACGGCTGTTGGCGGCAAGCGTATGGCAGTCGTTTGAGAACAGCACCACCGGGCGGCGGGTGTTAAGGGTATCAAGCGCCTTACGGCTCATGTCCGCGCCCACTGGCATCATCGCCTGACGCTGCCATGCACGCACAGAAAGCCAGTCGTCGGCTTCTTTTAGCGGGTCGCGGTCCAGATGTGCCTGAATCTTCTCCAGCGTTTGCTCAACCGTCAGTGCCGCGTAATCAAGCTGGCAACCGCGCAGTTGCTTGCCGCCCCAGAACGGATGCATATGGCTGTCGATAAGCCCCGGCAACATTACCTTCTGGTCAAGGTCGATTAACTGAGTCTGTTGTCCGGCGAGTGCCAGCACATCCTGGTTCGTGCCGACAGCAACAATCCAGCCGTCTTTTATCGCCAGCGCCTGACAGAAGCTGTCAGCGCTGTCCGCCGTGTAGATTTTCCCGTTGTGGTAAATCACATCCGGGTTCAGCACATCTTTTTTCATTCGCGTGGTTCCATGCTGCATCAGAAATACACTTGTAAAAAAGCCAGCCGGGTTGCCCTGGCTGGCTGCGAATTAAAGCAAATTCACTGCATCAGCACTGGGCTTTTTTGGCCAGGGCATCCAGTAATTTTTGATGAATCCCGCCAAAGCCGCCATTACTCATGACAAGAATGTTGTCGCCCGGCTGAGCGGACTTCACAATCATCTCCACCAGCGCGTCGAGGTCGGCGCTCCAGTGAGCAGGCTGAATACAGGCGTCCGCCACTTCAGCAACCTGCCAGGGAATATGCTGTGGCTGTAGCAAAAACACTTCGTCAGCACGGCCCAGCGACGGCGCCAGATCGTCTTTACTCACGCCCATTTTCATGGTGTTAGAGCGTGGCTCCAGCACCGCCAGAATGCGCGCGGTGCCGCCCACTTTACCGCGTAGTGCGGCGAGCGTGGCAAGAATCGCTGTCGGGTGATGGGCAAAATCGTCGTACACCGCCACACCGTTTGCTTCACCGCGCAGCTCCAGGCGGCGGCGGGCGTTGATAAAACTGCCCAGCGCCTTTGCCGCGTCCGCAGGCGTTACGCCCACGTGGCGCGCGGCGGCAATCGCCATCAGGCCATTGTGCATGTTGTGCTCGCCCACTAACGCCCAGTTCACCTCGCCTACGCATTCGCCGTCGAGCCAGACTTCCCAGTTCGCGGCGTCATTGGAAAGCTTCTTCGCCTGCCAGTGGCCCTGTTCACCCGTGAGTTCCTGCTCGCTCCAGCAGCCCATACCGAGCACCTGCTTGAGATTGGCATCGCTTTCAGGCCAGATGATGCGCCCCTGCCCCGGTACGATACGCACCAGGTGATGGAACTGCTTCTGAATGGCCTTCAGGTCGTCAAAAATATCCGCGTGGTCAAACTCAAGGTTGTTGAGTACCAGCGTGCGCGGGCAGTAATGGACAAACTTGGAACGTTTGTCGAAGAACGCGCAGTCATATTCGTCGGCTTCAATGACAAAGAACGGGCTGTTGCCCAGACGGGCAGACACGTCAAAGTTGCCCGGCACGCCGCCGATAACAAAGCCCGGCTCATAGCCGCACTGTTCCAGAATCCAGGTCGCCATACCGGCGGTGGTGGTTTTGCCGTGTGTTCCGGCAATGGCAACCACCCAGCGCTCGCGCAGCACAAAGTCGTGCAGCCACTGCGGTCCGGATACGTAAGGAATACTCTGCTCAAGCACCGCTTCCACGCAGGGATTACCGCGCGTCATAGCATTGCCGATAATGACCAGGTCTGGACGCGGCTCAAGCTGAGCGGGGTCGTAACCTGCAATGAGACTGATGCCCTGCTGCTCCAGCAGTGTGCTCATCGGTGGATAGACATTGTCATCTGAACCCGTGACCTCGTGACCGAGCTGGCGGGCCAGTATGGCCAGACCGCCCATAAAGGTGCCGCAGATCCCCAGAATATGAATACGCATAATTACTACCCCTGGTAAGTTCGGCGCACATTCTACCTGTATGTTAAGAGGGGGGCCACGCCCTTTCGGCTTTTTCTGTCATTTGCTGGCGCGATTCACCTGAGCGCAAGGGTTTACATTTTTGTTAAGCTTGTTACCGGTTTTTTCCAATAATGCGGATGCAGGGAAAGTCTTATGAAGACGTTAGGTGAATTTATTGTCGAAAAGCAGCACGAGTTCTCACACGCTACCGGTGAGCTAACAGCGCTGCTCTCAGCGATAAAGCTCGGCGCGAAAATCATCCATCGCGACATCAATAAAGCAGGCCTGGTGGATATCCTCGGTGCCAGCGGTGCAGAAAACGTACAGGGAGAGGTGCAACAGAAACTCGATCTGTTTGCCAACGAAAAACTCAAGGCCGCGCTGAAAGCGCGCGACATAGTGGCCGGTATCGCGTCAGAAGAAGAAGACGGAATCGTGGTCTTTGAAGGCTGCGAGCACGCTAAGTATGTTGTGTTGATGGATCCGCTGGACGGCTCTTCCAATATCGACGTTAACGTCTCTGTCGGCACTATTTTCTCGATTTACCGCCGCGTGACACCCGTCGGTATGCCGGTAACGATGGAAGACTTCCTGCAACCGGGCAATAAACAGGTCGCGGCAGGTTACGTGGTGTATGGCTCATCAACCATGCTGGTCTACACCACTGGCTGTGGCGTACACGCTTTTACATATGATCCGTCGCTCGGCGTATTCTGCCTGAGCCAGGAGCGTATGCGCTTCCCCGCGCAGGGTAAAATGTACTCCATTAACGAGGGCAACTACATTCGCTTCCCACAGGGCGTGAAAAAGTACCTCAAATTCTGCCAGGAAGAGGACCAGGCGACCCACCGCCCCTACACCTCACGCTATATTGGCTCACTGGTGGCGGACTTCCACCGCAACTTGCTTAAGGGCGGCATCTATCTGTACCCCAGCACGGCCAGCCACCCTGAGGGCAAACTGCGTCTGCTGTATGAGTGCAACCCGATGGCGTTTCTTGCTGAGCAAGCCGGCGGCAAGGCAAGTGACGGAACCCAACGCATACTCGATATTGTGCCGGACACGCTACACCAGCGCCGTTCGTTCTTTGTTGGTTCCGACCACATGGTTGACGACGTAGAGCGCTTCATCCGCGAAAATCCAGACGATTAATCGTTCTCGCCCCGAATAACCCTTCGGGGCATTATTGCGACAACCCGCCAGGCATTCCTGTAATTTTTGATAAACTGCGTAGTCAACAACCTACAGAATTATTAATATTTAATCTCTGCGTCACGCGGTGACGGATATATAGTGTACAGCAAAACTGTCGCCATATAGCGACGATAGATCTTTTTATACCGGACGAATAAATTAGCATTACTAAAAAGAATAGCCGCTGAAATATCCTTTTTTTTACGCTTACAGAAAAAAGGTACACTAAAACCCGTGTCATTTGCCGCTTCCCCGCAAAAGAACAGGAAAAGATATATTCTACATACTTATCAATCATTTTTTTCGCACTAAACATTCCCTTCACTTTTTATCTTTAAATTAAAGCGTTACGACGCCAGCGTTGAAAAACGACTGTCTCCCTTTATTAATATAAACACATTATAAATAGTTACGTTAAGTATAGACTTCTCAGGGAACGTTACCGGGAATTTAGGAGGTTTTCATCAAAGAAAAGAGCAAAAAAAGCTTTTTTACCCTCCTTTTTGTTCACCCGGATAACATTTACGTGATAGTATCCTTCCCGTTTACCATTCGGACAGTAAATTTATACTCTCAATATATTGAGCCGCTTTATTGATGGCCTGGAAAATGCTGAAAAAGCCGAAATCACGATTCAAACAATGACAAAACCTGGTACGTCATCTAATAACAGATATCGCCCGGCAAACGAGATCTTGTAGTGATAATAATTTACGTTTGCAGCCGTGATGTATTTATAGATATTCCCTTCGTTTCTCTGAGACCCCGTAATATGAAGACAATGACCAATCGCTATGACTCTCAGGACGCCATTGTCACGGAAAGACTAAAAAAACTCGAAAGAATTTCGGTTCCGGTATTTTTTGCTATTCCATTATGTCTGTGGCTGGCCGGAGGAAAAACGCTGGCGCTCTGGACGCTCTTTATCTGGCCCATTTTTTGTGCCGCCTATCTCATTGCGTTTCACCGCTTTCATCGTGGTTATTCCATGCCACAGCTGCGTAAACTGGCTCTGTTATCTAACCGACACGTTTTTTATCAGATGTCCTGGCTGATACTGATTTTGCTGCTGGGTTTTTTCATTGTTCTGCTCATCCAGAACGCCAGCTGAGGCCCGCTCGCCACGGAAGGCGTGTTATTTCTCCACCCCCCGCGTTACCCGGGCATGTTGTCGCGATTCCCACAACAGCGTCAGCCCCCGCTGTAACGCAATAAACAACAGCACACCAATGGCAATGCGCGTCCACCAGGAGCTTAGCGTGCCGCCAATCACGACCGAAGCAATCGCGTCCATCTCCACGCCAACACCCACCCGCGCATAACCCGCCGAGGTATAAACCGAAAACACAATGCCTGCCAGCGCAGCCAACCCGCTTGAGAGCATATAAACACGCACAATCGTGCCACGCGTGTTAATGCCCATCAGACTTGCCGAAACTGCGTTACCGCCGATGGCGTAGACCTGATTGCAAACCAGGTACGGTGCGCCAGAAAAATACCCAGAACCACTACCATCAGCATCAATACCGCAATCGCGCTCAGTCGCCCACCGCCGGGCATCCGCCACGCCAGTACTGACAACGTGTTGTACAGCGGGTGGTTAATGGGAAGCGACGCTTCAGAAAGCAAGAAACTGATGCCACGCAGGAAAAACATCCCGGCAAGCGTGATGATAAACGCCGGGATTTTCCGCGCTACTCAGAGTGCGCTGAAACCACAGATACAGGCTGTACCATGAAAATCAGGCAAAGACTTTTATCGTGTGTCCTGGCTATAATGTGCGGCACTTGTTTGCCACACAGTTTAAGGAATCAAACATGAGCTTACTGAACGTTCCTGCGGGCAAAGATCTGCCGGAAGATATCTACGTTGTTATCGAGATCCCGGCTAACGCCGACCCCATCAAATACGAAGTCGACAAAGACAGCGGCGCGCTGTTTGTAGACCGCTTTATGTCTACCGCAATGTTTTATCCGTGCAACTACGGTTACATCAACCACACGCTGTCTCTGGACGGTGACCCGGTTGACGTGCTGGTCCCGACCCCGTACCCGCTGCAGCCGGGTTCTGTTATCCGCTGCCGTCCGGTTGGCGTACTGAAGATGACTGACGAGTCTGGTGAAGACGCGAAGCTGGTTGCCGTACCGCACACCAAGCTCAGCAAAGAGTACGATCACATTAAAGATGTGAACGACCTGCCGGAACTGCTGAAAGCACAGATCACCCACTTCTTTGAACACTACAAAGATCTGGAAAAAGGCAAATGGGTGAAGGTTGACGGCTGGGATAACGCCGAAGCCGCGAAAGCTGAAATCCTGTCCTCTTTCGAGCGCGCAGCGAAGAAGTAATTTTCGCAACACTCTACATGCGCCTGCGGGCGATGAATGCCGGAACGCAAAAGCGGGCCGGCATTTTTTATGGCGCTGGCATGCCGGACAAGCGCTGTTCACTGTGACATGATGACGCCCTCCCACACCCATAAAAAAAACAACCACGCCGAAGCGTGGTTGTTTTCATTTTCCAGACGATGGGCTTACGCCTGGCGATCCAGCCAGTCACCGCTGTCAATCGGCACCAGACTGTCAACCGGGCGCTGATACACATACATCCACGCGCTACCATAAGGCGTCTGAATCAGCCTGCGCTGATACTCCCCGCCTTTAGTGCGCAGCGCGTCCAACTCTGCCAGCGTGCTGGCATCGATGCGGTAGACCTCACCGTTAACCGAACCATTCCCCGGCACAGCGCCAGGGTAATGTCCAAGACTGTAGAGCTGGTAACCCTGTTCACGGTGCTCTCCGAGCAACAGAGCATTAGTCATCCAGTGGCTGTTGCCCTGTTTGCGCCGTAAACTGCCATAAACGAATATTCGCATTGCTAAAACTCAAACTGATAGAGCAAATCGAGTGCCTGATCTACGCCAGACACCGCTTCCAGGTATAGTTTAGGCATGAGGCGATAGCGCAGTGTTAAGGTCGCCAGCGAATCAAAGATGCCCATGCCATATTTTACCTGCAGACCCGGCAGTACATAACCGCTGACTACGACCTGAGATGAATCCCCCACCCCGGTGGTATCCAGTGCCAGGTTACTGACGCCAAAAGTCTCCCCGATTTTACCCACAACCTGACCACTTTGTGCAACCCCCAAACCAATAAGCATGGAAGTCATCTGCTGGCTGTCGCTGCCGGAGCTGTCTAGCCCCTGTCCGCGCAGGAGATACGACAGCGCTTCCTGCTGCGACATCGCCGGATCGGAGAACACTTCCACTTTCGGTTCGTCCGCCTGACCGGTCACGCGCACGCCGGCTTTAACGTTATTCTCCGTCGCTTCCGGGTTACGGATAGCCTCAATGTTAAGCAACGGCTGATCCGGCGGACCAGAGAACAACAGCTCGCCTTTTTGCACAACCAGGTCCTGGCCGTAAGCGTGAAAACGCCCTTCCGGAATGTTTATCTGGCCGTTTAGCCCCAATCCCTGCTTATCCTGCGCAACTTTCAGGTCACCTGCCAGGCGCGCCTTAAGTCCAAAAGCATCAATGCGTACGTTGTCGCCAACGTGGATGGTCAGGTTACTGTTAATCGGTACCGATGCCGTTTGGCCTTCTTTCGGCTTAAGATTTTCATCAAGCATGACTTCGTCACTTGACACACCCACTGCGCTTTCCGGCACCTCTTTGACCAGAATACGCGCCCAGGGCACATCTACTTTGCCGTTTAGCGTATACAACGACGGCGTGGCTTCAAACACGACGTCCGGCGACACATCAAGGCGCACCATCGGCGGTACGGTGATGCGCACTTTATTGCCCTGGGCCGCAATACGTGCACGCCAGTTGTCAAGCTGACTCCAGTCGGCGTCACCGCTGAGGTTAATCTGCCCGCGCGCAGTGCGCACCACGCCCTGAAGCTGCGAACTCATGCCGTTAAACGTCAGTGCCAGTTCGCTCGGCTGCATGTCAAACGGCATAAAGTTGGCGTCAATATCCAGTCCGGTGAGCCTGAGGTTGCCCAGCAACTGCGGACGCTCGGCATTGCCAGCCAGGCGCAGGTCAGCGTTGAGGTTACCTGCCGCCTGCTCACCACGCGAGAAGATGGCGTTCACCATCGCCAGTGAGAAGTTACGAATATTGACGTTACCCGCGAGATTACGCCTGCCCTGCGGGTCGCTCACCTGCACTTTGCCGTCGAACTGGCCGTTGTTCTGAATGCGAATCATCCACCCGAGATCGGCACGGTTATTGCGAAGCTCAGCATCCAGGTTGAGCGTATCAAACGCAACCGGCAGCGGATTCTGGTTCACCACCTGGGTGACTTTCACACCGCGCCCCTGGAGCGAGACCTTACCCTGCGGCAGGCCGCCATCGCTGTTCCAGCTGACGTCCGCCTTGCCGCTGAAAACGCCGCTCGCCTGCGTTTGCTCAGGCATAAACGGTTTTAACATGGCAAGGTCGAAGCGGTTGAGATTGATCAGCGCATGACCGCTGGCGCCAACATCAATGGTTTGTGGCACACACAGTTCCGCGTTGGGGTTATTCCAGCAGTGCGGGCCGACGCTGACTTTTTGCTCCTCAGCACGGAAATCGAGCGCCATCGCTCGCGAGAGCGACCACGGGCCAACCGGCGTGTCAAAGCGCGTATCGCTCAACTCGCCGCGCCAGCGCTGCGCGTTACGATCGAACGCGCCGCTGAGCTTCAGGCCACCGGAGACCGGCTCGCCCTGAACACGCAGCTGTAGCTGATGCTGCTGCTCGCTTCCTTTCGCCTCCAACGACACCTGGCGGATATCCACGCCCGGCTGCTGGATGTTATTTACCTGAAGGTCAAGGTTACCGGCAATCTGCTCACCGGACTTCACGTCACCTTTAAGCAGCACGCGGGCAATGGACAGTTCCTGCCAGCGCAGACTGTTAGCGGTGAGATCGGCCTGAAGCTGCGGCGCCTCAAGCGTGCCAAGCACTTTTACCAGTCCTTTTGCCGTGCCACCAAGACCCGGCAGCGCATTATCCAGGTTTGGCGCATCAATGTTGGCATCCAGCGCTAACGCCTTATCGCTTAAGTCGCCCTTGATATCGACCGTGTTTTTACCCAGGGCCGCATGCAGCCCTGGGATGTTCCACTGCATGTAGCTGTTGCCTTTGAGCTTGCCGTTCACGTCAACGCGGTTTTGCTTCACGTTGCCGGTAATTTTCAGCTCCGGCACGTCCATCTGCCAGCTACCGCCGTAGAGACTGCCGCGGGTTTTAATCAGCCCGTCGAGCTTCGAGGGCCAGTCCGGTGCAAATTTCGCGGTGTTGATCCCCTCAAGCGTCAGCTCGCTGCGCCAGCTGATAGCCTGCTGCCAGTCGAGCACCGCCTTAAGGTCAATGTTGCCCTGGAGGGCAGCCACACGCAGCTTGTCGAGATTAACCTGCTGCTCGTTCCCCTTCGCATCAAGCGTGATGGTGGCAGGGGGCACCTGCTCGCCCTTCACCGCCGTGCGAAACGACAGCGTATAGTCGGTCATTTTGCCGCTAAGTTTGAGCTTCAGGTCGTCGGCCTGGTATTCTTTCTTGCCGCTCAACGGCCAGTAGAGCTGCTTGCTGTTAACGTCAAGGGTAAGCGGCAGACCCGCCTCGGCAAGTCGCGTTTGCGCGCGCACATCCACGCCCACCGGGCCGGATAAATTAACACCCAACTCCAGTTGCTCACGCAGTGCGCCGCCGATTTTCATTTTAATTTTTTCGCCTTTGAGCGGCTCAAAATTAAGGCTGCTGTTAAGCGTCATGTCCACCGGCCAGCTATCGCGCAACTGTGCGCTACCACTGGCTGTCACCTGGCCTTTATCAGAGTCGATATCAAGCGTATCCAGTGTCATCTGGCCGTCATTGCTGGTGACTTTCAACAGCAGGCTATTGACCATGACGTCAGTGTCGCCGGTCAAACGCAGACGCTCACCGCGAAATTCCTGAATGTTGAGGTTAACCGGCAGATGCACATCGGTCATTTCCGGTAACAGCGGTTTTGAGAACATCTCGCGCAGCGTGTCGCCGAGCGGTGGCTCCTCAGGGTCCGGCTTTTCAATCTTCGGCTCCACCACCTGCTCCTGCGCCACTTCAGCGGCCTTCGGCAGGGCTATCAGCAGCCCTTGCAGACTGGTCGGCGTCAACGTCAGGTTACGCTCCTGCCAGTTCAACCCGGAGGTGAACGACATAACCGACACCGTGGTGTCATCAATCTTGAGATTGACGTTATCAAGCGCCACGCGGCTTAGCGTGATGGGATAAGGCGTGCTGAGGTTAAGCGGGCCGCTGTCTTCTTCTGGCGCAGGCTCTGACGGCGGCATTTTTTTGCTGTCGATAGCGACATTAATATCTTTAAGCGAGAGGTCATTTACGCACAGGCTGCTGCTGCGCAGACAACCGAGCCTGACCGCCAGATGCAACTCACCGGCGCGCACGTCAACGCCAGGCTGCGTATAAGTTACATTTTTCAGCGTCAAATCGCGCCAGCCGCCGGTGACCTGACTAATTGCTAACCCCGGCACCCAGCGGTTAGCGGCGTTAAAGACAAGATGCAGGCCCGTGGTGGTTCCCACCAGGAAACCCACCGCGCCAATAATAAGGAGCAGCACCACCAGCACCGCGAGGCTAATTTTTTTCCAACGACTCATAGCTCAGGCCCCAGACCGATGTAGAACTGCAAACCGTGTTCCTCTTTATCACCCACCGGTACGGCGAAGTCGAGCTTCACCGGACCAACCGGCGACTGCCAACGCACGCCAACGCCTGCGCCCGTCTTGAAGTTGCTTTGCTTAATGTCATTAACCGCTTCACCGGAATCGACAAATACCGCGCCCCACCATTTTCCGGTCACGTTGTACTGGTACTCCACCGAGCCGGTAAGGAGTTTGGACGCCCCGGTCAGCTTGCCTTCGTCGTCACGCGGCGAGAGCGATTTATAGTCATAACCGCGAATACTGCGATCGCCACCGGCGAAAAAGCGCAAGTCTGGCGGTACACGCTGGAAGTCGTTGGTTTCAATCCAGCCGACGTTACCACGCAGCACGAAGCGATGTTTGTCATAAAGCGAACGGATCCAGACGTTTTGCGCCTGCAAAACAACAAAGTCGACGTCAGAACCCCAGAGCGTGTCGGAGTAATCGATAGAATAACGCTGGGAATCACCCCAGGTTGGCATCAGGCCGCCGCGTGAGCGGGTACGACTAAGGCTGGCGCCGGGATAGAGCAGCATGGTGGTATTGGTCACGCTGCCCTGGGTAAAGTGGTCAAGACTCCAGCGCAGGTTAAGCGCGCGCTGCCAGCCGCTTTCCATATCCCAGTTGCGCGACAGCGCGAGGGTGGTGGAATCCGCCTGGGTATCGTTAAGGTCAGTGCGCTTAAAGCCGCCCTGCACGGTGTAATACTGCTCAAGCGGGCTTTTCAGCAACGGAATTTTGTAGCTGAAATCGAGCTGTTGCTCAGGCGCAGAGATGCTGGCGCTGGAAGTAAAGCTATGGCCCCAGGAGTTGACCCAGGGTCGCTTCCAGGTTGCCTTAACACGCGGTCCGACGTCGGTGGAATAACCTACCCCGGTTTCAATGGTGTTACGGGTACGCGCACTGACCACGCCATGCAGCGGCAGCACTTTCGATTCGCGGGATTTTTCAAACTCCGGAGCAACCACGACGGAGTTAAACCAGCCAGTTGCTGCCAGACGGCGGTTCAGTTCAGCAAGCTCTGCAGAACTGTAGTAGTCGCCCTCTTCAAACGGCACCAGACTGTGAAGATACTCTTCACGAATCTGCGAGCCTTCAAAAGTCACCTCACCAAAGCGGTAGCGCTCGCCGCTGTCGTAATCAATGTCCCAGAATGCCTGACGGCGCTCGACAGAGACGCCCAGCTGGCTTTTTTTGAATTCACTGTCGAAGTAGCCTTTACGCAGCGCCACCCCCGTCAGACTGCTTTTAAAGCTGTCGTAGTCGCTGTGGTTAAGGACCGTGCCGATTTTCGGGCGGTTACCTAACAGCGTCAGGTAATCTTCATCGGTACGCGCACCACCGCGCAGAATGACATCCGTGCCGCCAATACGAACCGGCTCACCGGCCTGTACCTGGGCTTTCAATACCGGACGTCCACCAGCAGCTGGCGCAGGTAGCAGGACAAAATCAATCGTCGGCTCATAATAGCCGAGTGCTTTTAAGCCTTCGCGGATAGCATCGTCCACACGCGCCTGGAAGCGACGGTCAGCCGACACCTCATCGCTTTCAATCGTAGAAAGCTGTGCGCGTACGTTCTTTTCCAGTGCGCCGCTCAGACCTTCTACCTGTAGCCTTACGGTGGCTGCACTGGCTAAACCACTGACCAGCCAGATTCCGGCCAGACACAAAATTCGAATACGTGGCACGTTTACTCCTGAGTATCCCTTGTCTTTGCCTGTGGCAAAAACCTGTCGCCGCTCCACGGCTAAACAAATCCCCTGACTCCCAGGGGTTGAAAATTTGTTAATGTCCCAAATAATTCTTATTAAATATAGGCTGTCTTTATTGTCCGCAAATCCTCGCCCGGTTACAACCGTGCAACGGCAGTTGCGGTTTTTTAGACGCTCTTCGGGAGAAAAACACGTGAAACTCTTTGATAAATCCCATCTTGTCGCCCCTGCTGATGCGTTACCGGGCCGCAATACCCCCATGCCTGTCGCCACGCTTCATGCCGTGAACGGCCATTCGATGACCAATATTCCTGCCGGAATGGAGGTGGCGCTGTTCGGTATGGGCTGCTTCTGGGGCGTCGAGCGTCTGTTCTGGCAATTACCTGGCGTCTACAGTACTGCGGCAGGCTATGCGGGGGGCTACACCCCCAACCCAACCTACCGCGAAGTGTGCAGCGGCCAGACCGGCCACACCGAGGCAGTGCGCGTGGTCTACGACCCCAAAGTCATCAGCTATGAGCAACTGCTGCACACCTTCTGGGAAAACCACGATCCGGCCCAGGGTATGCGCCAGGGTAACGACAGCGGCACCCAGTACCGTTCTGCCATTTATCCGCTAACGCCCGAGCAGGACGCCGCAGCACGCGCAAGCCTTGCCCGCTACCAGGCTGCGATGCAGGCCGCAGGCGACACCCGCCCTATCACGACCGAAATTGCTGACGCCACGCCGTTCTACTACGCCGAGGACGAACACCAGCAGTACCTGCACAAAAATCCGTATGGCTACTGCGGCATAGGCGGAACTGGCGTGTGTTTGCCACCTGAAAACGTGTAATCCCCCATCGGGAGAGTAACGAGCGCAGATTTGTCCTCTGGCAGGCCCCGATGGGCTTACGCTATACTAGCCCGTGAAAAAGGCCGGTCCGGCACCTTCGGACCGGTTTTTTAGTGTGTTATCCGCAAGACTTAAGACCGTAACGACGCAGGCTTTATAAGGCAAAAGCGTACACAGCGGGTAGCAGCCACCGTATTTATCCACTTCCCTTCCGAGGATCTGGCCAGTGAGGCCGGATAAGATATGTTAAACAGTATTTTGATAATACTTTGTCTCATCGCCATCAGTGCGTTCTTTTCAGTCTCCGAGATTTCGCTTGCTGCATCGCGCAAAATCAAACTCAAACTGATGGCCGATGAAGGTAATATTAACGCCCAGCGCGTGCTGAAGATGCAGGAAAGCCCCGGAATGTTCTTTACCGTGGTACAGATTGGCCTTAACGCCGTAGCCATTCTTGGCGGTATTGTCGGTGACGCCGCGTTTTCACCTGCGTTTAAAGAAATGCTGGTGCGCATGATGCCCGATGAACTGGCAGAGCAAATCAGTTTTATCCTGTCGTTTACGCTGGTCACCGGCCTGTTTATTCTCATCGCCGACCTGACCCCGAAACGCATCGGTATGATAGCCCCGGAAACCATCGCGTTACGGATAATCAACCCGATGCGCTTCTGCCTTGTCGTGTTCCGTCCGCTGGTATGGTTCTTTAACGGCCTGGCAAACGTCATTTTCCGCATTTTCAAACTGCCGATGGTACGCAAAGATGACATCACGTCCGATGATATCTACGCGGTGGTGGAAGCCGGAGCACTGGCAGGCGTGCTACGTAAGCAGGAGCATGAGCTGATTGAAAACGTGTTTGAGCTGGAATCGCGCACCGTACCGTCCTCCATGACTTCGCGCGAGAACGTTATCTGGTTCAACCTGCATGAAGATGAGCAGAGTCTCAAGAGTAAAGTCGCGGAGCACCCGCACTCAAAATTCCTCGTCTGTAATGACGACATTGACCACATTATCGGCTATGTGGACTCCAAAGAACTGCTTAATCGCGTGCTGGCGAACCAGAGCCTGGCCCTAAGCAGCGGCGTGCAAATCCGCAACGCGTTGATTGTGCCTGACACCCTTACGCTCTCTGAAGCGCTGGAAAGCTTTAAAAGTGCCGGTGAGGATTTTGCCGTCATCATGAACGAATACGCGCTGGTGGTGGGCATCATTACCCTTAACGATGTCATGACCACGTTAATGGGTGATCTGGTCGGCCAGGGCATGGAAGAGCAGATTGTGGCGCGCGATGAGAACTCATGGCTGGTCGAAGGCGGTACACCTATTGACGATGTGATGCGCGTGCTGGATATCGACGAGTTCCCACATTCTGACAACTACGAAACCATCGGCGGCTTTATGATGTATATGCTGCGTAAAATCCCGAAACGCACCGACTCGGTAAAATACTCAGGCTATAAGTTTGAAGTGGTGGACATAGATAATCATCGTATCGACCAGCTCCTGGTGACGCGCATTGACAGCAAACCGGCCGCCCCGTTGCTGCCCAAAGCGCCAGACGAGCAGAACGTTGCGTAAGCGCGCTTCAGAAACACCAACGGCCCCAGTCGGGGCCGTTTTCCATTGTGTTCTGCGGCTTACGCCATCTCGGTTTGCATACGCAAAACCTGGCGGTTAACCTCGGACATAACGGATAAATGCTGTTTGTCTTTCACCTTCGGTAAAAGAATTTTGCCCTTATCAAACTCAAACGCGCCAACGTCCTTGATATACAACCGTCCACGAAACAGGATTTTTACGTACTTTGCCACCTGGAGTGGGTTATAACGTTGGAAAATTTTCATTCTTTCTCTCCTGCAAGTGTCTACGCCCCTGCGGTGCCACAGTTAGCCCCCGACCCATGAAGCGCAAAATTTTGATGCCTGAGAACTATAGCCCAAAAACAAAAGAGCACCCAGTTTGCACCTTTTTATTTACGTTATTATTACAATCTTTCAGAGGATTCTTTTCAGAGCTACACACAAATCAGCATAAGCCCCTAATTTCTCCATGTTCTGTGCGCCATGCCGCAAACTGGCATCCTCATTGCGTGAAAGGCCAGCGGATTGCACTTAAGCTTCAGTAAGAGGAACTGGTCTGACATCTTTTCAACAAAACAATAACACCGGGAGTAATTATGAGCCTGCGTATCGCACTTGCCGTTACCCTGTTGCTGCCATTTGGCGCACTGGCCCACAACTTTGAGTTGAACCAACGCGTCGCGCCCGTCGGCATTGCCGCCAGGGGTGAACTGGTGCTCAATAACGATAACTTCAGCTATAAAAGCTGGAACAGTGCGCAGCTCCCGGGCAAAGTGCGCGTGTTGCAGCACATTGCCGGGCGCTCGTCGGCCAAAGAGATGAACGCTGCACTGATTGAGGCCATTAAGTCAGCGAACCTGCCGCACGACCGCTACCAGACCACCACTATTGTTAACACCGATAACGCCATCCCCGGTACTGGCATGTTTGTGCGCACCAGTATTGAGAGCAATAAACGCCAGTATCCCTGGTCGCAGTTTGTGGTCGACAGCAACGGCGCGGCACGCAAAGCGTGGCAACTGGAGGCCAAAGGTTCAGCGGTTGCTGTGCTTGATAAAGACGGTCGGGTGCGTTTTGCCAAAGACGGCGCGCTGAGTGAGCAGGAGGTGCAGCAGGTCACCGACCTGCTGCATACGTTGCTTAAAAAATAGAAACCCGGAAACCAGGGTTGAGGAAAGACTCACGTGGCGTGTAGTCCAGCGGGTGGCCGGTCCAGTCGTTAACGTGCGCACCGGCTGCGACAGCAACCGCATGACCGGCAGCGGTATCCCAGATATTGGTGGTTTCGCCAAAGCGTGGGTAAAGCTGCGCTTTGCCCTCCGCCACCAGACAGAACTTGAGTGAGGAGCCAATGGTGGTGGTCTGGTGCTCGCCAAGCTGCTGGAGATATTCATCAAGTTCCGCATTATCGCTATGCGAGCGGCTGATAACCACCTGCGGCGGCCTGGCGTCACGCACCTGAATCTGATTGCGCACGCCCCCCTCGTCTTTCCAGGCTTTGCCTTGCTCTGCGCTGTACATCACCTTAAGCGCGGGGGCGTACACCACGCCCAATACCGGCTTACCGCCGTCAATTAAGGCAATATTGACGGTGAACTCACCGTTGCGCTTGAGGAACTCTTTAGTGCCGTCCAGCGGATCAACCAGCCAGTAGCGCTGCCAGTGACGGCGCACGTCCCAGCCAGGCGGGTCTTCTTCTGACAGCACCGGCACATCCGGCGTTAAGGCCTGTAATGCGTTGACAATAATGGCGTGTGCGGCGATATCTGCCGCCGTTACTGGCGAATCATCAGACTTGCTGCTGGCCTGTAGCGGTTTGTCGCCATTATAGACCTGCATGATGGCATCACCCGCCTCCTTCGCAATCTGGCAAATGTTCTCTAGCATCGTTCCACCTCTTAGTGTCTCGCCACAATCACGCACCGCGAAAGGGGTTAACGCTTTGTTTTATTGACCGGGTTTTATATCTCATTACGCCGGGCTTCGCTATCTGTGAAGCGATTCCGGTTTACGACTTTCAGAATCTGGCACCATTCTCAGTTGCAAATGAAATGGACGATGAGATACAGCGTTTTTTGTGGCGCAGCTCTGAAAAGGACATTAATGATGATCAAGTTTAGTGCAACGCTTCTGGCCATGCTGGTTGGCGCAGGCGTACATGCCGCAACAGTGGATTTGCGTATTCTGGAAACCAGCGATCTGCACAGCAATATGATGGACTTTGATTATTACAAGGATGCGCCCAGCGAACGCTTCGGACTGGTGCGCACGGCAAGCCTGATTAAAGCCGCACGAGCCGAGGTCGCCAACAGCGTGCTGGTAGATAACGGTGACCTGATTCAGGGCAGCCCGCTTGGTGACTACACGGCGGCCAGAGGGTTGAAGAACGGCGAGGTACATCCCGTTTATAAGGCGATGAATACGCTTGATTACACGGTGGGCAACCTCGGTAACCACGAATTTAACTACGGGCTGGACTATCTGCACGCGGCGCTGGCAGGTGCGCGTTTTCCCTATATCAACGCCAATATCATCGACAGCGCCACCGGCAAACCCATGTTCACGCCGTACCTGATTAAAGAAACGCAGGTAAAAGACCGTGAGGGCAAAAACCAGGTCCTGCGCATTGGTTATCTTGGCCTGGTGCCGCCGCAAATAACTACCTGGGATAAAGCTCATCTCAGCGGTAAAGTGACAGTAGGCGACATGACCGAAACCGCACGCCAGTATGTCCCGAAGATGTTGCGCGAAGGCGCGGATTTGATTGTGGTCGTGGCGCATTCCGGGCTGTCTGCGCAGCCGTACCGTGCGATGGCCGAGAACTCGGTGTACTACTTAAGCCAGGTGCCAGGCGTGGATGCCGTTCTGTTTGGTCATGCGCACGCCGTCTTTCCAGGTAAAGACTTTGCCAACATTCCCGGCGCAGACATTGAAAAAGGCACCCTCAATGGCGTACCGGCGGTCATGCCCGGTATGTGGGGCGATCATCTCGGAGTCGTCGATCTGGTCTTAAATAACGACAGCGGCAGCTGGAAACGCACTGACGCGCGCGCCCAGGCGCGACCGATTTTTGATAAAGTCAGTAAAAAAGCGCTCACCACGCAAGACCGCCACCTGGCAGAACTGCTGACGCACGATCACGACGCTACACGCGAGTTTGTCGGCAAGCCCATCGGTAAATCCGCCGACGACATGGTGAGCTATCTGGCGCTGGTGCAGGACGATCCGACCGTGCAGGTGATCAATAATGCCCAGCGCGCCTGGGTTGAACGCCATATTCAGGGCGATCCGGATCTACAAAATCTGCCGGTACTCGCCGCCGCCGCGCCGTTTCGCGCCGGGGGCCGTAAAAACGATCCTGCCGGCTATGTGGAGGTCGCTAAAGGCCCACTGACCTGGCGCAACGCCGCCGATTTGTATATTTACGCCAACACGCTGGCCGTGGTAAAAGTCAACGGCCAGCAGCTCAAAGAGTGGCTGGAATGCTCAGCGGGCATGTTTAACCAGATAGACGTCACCCAGAGTAAACCGCAGTCCCTGCTGAACTGGCAAGGCTTTCGCACCTACAACTTTGACGTGATAGACGGTGTGGATTACCAGATTGATATCACGCAACCGGCCCGTTATGACGGTGAATGCCAGCTGGTGAATCCGCAGGCACAACGCATCACGGCACTGAGCTATAAGGGCAAGCCGGTTGACCCACAGGCGCTATTCCTGGTAGCTACCAATACCTATCGCGCCTGGGGCGGTAAGTTTGCCGGTACCGGTGAGCAGAACGTAGTCATTTCCGCACCAGATGAAAACCGTGCGATTGTTGCCGCCTGGATTGCTGATGAGTCCCGTAAAAACGGTGAGATTCATCCCGCAGCCGACAATAACTGGCGTTTTAGTCCCATCACGAGCCAGACAGCGCTGGATATCCGCTTTGAAACCTCGCCTTCGGCCCGGGCAGCGGCGTTTATCCGGGATAAGGCGCAATATCCGATGACGTTAACCGGCACGGACGATCTCGGTTTTGCCGTATACCGGTTGGATTTGCAGAAACCTTAAACGGCTTGCCTCCGGCCACAGGCAGGAGGTTATAGTATCCGCTTCTACAACAGGCCGCCCATAACAGGTAAGGTATGACAGCGAAAGCACGCTTTTTTAAAAAACTCCAGGCGCAGCAGCCTCAGAGTGGCTCGTTTCCCGACAAAGGCCAGGCTGATATTGCCGCGTTTCGCGAGCGATTGATCCAACTCCAGGACGAAATGGAGCGGTGGCTGACAGACACCGGGATCCAGATTGAAACGACGTCGGCCACCTTAATTGAATTGCTTATTGGCGGCAGGCAGTTTTCTGTCCCTGGCATATTGCTGCGCTACCACAACAGAACAGTGAAGTTTATACCGGCGTTTTTATACGGACAGGGCGTGACAGGATGCGTTGAGGTCAGTCTGTGCGTTGACAATAACCTGACTGCGCTGGGTCGCCTGTTTATGCGCTCGGGCCAGGACACGGACTGGCGCTACAGCCTGACTGATGCGCCCGGCAAACGCAGCGCGTTTGATGAAGATGCGTTCTTCGGCATTATCGAGCCGCTACTCCCCTGAACGCGTCCCACATTATCTTTATTGCCGCGCTACGGCACACAGAAGAAAGCGTTCAGCCCGGCCCCTTCCCCTCTTTACGCTGCGGGCTGCGGGCGTGCCGCCATAACCTGCGGCAGGTTTATCTCAATCCAGTCCGCCAGCGCCGCGACTTTGGCGCTCACCTCACAGCCCAGAGGGGTCAGGCTATACTCAACGTGCGGCGGCACCACGGCATAGGCCTTACGTAACACAAAGCCGTCTGCCTCCAGCCATTGCAGCGTCTGCGCCAGCATCTTTTCACTGACACCGCCCATTTTGCGCTTCAGCTCGCTAAAGCGATGCGTGCCGTCACGCAGGGCGACCAGGATAAGCACACCCCAGCGACTGGTCACGTGCTTGAGTACCTCGCGCGATGGACACTGCTCGGCAAACAGGTTGCCATCACGCAGCAGCTCGCTGAGGGTTTTATCAGAGTCAGGCATTTTCATACTTACCTTTTTGTACGTACTTACTAAAAGTTAGTGTTACTGATATTGTGCCACAAAACCTGCACAAAAAGGAGTCATACCATGATTGCAATTACCGGTGCGTCCGGTCAGCTTGGCCGCCTTGCTATTGAAGAATTGCTGAAAACGGTCAGCCCTGAAAACCTGGTTGCGGTTGTGCGTAACCCGACAAAAGTAGAAGACCTGGCCGCACGCGGTGTACAGGTGCGTCAGGCGGATTACGGTGATGAAGCAGCACTACGTGCCGCGCTACAGGGCGTTGAAAAATTACTGCTCATCTCATCAAGCGAAGTGGGCCAACGCGCACCACAGCATCGCAATATCATCAACGCTGCCGCCAGCGCTAAGGTACAACTGATTGCTTATACCAGCCTGCTGCATGCTGACCGCTCACCGCTGGGTCTGGCTGATGAGCACATCGTCACTGAGAAAATGCTGGCCGATTCCGGTGTACCCTACGTACTGCTGCGCAATGGCTGGTACGTTGAAAACTATCTCGCCAGCCTGCCGCCTGCGCTGCAACACGGCGTCTTCATTGGTAGCGCGGGTAACGGCAAAATCGCTGCTGCCCCTCGTGCCGATTATGCTGCTGCCGCCGCACGCGTGATGACGGCAAGCAACCAGGCAGGCCAGATTTATGAACTGGCAGGCGACAACGGCTGGACACTGGCGGAGCTGTGCGCAGAAATCAGCCGTCAGGCTGGCAGAAACGTGGTTTATCAGAATCTCGACGAAGCCGATTTCACCGCCGCACTCGTGGGTGCTGGCCTGCCCCAGGGGCTGGCCGCCATGCTCGCCAATTCGGATGTGGGTGCCTCAAAAGGTGGCCTGTATGATGACAGCCACCAGTTAAGTCGCCTGCTCGGTCGCCCGACCGAACCGCTGGCTGAGAGCGTACGTCGCGCACTTGCCCGGTAATCTTACGCGCTGGCATAGCGCCCTCGCCTCTCTATAATGGAGAGGCGACGTTAACAGGAGGCGCTTATGCAGGGAGTTCCCGGACAGTTTGACGATATCCGCGACCGCGCAAGCTTCCGGCACCTGCCGGATATCGCGGGCGTTGAGCTGTATCACGCGCATATCGCCCGCTACGCATTTGAACCGCACACGCACCAGGCGTTTGGTATTGGCGCTATTGAACAGGGCGCCGAGCGTTTTCGCTATCGCGGCGCGCAGCATGTCGCGGGCGTCGGCTCGCTTATCACCATGAACCCGGACGAGCTACACACCGGCCAGGCCCTGACCGAAGACGGCTGGCGCTACCGTATGATTTATCTTGCGCCTGAGCTGCTGGAAAACCTGACCGGTGAGCCGGGGCGTTTTTTTGGCGACGTGGTGCATAACACCCCGCAGCAGGCCAGGCTCACACTGGCGCTGATTGGGCAAATTGCCAGCAGTCACGACGCGCTCGAGCAGCATGGCCTGCTGCTGACGCTGGCGCAGTCGCTGGTACCGCTCAGGCAAACCATTGCTCCCGGTGCCATTGTTCCCCGCCTGCTGCAAGTACGTGAGTACCTGCACGATAATTACCGGCAACCACTCACGCTGGAAACGCTGGCAAAGGTGGCCGCCATGAGTCCGTATCACTTCCAGCGCCAGTTTAAAGCGGCCTTTCACGCTACGCCGCATGAGATGTTGATGGCTATTCGCCTGTGGCGCGCCAAAGCGCTGCTGACCCAGGGCGTGCCGCCTGCTGAGGTGGCCAGCTCCACCGGCTTGAGCGACCAGGCTCACCTTACCAGGGCATTTGCCCACCGCTACGGCGTAACGCCTGCACGCTATCAAAAGCAGGTACGTCGTTAAAATGCGCAAGCTGCGACAATATTTCGCCCTGCTCTTCCTGCACACTGCCGTTAACCGTTAAGCACAGGAGCCGCTATGGTTCGCGGAATCGTTTATGCCCTGCTGGCAGGGCTGATGTGGGGCCTGATTTTTGTTGGCCCGGAAATCGTGCCGGAATACCCGGCGGTATTGCAGGCAAGCGGCCGCTACCTGGCGCTGGGGCTGATTGCACTGCCGCTCGCCTGGCTGGGGCGTGCCAGACTGCGTCGCCTGAGTCCGGGCGACTGGCTGGCTGCACTTAAGCTTTCAGCCGTGGGTAATCTTATCTACTATCTGTGCCTCGCCGCTGCCATACAGCGTACCGGCGCACCGGTCTCAACCATGATTGTTGGCACGCTGCCGGTGGTGCTGCCCATTTGCGCTAACCTGCTCTACAGCCAGCACGACGGCGTGCTGCCGTGGCGCAGGCTGATGCTGTCTCTGGCGGTGGTCGCGCTGGGGCTGGTACTGGTGAATATTGCGGAACTGCGCGCCGGTCAGCTGACACGGGGCGGCTGGCGTTACGTAAGTGGCGTACTACTGGCACTGGCGGCGATGGCCTGCTGGGCATTCTACGCTTTGCAAAACGCACGCTGGTTACGCCATAACCCGGATAAAAACCCGCTCATGTGGGCAACCGCACAGGGGCTGGTCATTCTACCCTTTTCTCTGCTCGGCTATGTTGCCAGCTGTCTCTGGCTTGCCCACAGTAACCCTGCGTTTACGCTACCGTTTGGCCCACGCCCGGGGGTATTTATTGCGCTGATGCTCGCCATTGCCGTACTGTGCTCCTGGCTCGGGGCGCTGTGCTGGAACGAAGCCAGCCAGCGGCTACCGACGGTTATCTTAGGCCCGCTTATCGTATTTGAGAACCTGGCCGGGCTACTGTACACCTTTATACTGCGCCAGAGCTGGCCGCCACTGGCAACGCTGCTGGGCATTGCTGCACTGGTGACAGGGGTTGTGATGGCCGTGCGCGCAAAGCCGCAGCAGCGACAGCCAACCATGTCTGCTGCCACAAAAAGGGTTTAGCCTCAGATTACGATAGATTTAGCAGATTCTGTTCCCGATGTTTAAACAGGAAATGGGCCACCAGGCGAGCGGGCCGATTAGCGAGCTGGTGGAGATGGTTAAACACATCACCAACAACGTTACGCCACCGCCGCAAGCCTGTACCACCTGCACTGTATAACGGCATCAATGAAACCATTGATGATTTGATGAACCACATCAGCCTTGAGAACAACGTGCTGTTCCCGCGTGCGCTCGCGAAAGAACAATAAAAAGGCGCCATCAAGGCGCCTCAGATTGCTGACAAAGAAGGAAAAAACGTGGTTTTTCCTTTCTTTGTTGTTAGCAGACGAAAATCAATGAATTGATTTTCCTTATTTTTTATTGGGTGTCATTCACCCTGTCTGAGACAGGGTGAGGTAAGGCATCAGTCCGCTTAAGCGGGCTTTTTTTATCGACGCGCATTCGCCAGGCGTTTTTTACCGACAATCAGCCAGAACGCACCCAGCGCAATAAACCACAATGGCGTGACCAGCAGCGCCTGACGGGTATCATCTTCCAGCGTCAGCAGCGCCAGTACAAAGACGAAGAACGCCATGCACACCCAGCACATCAGACGGCCCAGCGGCATTTTGTAGATAGACTTCTCATGCAGCTGTGGGCGCTGGCGGCGGTACACCAGATACGAGCACAGGATGATGGTCCAGACAAACATAAACAGAATCGCCGAGACAGTCGTCACTACGGTAAACGCCGTAATCACATCCGGAATCAGATACACCAGCACCACACCGCCCAGCAGGCAAATGCAGGAGAAGGTCAGGCCGGTTGCCGGAACCGCACGCTTAGACAGCTTGCCGAAGCTTTTCGGTGCAGCCCCGTCCTGCGCCAGGCCGTAGAGCATGCGGCTGGTAGAGAATACGCCGCTATTGGCAGAAGAGGCCGCAGACGTCAGCACCACAAAGTTGATGATGCTCGCCGCAGCGGGCAGGCCCACCAGTACAAACAGCTCAACGAACGGACTCTTGTTCGCCACAACCGACCCCCACGGCGTGACCGACATAATCACAATCAGCGCAAACACATAAAACATGATGATACGGATGGGAATGGAGTTGATTGCACGCGGCAGGGATTTCTCCGGGTCTTTGGTCTCTGCGGCCGTTGTGCCTACAAGCTCAATCCCCACAAAGGCAAACACAGCAATCTGGAAGCCCGCAAAGAAGCCGCTCAGCCCTTTCGGGAACCAGCCGCCGTCATTCCACAGGTGCGCAAACGAAGCCTGTACACCACTCGGCGAGGTGAAATGCGTCAGCACCATCACCAGACCCACAATAATCAGCGCCACGATGGCGACGATTTTGATCATTGCGAACCAGAACTCCATCTCACCGAACATTTTTACCGTAGCAAGATTTAGCGCCAGCAGCAGAACCACCACTGCCAGCGCGGCGACCCAGTCGGCAAGTCCAGGGAACCAGAATTGGGCATAAGCGGCTATTGCCACAACGTCTGCCATGCCGGTTACTACCCAGCAAAACCAGTAGGTCCAGCCAGTGAAATAACCCGCCCACGGACCAAGCAGGTCAGCGGCAAAGTCGCTGAACGATTTGTATTCGAGGTTAGAAAGCAATAACTCGCCCATAGCGCGCATCACGAAAAACAGCATAAAGCCGATAATCATGTAGACGAAAATAATAGACGGGCCTGCGAGGCTAATGGTCTTCCCTGAGCCCATAAACAGGCCGGTACCGATAGCGCCGCCAATAGCAATAAGTTGAATATGCCGGTTAGTAAGATTGCGCCGTAGCGTGCGTTCGCCCGGCTCCTGCGCCTCATCAGCAACTTTAATCTGGTCTACCATATTTTTCCTGTACCTGCGTTGTGTGTTGTACGGCTCTGCGGCCTTTATTCTGGAATGGATGTTCCGCAGTCTGGTTAGCGTTCAGCCAGACAGATGAGAATGTCTTATCGCATCTTGAAAGAGATGTTAATATAATGTTTGAAAATAGTGTCAGATCATTCTCGTTACGCGAAACAACTCACAAAAATACCTTTCCTGCCTCTCTTTGCAAGATAAAATTATTTATTTCCAGGATTATTCGAAACGAAACTTCGAATGGTAAGAAAAATATATTTGGCTGCGGCGATCACAGCGCGCCTGACGCTTGCGACCATAAGCAATTGCAATAAAACCCGCACCGTAAGTGCACTGCAATAAAAACAAAAACGGGCCATTGCGGCCCATTTTATTATTACAGGAAAGACTTACAGAATTTCCAGCAGCTCGACGTTAAAAATCAACGTGCTGAACGGCGCAATGGATGCACCTGCACCGCGCTCGCCGTACGCCAGGTTGTACGGAATCGCCAGTTCCCACTTAGAGCCAACCGGCATCAGGGTCAACGCCTCAATCCAGCCAGCGATAACGCCATTGACCGGGAACTCAGCTGGCTCGCCGCGCGCAACGGAGCTGTCGAATACCGTGCCGTCAATAAGTTTACCGGTGTAATGTACACGCACGTGATCTTTGCGTGACGGAATCGGGCCGTCGCCCTGGGTGATAACACGGAACTGCAGACCAGACTCGGTAGTGCTCACACCGTCTTTTTTCTGGTTCTCATCCAGGAATTTCTGGCCTTCTGCCGCCATTTCCTTCTGGCGTGCCTGACGCACAGCATCAGCCCGTTCGTGAACCTCACGCAGTGCACGATGCACAACATCAACCGGAACCGCCGGCGCATTCCCTTCCAGCGCATCGCGCAGGCCGGCAACCAGCGCTTCTGGCAACAGACCCTGTAAACCAGATTCACTCAGCTGCTGGCCTACCTGTAAACCGATACCGTAGCTGGCTTGCGCTTCAACGCTGTCAAAAGAAGGGGTTGTCATGGCTTTTCCTTTCATTAGGGTTAAAAGTAGCGCCAGCTTAACAGCACAGCCTCTTCGGGTAAAATTCTCACAGGGGGGTGACAAACGCGCCCGAAATGGAAACAATAGCGCCTGCGCACTAACGTTACCTGACATTACTCAGGTCTTCATACAGTTAGCACTGTTATTTTCGGGCCTGAGCACTGCCGAAGAAACAAGGAAAACCCCCTTTCGCCGCACGGGACAGCGGCGAGTGAAGGAATATTTACACGGAAAGGAGGAGCGTATGCTAACGCAATTCTCGGTAAAACCCGCTCTGGCACGCCTGTGGCATGCCCCTGACCATATCACGCTTATGGATCCTCTGCCGTCGATGCACCGTCGTGGCATCATTATCAGCGCGTTATTGATAGTCACAGGCGTACTGATGCCCTCACCCGAAGAGCGCCAGGCCAGTCTCACGCGACAGCTGCTAAGCCGCTTTGCCACCACACCTCCGGCTTTTATCGCTACCACAGACCTGGCGCCCGTGCCTTTTCAGGACAACGACAGCGAGCAGCGCTGGCGTGCTTATCGCATCGGGCGCGGTAAGACGCTGATGCAGACCTTTCGCGACAATAATCTTCCCACGGCAGACGTACTTGCCATGATACAGGTCGAAGGCCACGGCAAACCGCTCAGCAGCCTTGAGAGCGGCCAGGTAGTGCGTATACGCCAGAATGCCAGCGGCGTGATTACCGGTTTAACCATTGAAGGCAGTGACGACCAGGCGCTATTCACTCGCCAGCCGGATGGCCGCTTTATGCGTGTGAACTGATTTTTTGTTCAGAAAAGCAAAAAGCCCGCATAAGCGGGCTTTTTAACATCATGACGCAGGCTTATTCAGGCACTACATTCACGATAAGCTTAGCGAATACTTCGCTGTGAACCTGGAAGTCCACTTCGTGCTCACCGGTGGTGCGCAGAACGC
>CBIFVZ010000009.1:0-75814 GCA_966185765.1 uncultured Enterobacteriaceae bacterium | reverse complement strand
GAGCATCAATCTGTTTGTATTACTCTTCTGGACCTTTACCCTGACATGGTTAGGTTTTGTCCTCGTCGCTCAGGTATTTTCGCCAGTTAAATTTGAAGAGATTATTGTGTCATTCAGGCTTATTATCTTCCTGAATTTATCGACATTAGGCTCCTGGATTGGGTTATTCATCGGTTTAAAATGGACTGAACCGTCCATCCTTGTCGCTATCCTCTTTGCATTAAGCCCGGTCATTTCCATTTTTATTGAGGTTTATAATAAAAATTCAATTGGCATAAAAAACATTTTCACCTCGGTGTGTTTGGTTTTTATTGTCGTGCTATTGATGATGCTGGCTGTAAAGGGACAGAGAACTAACCCTTTCAATTCAGACGGTTTATTTATTTTGGCATTAAGTCTGGTTTGTATTGTGACATCAACGTGTATGGCGGCCGGCACTTACCTGGCAAAGTCACTTTCCAACAGAAAATTCAATGCCGTAAACGTTCAGTCATTCAGATTTCCATTGCTTATTTGTGTCTGCTATTTACTGCTGCCTGATGAAGGCATACTGGCGACGACGCAACGCACTTTTTGGTTCTATCTTCCGATCATCGTGCTGCTGGGCAATATGCTACCGTTATGGATGCTACAAAAAGGTATTGAATCAACCAGCGTATTGACAACCAATATTATTGTTAACATTTCTCCCTGCATCACTCTTCTACTGGAGTTTTTCGATCCCTCAATAGCGTACAGCAACATGAAACTCATCGTGTTAATTATGCTTCTGTTAGTAATGTTACTGGCCAATGATAGCGTCAGTAACGCTATCGTAAGTAAGCTAAGAAAGAGATTTGCAGGCGCAGCTAAGTAGTCGATATGCTGCTGACAATCTTATTAAACTTTGCGACCTGACCTGCGTTTTCGCAACCAAAAGCGCTGCGATACTTGATGAGGATGAGGCAGTGGTGCTTCCTTTTTAACCAGTACTATGCTGGTTTTTGCTTTATGGCTTTTTTATAAATTTTAGCAAAATTATATCTATAGTTGCATGTGATAGCCTCAGTGGGTATCGCGTTGATGTTAATGGCAGCGATTTTTCTCAGGCGAAGCTCAATTGAGCAGACCAGATGCACGAAGGAGGCGATATGTCCCATCTGGATGAGGTGCACAGCCGCGTAGAAGCGGCGGTTAAGACCGGCGTGATTGCGCAAATGAATGAACTGTTGATCGCGCTCAGCAATGATGACGCGCTCGGTCGTGAAGAGCGTTACGCCGAGCAGCAGCGCCTGCGGGCGGCAATTTCTCATCACGGTCGTCAGCACCAGGAAGACCTGATGCAGCAAAGTGAAGCACGCCGCGAGCGTTTAAACCGTGGCGGAACCATTCTCTGACAGCGAGGAAATGATGCAGATTGCATTTATAGGACTGGGCGGCATGGGGCTGCCAATGGCGGAGAACCTGCTTAAGGCCGGACACGAGTTAGCGGTGTGGAACCGTTCCCCGGCGCCTGCACTGGCGCTGGCTGAAAAGGGCGCTCGCGTGTGCAAGACTCCGGCTGATATGGGCGATGTACAGGTGTTGATCTCGATGCTGTCGGATGACGCTGTCACCCGTGAAGTCGTGGTGCGTAACGGTGCGCTTGATACGTTAACGCCCGGTACGGTCTGGATAAATATGGCAACCGTGTCGGTCGCGTTTACCGAAGCGATGACCGTTGAGACAGAAAACCGTGAGTTACGCTATGTGGCAGCGCCTGTGTTGGGTCGTGTAGACGTTGCTGGCGCAGGGGCATTGAATATCCTGACGGCGGGTGACGAACAGTTGCTTAACGACATACAGCCGCTGTTTGATGTGTTAGGGCAGAAAACCTGGCGTTTTGGTGAGGTTCCGGCGCAGGCCGCAGCGGTGAAGCTTGCCGCTAACTTTATGTTGGCGAGCGCTATTGAGGCGATGGGGGAATCCTCCGCACTGGTCGAAGCCTTCGGTGTAGGTAAGGGCGACTTCCTGACTATGCTCACCAGCACGCTATTTTCAGCGCCTGCGTATAAAGGCTACGGCGCGATGATTGCAGAAGACCGCTACTCTCCGGCCGGGTTTACCATGAAACTTGGGTTTAAAGATGTGCGTCTGGCGCAGCAGGCGGCAGAGAGCCGCCACGTGCCGATGGGGTTTGCCGGGGTACTGCGCGATAATTATCTTGATGCACTGGCGAACGGCGATGAAGCGCTCGACTGGGCAGCATTGGCAACCGTTAGCGCAAGGCGTGCCGGACAGCGGTAGTCAGAACTGGCGTCTGGCTACCAGCCAGGCGCCAATCACCAGCAAGATTGCGCCCGCAATCGGCCCGGCTAATGCGCGCAGCGGCACCCCGCTGCTGCGTGCAATATCCATCAATAACCCACCAATCAGTTGGCTTGCCACCAGCACCGCAATGGTCGTGGCTGCACCCAGATGCTGATAGCCGTTGATGCTCGCAAACACGAAAAACGATCCTAACAACCCCGGGATCAGGGTCCACCATCGTATGCTGGAAACCAGCTCTACCACACCCGCGCTGCCATTGCGCAGCAGCAAAATACCCGTAAACAGCACAATCCCGACCAGCGAATTTAACAGCATGGCAATAAGAATAGTGGATGATGACTGCGTAATACGTACCATCAGCGTGTTTTGCACCACAAGCCCGATGCCCGCAGCACTCAGGCAGAACAGCGCGAGTGGGGCGTTCATGGTAGCGCGTCCGGCTTCTGGCGGTTATCGAGTTGCAACTGCATAAACGTCAGATCCAGCCAGCGACCAAATTTGGTGCCCACCTGCGGCATCTGTGCTGTGATGGTAAAACCAAGTTTCTTATGCAGGTGAATAGAGCCGTGGTTCTGTGCCTCAATGCCTGCCACCATCACATGCTTACCGATGCGTTTAGCCTCGTTGATAAGCGCAATCATCAGGGCTTTGCCCGTACCTTTACCGTGCCAGTCGGGGTGAACGTATACCGAGTGTTCCACCGTATGGCGAAACCCTTCAAAAGCGCGCCAGTCACCGAAGGAGGCATAACCCGTAACCTGGTCGTTTTCAACGGCGACCAGTACCGGATAACCCGCAGCCTGGCGGTGACCCAGCCAGACACGGCGGTTTTCATCATCAACCGTGGTGTCGTTCCAGATGGCGGCGGTATTCACCACCGCGTGATTATAAATGGTGGCAATGGCGGCGCAGTCTTCCACCGTGGCATGGCGAATTTGCATGGTTGCTTCCCTGAAGGTGTTCACTATAATTTACGATATGAATACTATAGAAGACGACCTGAATCAACGGATTGGCACTCGCATTAAAATTGAGCGTGAAGGGCGTGGCTGGTCGCTGGGGGAGCTTGCTGAGCGAGCCACAGTGTCAAAGACGATGATTCACAAAATTGAACGCGGCGCGAGTAGCCCAACGGCCACGTTACTCGCCCGGTTGTGCGGCGCGTTTGGTATCAGTATGTCGACCCTTATTGCGCGCGCAGAGCTACAGGAGGGAAGCCTGCTGCGACGCGACAGCCAGCCGGTGTGGCGAGATCCCCAAAGCGGTTACCTGCGCAGGCATGTTTCGCCGCGCACTGATTTACCGTTGGATTTGGTGCAAATTGAGCTGCCGCCGGGCAGTCATGTGCCTATGCCGGCAGCCTCTTATTTTGCTGCACGTCAGCTTATCTGGATGCAGGAAGGCGAGCTTATTTTTATGGAAGGAAATGTGCGTCATGCGATGCAGGCCGGAGATTGTCTGGCGCTGGGCCCACCGCAGGACTGCGCCTTCATTAATGAAGGCACCCGGTCCTGTGTGTATCTGGTTGTGCGACTTGCTCAGCAACCTGCCGCAATATAATCGCCGTTGGCGCTCACCGGGATAACGGTAAAAAATAGCACAAACGCAAACAGTACCAGCAGTGCGCCACCCAGCACGCGAATACCAACGCCCAGTAGACGCACGCGATGTGCAGAAGCAATACGCCAGCTCGACGTGACACTGTCACGAAGGTGATGCACCGCCAGTGACAACCCCATAATCGATAGCGCGGTACCGAGCGCCATACTCATCACCGCCGCTATTCCCCAGCTAACAATACCCAGTGCATTCGCGAAGAGCAGAATCATAATTGCGCCACTGCACGGGCGCGCGCCGATGGCGAATACGACCGCGAGCGCCTCCTTCCATCCACCTTCGCCCGCCAACGCTGGGTGATGATGACCGCAGCCGCAATCCTGCGTGTGGTCATGATTATGCTTAAGGCCGCGCAACGCGCGCCAGATTGTCCAGCCACCAAAACCGCCAATTAACACGGCGCTGATTTTCTCAACATACCAGCGGCTCTGACTCAGATCCCCGGCAGCAAGGTTAAAACCCACAGCCAGAATAAAGACAAACGCAATGGCGCTTACACCCTGCATCAGGCTGCCAAAAAACGGCACCAGTCGGGTAGCGGTTATGTTGCGTGCAGCAGTGCTACTCCAGGTGGCAACCACAAATTTGCCGTGACCTGGTCCGATGGCATGCAGCATACCGTAGATAAATGCACCGCTGATAAGCCAGACGCCGCCGTGGTATTGTCCATCGTTAAGCTGTAACAGGTACAGTACCAGGTAGCGATGCAGGGTAATTTGCATATCAAGGCACCACTGAATAAAAGCGCCCCAGTGGCTGTAAAGCAGTGCGCCAGCGCCAAACAGGAGTGTGGCAAAAAACAGCGCGCTGGACAGACCCCAGCCACGAGAAAGGGTGCGAGCGGTCATATTATTTCCCAGTTGTAGCAAACGGGATGAGTATAAACGCTGGTCTGTAGAGAATGAGCGTTTTCTCTATACCGAAGGTCAATATCATTCAGCTATGCTGTTTAATTAACCGACCAGAAAGGAGAGCAAGGTGACACAGAAAGAAAACCGACGTTGGGTGCTGGCATCACGCCCGCATGGCGCACCGCAGGCCGACAATTTTCGCCTCGAAACGTCAGCCATCCCACAGCCAGCAGACGGTGAGCTGCTGTTGCGCACTGTATTTCTCTCGCTCGATCCTTACATGCGCGGGCGCATGAGCGATGAGCCGTCTTATGCGCCACCGGTAGCATTGGGCGATACCATGCCAGGCGGCACCGTATGCCGGGTCGTGGCGTCACATCACCACGATTTTAACGAAGGCGACTGGGTGTTGGCGTATACCGGCTGGCAGGATTATGCGTTGTCTGACGGTAGCGGGCTGGTGAAGCTCGGGGATAACCCACAGCATCCGTCATGGGCGCTGGGCGTGCTGGGTATGCCGGGATTTACCGCCTACATGGGGCTTCTGGATATTGGTCAACCCAAAGCCGGGGAAACGCTGGTGGTGGCTGCGGCAACCGGGCCGGTGGGGGCAACCGTCGGACAGATTGGCAAAATCAAAGGCTGCCGGGTCGTGGGTATTGCAGGCGGTGAAGAAAAATGCCGCCACGCCGTGGAGAAGCTGGGCTTTGATGTCTGTCTTGACAGGCGTGCGGCTGACTTTCCCGCACAACTCGCTGCCGCCTGTCCGCAGGGCATTGACGTTTATTATGAAAACGTCGGCGGTGCCGTTTTTGACGCCGTTCTGCCGCTACTCAATACCTGTGCTCGAGTCCCCGTCTGCGGACTGGTTTCTGGTTACAGCGCCACGCAACTGCCACCCGGTCCGGACAGGTTGCCACTGTTAATGGGGACATTACTGAAAAAACGCATCCGCATGCAGGGATTTATTATCGGTCTTGACTATGGACACCGCATCGGCGAGTTCCAGCAGGAAATGCTGTCCTGGATAACCCAGGGCAAAGTCCACTACCGTGAGGAAATAACTGACGGACTGGAAAATGCCCCGCAGGTGTTTTTTGGTCTGCTGGAAGGTAAAAACTTTGGCAAAGTCGTTATCCGCGTAGGCGCGGACACATAAATTGTGCTTGCCGCTTCACGTTTTATGAAGCGGCATTGTTCCGTTTCATACCTTCTTTCAGCATAAAAAATACGACAGTTTTTCTGATGTTTTTATCCTGATATTGCGTCAATAATCGCGATATTATGATGATTGTTACATCCTTCATTCCTGCCTTATTCACTAAATACTTTAGTGAAACTAATGACATGTGCGTCATTTACTGCTAATAAAAGCTAGTTTTGATTGATTAGGAATGATTATGCTAACTCTTGAGAAAGCGCAGCGCGTAAGCCTCACGACTCAGGTTGAGATGCGACTGAAGGGGGCGTTGATTGTGGGAGCGCTCAAGCCTGGCGCACGTCTGGTCACCAAAGAGATTGCCGCGCAGCTGGGTACCAGTATTACGCCGGTTCGTGAGGCGCTGCTGCGGCTGGTGTCATCAGGTGCATTGGATGCCACGCCAGCACAGGCATTTCAGGTGCCCAGATTACTGCAGGCCCGCTTTCAGGAAATTACCGCAATACGTAAAAACCTTGAAGGTATGGCGGTACGTGAGGCGTGTCGGGGCATTAACAGAGAGCAGATTGATGTATTGCGTCAACTGGTTGAAGCCTACCGACACGCACGCCAGAGTGGGGTCGTGGAATCGGTGTTACAGGCTAACCGGGCGCTACGCTTTCGCTTGTATGGCTTTGCGCACTTACCCACGCTTACGGAGATGATTGAACAGCTGTGGGTACGGGTTGGGCCGAATTTTCATTTTCTTTATCCCGCCGCGCGTGGAACGGTAGGGGACTACGAATCTTACGGTTCGTTAATGGAGATGCTGGCAACACGTAATGAGCTGGAAGCCGAGCGTATTATTCACCGAATGATTGATATTGGCGCAGAAATGATTACCCGCCAGCATTATTAAATGCCTGCAGCCGCGATGCACAACATTATATTCTGATTCAGGTGTCGTTATTTCAGGGCTAAAGCCGCCGCAAATAAGCACCTTTCCCTTAAGCCTTATCCAGTGCGGGGAGATGTCGAAGGAATGATTAAAACGACTTGTTATGTCTGCTGATTTTTTTGCAGCGGCGGGAGAATGCCGTGAGCGTAAAACAGGCTGGCGTAATGCCAGCCATAAAAAGCATTTTAGTTACTCAGTACGTTGCCCAGTAAAATGCCGGCTATGACGCCCGTAGCGGCGGCAATCAGCACATAATTGCCGTTAATGCGCGTCCAGTAATGCCCGGACGGCGGTTGATAAAGCCCACGATCTCGCCAGTCGTTGACGCGGTATCGTTCGGCGCGAAAACGCTCGGGTGCTGGCTGGCCTTTACGGTAGTTGCGACCCTGCCAGGAAAAATGCTCCCGCGCGCCGCCGGGTTTGCCGTATCTGGCGTTATTAGCGTGTCCGTTGCCATTATGGCGATTATCATGCTGCTGTAGCGCACGGTGGTCATCGTGACCCGGCCCGGACTGGTATTCTCTGTGCTGATTATGCCTGTCCGGTCCATCATTGCCGGGACCCGCGGCGTTAACAACAGGCGCGAAGGCGCAGGCCATCATAACTATCAACGCAATGTGTTTTTTCATAAGCACCTCCAGTGGATTACGTCAGTTTTATCCAAAACCGTGGAGAAAGTGTGAACCTCAGGCGATACAGGACTATTCCTGGCGTGCTTATTACGGTTTGTTTTCTTCTGCGGCAGGTTTTACACCAAATGGAAACAAAACTGTACGTGATGTTGTGGTTTTTTGTCACAAAATTGCAACATTTCATTTGCAATGAGTACCAAATGGTACAAATCTTGTGCCATCTTCCACTGCAAAGCGAGAAAATCATGCAGCGTTCAATTGCCACCGTTTCCGTCTCCGGTACATTGCCGGAAAAGCTGCACGCCATTGCTGCCGCTGGTTTTGACGGCATAGAACTTTTTGAAAATGACCTGCTTTATTATCCCGGTACGCCTGCCGACGTACGCCGTTTATGCGCCGACCTGGGCCTGGATATTTTGTTGTTTCAACCGTTTCGTGATTTTGAAGGTGAATCGCGTGAGCGCTTTGCAGCCAATATGGAGCGAGCGCGGCGCAAATTTGCCCTGATGCATGAACTCGGCTGTGACAACATGCTGTTGTGCAGTAATGTGTCTTCAACCTGCTCAGACAATATCGACCTGCAAATTAGTGACCTTGCCGCACTGGCTGAACTGGCACAGCGCGAGGGCATCACGGTGGGCTACGAAGCGCTGGCATGGGGGCGGCATGTGAGCCGTTTTCGTGAAGCCTGGCAGCGCGTGGCGGCCGTAGATAACCCGGCGCTGGGACTGGTACTCGACAGCTTCCACATTCTGGCGCGCGGCGACAGCCTGGGTAATCTGGACGATATTCCGGTGGAGAAAATCAGCTTTTTGCAACTGGCAGACGCACCGCTGATGAAAATGGATGTGCTGGAATGGAGTCGCCACTACCGCTGTTTTCCAGGCCAGGGCGAGCTGCCCGTGGTGGAGTTTGCCCGCGAACTTACCGCCCACGGCTACCGTGGCCCGTGGTCGCTGGAAGTCTTTAACGATGGTTTTCGTGCGCTACCAGGCGCGCCTACGGCAAAAGATGGCTGGCGCTCGCTTCTGTGGCTTGAAGAGCAGACCTGGAATGCTCATGACACTGATGATGCCGCGCTGTTTCATTCCTCGCCACTGCCGGCTTATCAGGGCGTAGAGTTTATTGAGTTTGCTACCGACGAAACCGGTGCTGATGCGCTGGGCGAGGCGCTGCGCCCGCTTGGTTTTGCCCATGCAGGCGAACACCGCAGTAAACAGGTGGACTGGTGGCGTAACGGTGGGGTCAACGTCATTATTAATCATCAGCCGCACAGCTGGGCCGATGATTTTCACCGTCGGCACGGCATCTCACTGTGTGCTATGGCCTGGCGCGTAAAGGGCGCAGCGCAGCTGTTACAGCGGGCGCAGGATTATGGTTATCCTCTCTGGCAGGAAAAACACGGACCGGATGAGCGAGCATTACCAGCCATCTGTGCGCCAGACGGCAGCCTGATTTACCTGATTGAAGCCGATGAACACTGGCATACCGATTTTCATCTGCTTGATGAGCAGGATGGCGGCCAGTTTAGTGGCGTGGATCATCTGGCGCTTGGGCTGGTGCCGGGTAGCCGTCAAAACTGGGTCATGTTTTTCCGCACCGTCTTTGGATTTGAGTTACAGGGTGCCTGGAGTCTTGCCGACCCGTACGGTCTGGTACGCAGCCAGGTGGTGCACAGCCCATGTAACCGCATCCGCCTGCCGCTGAATATCTCCCACAGCCTTGATACCCAGCTTGCCCGCTCGGTTGCCTGCTATCACGGCAGCGGGTTACAGCATGCGGCTTTTGCCTGTAGCAATATTCTGGCCATTGCCGATGACCTTGGCGCACGTGGCATGACACGGTTGCCCATACCCGAAAACTATTACCACGATTTGCAGGCGCGCTACAGCGACAGCGAAGCGTTGCTGGCTACGCTGCGCCCGCGTCAAATTCTGTATGAGCGCGATGAGCAGGGCGGCGAGTTCCTGCATCTGTATACGCAGGCGTTCGAGGAGGGGCGTTTTAGCTTCGAACTGGTGGAGCGACGCGCAAATTATCAGCAATATGGCGCAACAAATGCCGCAGTACGCCTTGCCGCGATGCGGCGCACGGAGTAGCATCACCCGTTAACAATCAACGGGTTCAGGGCAGGATGCCACGCAGTATCAATAATAATAATCACCTGTAACCTACATCCGGCGCCTTCAGTGGGCTATGTGAGCATGCGGCCTGAAAGGCGACCGGATAAGTATAAAAAGGACACACCAACATGACATCCCCACAGGGCGGCACTGCCGCTTCGCATGTGAGTGCCGAAAAACGCACGCGCACCCGGTTCGTTATACTGGCGCTGCTGGCTATCGGCACAATGATCAATTACCTCGACCGCACGGTGCTCGGCATTGCGGCAACCGAAGTTAATCACGACCTTAATATTGGTGCGGCAATGATGGGCATCGTGTTTTCAGCCTTTGCCTGGACTTACGCCGTCATGCAAATTCCAGGCGGTATCTTCCTCGACCGCTTCGGTAACAAAATCACCTATGCTATTTCGCTGGTGTGCTGGTCAGTGTTTACGCTGCTGCATGGCGCGACAGTGGGGATTAAATCGCTGTTGCTGTGCCGTCTTGGACTGGGGCTGAGTGAAGCGCCATGCTTCCCGGTCAATAGCCGTGTGGTGGGCAAATGGTTTCCTCAACACGAACGTGCGCGTGCCACCGCCGTGTATACCGTGGGCGAATATGTGGGGCTGGCGGCGTTTGCACCGCTCCTGTTCTTTATCATGGAAACCTTTGGCTGGCGCTGGTTATTTATCGTGGTTGGCGCTGCGGGAGTGCTGTTTGCGCTGGTGTGGTGGCGCTATTACCACGAACCGCATGAATCGACCACCGCCAACCGCGCAGAGCTGGAACATATTGGACTTGATACCGCAAAGCCGCAGGCTGAGCCGAAGATGAACTTCAGCTGGCATAACGTCAAATTGCTGCTGAAATGCCGCCAGATAATCGGCGCTGGCATCGGCCAGTTTGCCGGGAATACCACGCTGGTATTCTTTCTGACCTGGTTTCCAACCTACCTTGCTACCGAGCGCCAGATGCCGTGGCTTAAAATTGGCTTTTTCGCCATCATGCCGTTTCTGGCAGCGGCTATCGGTGTAATGGCGGGTGGCTGGGTATCTGATGTGCTGCTCAAGCGCACCGGTTCAGCCAATATTGCCCGCAAGCTGCCGATTATTGCCGGATTGCTGATGGCAAGCAGCATTATTGCCGCTAACTGGATGCCAAACGATCGCGCCGTGATCGCCGTACTGTCGCTGGCATTTTTTGGCCAGGGCATGGTGGGGCTGGGGTGGACATTGATTTCTGACATGGCACCGAAATCACTGGCGGGATTGACCGGTGGGTTATTTAACTTCTGCTCTAACATGGCCTCTATTCTTACGCCGCTGGTGATTGGTTTTATCGTCGCCGCAACCGGCAATTTCTTTTATGCCCTGATTTATATCGGTGGCGCGGCACTGCTGGGCGTGTTTGCGTATGTGTTTATCCTGGGTGATGTGAAGCGCATTGAACTGCCGGGGGTGGAGTGAGATATGGTCATTGATGGAAAGACGCGTGTTATCGCGCACATGGGCTGGCCCACGGAAAGTTTCAAAGCGCCAATGATTTACAACCCGTGGTTTGAATCGCAGGGTGAGAATGTCAAAGTGGTGCCGCTGGGGGTAAAACCGCAGGCGTACCCGGCACTCTTGTCGGCGTTGTTTAGCACCACTAACGTGATTGGCGCGCTGATTACCATGCCGCACAAAGTCAGTACCTGTGATTTAGTGGCAACCATGAGCCCAACCGCGCGTATTGCCGGAGCCTGCAATGCCGTGCGTACAGGCGAAGACGGACAATTGCACGGTGACATGTTTGATGGGGAAGGCTTCGTACGCGGTATGTTGCAGCGTGGGCAACCGGCGCAGGAGAGACGGGCGCTGGTCGTTGGTAGCGGTGGCGTTGGGAGTGCCATCGCCGCGTCCCTTGCGGCAGCGGGCGTTGCCAGCCTGACGTTGTTTGACACTTGTCCGGCGGTCAGCGACGCGCTGGCGGCGCGGCTTCGTGCCCATTATCCGGCGCTGGAGGTGCGCACCGGTGAGCGCCATCCCGCAGGTCATGACATTGTGGTTAATGCCACACCACTTGGTATGAATGCGGATGATGAATTGCCACTGGCGGTGGAACATCTGGCGCCAGGCACCTTTGTAGGGGAGGTGGTGATGAAGCAGGCAATCACGCCGTTTCTGAGCGCAGCCCGCGAGCGTGGGTGCGTGACCCAACAGGGGGTCGATATGCTGTTTGAAATGATCCCGGCTTATCTGGAGTTTTTCGGTCTGGCGAGCGCCACGGCAGATAATCTGCGTCAGGTCGCGCAAATTCATTACTGATGTGCAATGCCGGGAGCAGGCTCCCGGCGTGAACAGTACACTTATTCGCTAAGTGACCATTTTAACTGAAACTCTACCTCTTCTTCGTCACTACCGCGCTCGTGCTCTACACTAAACTCGGCGCGCACAGGCACATATATACGCTCACCTGCGACCTGAATTTCAAATTTTTCTCCGCTCTCAATGGCATCGGCCAGGCGGCGCAACTTGGCGACAAATTCCTTGTTCGAATACACCTTCTCAACATCACGTTCTGGTTTCATATCCTACTCCTTGATGTGTGCAGGAAGCCCTGCGCCGGATACTCATGGTTGGCATAATGACCGTTTAACGTTATGCCAGACACAGTGAGCTAACAAAAACCTGACGCGCTTTATGCCTCTTATCAAGGTAACACGCTCATTCTTTGCGGTTTTTTACACAATGCTGCGATCGCGCGTGTCATTTTTATAAGAATACCCTGATAGGGTTCGCGGATAACATTGATGCCAGTGGATTAAAAGAGTATTGCGCAAACCGGCCTGATAGCGCCTGGCTAAAACACCCCGATTTGCCGGGGTGTTTTTAATTGTGTGCCGAAACGGATGGTTAGCCCACCTGAGGGAAGGTAATATTGTTCCCCGGCGCTTCACGATGCAGGTGGATAAAGTTCAGGTGACGTTCATAGTTATCCAGAATATCGAGAATCACCTGTTCTTTACTGTAATCCATGAGGTCGTTGCCCTGGCTACCCTCAAGCAGGAACGTCTCCAGGCGGTAGTAGCTGGATTTGCCGCTGCGGGCGCGGTAGGTGAAGCCCGGTATAGCGTACTGCTGCGGCCAGATTTGATAGATAAAGTTCTGCTCCTCGCCAAGCCTCACTAAAAGCTCCAGGTGGCCCAGTGCGTCGCCGTCTTCAGGCGGCAGGCTTTGTAACTGTACCTGCGCACCACGCAGCTTCAATTCGTGCGCCACTTCTTCCATCGCCGGGAAACAGACGCGCTCCATCATCTCTTTGGTGTGGCGCGTGCCTGGGTAGTTCATCAGGCGCGATAAACGTTTTTTCCAGCTCAGTCTGTCCTGACCTGCGGCCAGCCACTGCGGGGTTTCACGGTTTGCGCTCTGGCGGCGGTAGTCTTCTACTTTAAGCGACTTGTACAGTCCGGCCATCACAAAGAAAATCACGAAGCTAAACGGTAGCCCCATGATGACCGTTGTGTTCTGTAACGCCGAAATACCGTTCGTCATCAGCATCCCCAGCGTCAGCACGCCAATAGCCACCGACCAGAAGATGCGCAACCAGTTAGGCGCATCGCTGTTGATGTCCTTAAGCCTTGAGGTGAAGTTGCCAAGCACCAGCGCACCAGAGTCTGCGGATGTGACGTAAAACAACAGACCGGTGATAGTGGCGACCGACGCACTGAAGGTAAATGCCGGGTACTGCGCAAGCAGGCTGTAGAAACCGCGCTCGGGATGGGCAATAGCCTCGGCAGCAAAATCCGCATTACCGTGAATAATTTCATACAGCGCGCTGTTACCAAAAACAGACAGCCACAGCAGGGTGAAGGTAAACGGAATAATCAATGTGCCGAGCACAAACTCGCGAATGGTGCGCCCGCGAGAAATGCGCGCCAGGAACAAGCCGACAAACGGCGACCATGCTACCCACCAGGCCCAGAAGAACAGCGTCCAGTTATTCATCCACTCCACCGGGCGGTCAAAAGCAAAGCTGTTGAGCGTCATCCCCACGAAGCGATTAACGTAATCACCGATGTTGAGTACCAGCGCATTAAGCAAGAAAGAAGTTTTGCCAACAAACAACACAAACAAAATCAGACCCAATGCCAGCGCAACATTCAGTAGTGACAACACGCGGATGCCTTTATCCACGCCAGAAGTCACTGAGATAGTGGCAATTACAACGGACAGCACAATCAGGGCCGCTTTGGCGCTCATGCTGTCTGGCACATCAAACAGCACATTCAGTCCGTAGTTAAGCTGCACCACGCCAATACCGAGCGTAGTGGCGATACCAAAAATGGTGCCGATTACCGCGGCAATATCTACCGTGTGGCCAATTGGGCCGTTAATGCGTTTGCCAAAAATAGGATACAACGCGGAGCGAATGGTCAGCGGCAGGTTATAGCGGTAGCTGAAATAGCCGAGCGCGATGCCCATTAGCGCATACATTGACCAGCCAGTAAGACCGTAGTGAAACAGCGTCCAGACCATCGCCTGACGGGCTGCCTCTATCGTCTGTCCTGCACCTTCTGGTGGCTGCATATATTGCGTCACCGGTTCGGCAACGGAGAAGAACATCAGATCAATGCCGATGCCGGCCGCAAATAACATTGAGGCCCAACTGGTAATGCTGAATTCCGGGCGTGAATGTTCCGGCCCGAGTTTGATAGAGCCGAAGCGTGAGCAGGCGATAAACACCACAAATACAATATAGAGCGTAGCCGCCAGCAGATAATACCAGCCGAAAGTGGCAGAGACCCAGTTAAGCGCATGGCTAATCCAGGTTGCGGAAAGGGAGCTGTAAAAAATGGTCATCAGGGAAAATAACAAAATCAGCCCTGCGGAGGTGTAAAACACCACCGGATTGATTTTGTCTTTTTCACTGGCAGGTGCAGCAGACTGCGTCATCGATTACCTCTGGTTAAGTAACGGTGACTACTCAGGTGAGCAGACAAGGATTTCTTATCAGTTTGTTTTGCGAATTTTTTTACGTCGATTGTCGCTTGTGGGCGACAGGGAAGACGACTCAGGGGTTGTTTATTGATTTTAATCAAAAAAATAAGGGTGCTTCATCAGAATCTTCATGCTGAAACGCACATTCAGCATCCTTATTTGCAACAATTAAGACACATTTTTTATTGAACGTCCAATCAAAAAAAGATTTAATAGATAACAATAACTGATATATAAGGCTGCCATCATGCCGAAAGTAGGGATGCAACCAATACGGCGCCGTCAGCTGATTGACGCCACGCTGAACGCCATTAACGAAGTCGGAATGCACGACGCCACCATCGCGCAAATCGCCCGTCGGGCAGGGGTATCGGCCGGGATCATCAGCCACTACTTTCGCGATAAAAACGGGCTGCTGGAAGCAACGATGCGCGATGTTACCGCCCAGTTGCGTCATGCCGTTTTGAGCCGTCTGAAAAGGCTACCGGATGCCAGCCCGGAGGCACGGTTACGGGCGATAGTTGACGGCAACTTTGATGACAGCCAGATCCATAGCGCGGCCACCAAAGCGTGGCTGGCTTTCTGGGCCAGCAGCATGCACCAGCCTGGACTTGGGCGCTTACAGCAAATAAGCCACCGGCGTTTGCTTTCCACGCTGGTGTTCGAATTTCGCCGCGAACTGCCCCGGCCACAGGCGTGCCTTGCGGGCTACGGTCTGGTCGCCATGATTGATGGCCTGTGGCTGCGCGCCGCCTTAAGTGGCGAACCTTTTAACCTTGAGGCCGCCCGAACGCTGACGACACAGTTTATTCGCCAGCAACTCACACAGGCCCACAGCAACTGACAGGAGAACCTATGTCTCGCCCTGAACAACGACAACTCTGGATTGACGGTCACTACGTAGCAAGCCGCAGCGGTGCGACCTTCGACACCATCAATCCGGCTAACGGCCAGGTTCTGGCACAGGTTCATGAAGCCGGGGAAGCAGAAGTAGAACAGGCGGTACAGGCGGCCCAACGCGCACAAAAAGTCTGGGCTGCAATGCCCGCAATGGCGCGCTCGCGCATTTTGCGCCGTGCAGTGGATATTTTGCGTGAGCGTAACGACGAGCTGGCGGCGCTGGAGACGCTGGATACCGGCAAACCGTTCAGCGAAACCGCAAGCGTGGATATCGCGACCGGTGCGGATGTACTGGAGTACTACGCGGGGCTTATTCCTGTGCTGGAGGGCCAACAGATCCCGCTGCGCGATAGCTCCTTTGTTTACACCCGCCGCGAGCCGTTGGGCGTGGTAGCGGGAATCGGTGCCTGGAATTACCCGATTCAGATAGCGCTGTGGAAATCCGCGCCAGCGCTGGCGGCGGGTAATGCCATGATCTTCAAACCCAGCGAAGTGACACCACTTACCGCACTTAAACTGGCAGAAATTTATCAGCAGGCGGGCCTGCCGGATGGGCTGTTTAACGTGTTACCAGGGCGTGGGGCGCTCACCGGCCAGTTACTGACGGAACACCCGGGCATAGCCAAAGTCTCGTTTACCGGTGGCGTGGCCAGCGGTAAGAAAGTAATGGCAAATGCGGCTGGCTCCACGCTTAAAGAGGTCACGATGGAGCTTGGCGGTAAGTCCCCACTGGTGATTTTCGACGATGCCGACCTCGATATGGCAGCCGATATCGCCATGATGGCCAACTTCTATAGCTCCGGTCAGGTGTGCACTAACGGTACGCGTGTGTTTATTCCGGCGGCGCTGAAAACAGCGTTTGAAGAGAAAGTGCTGGCGCGCGTGGCACGTATTCGGGCGGGCGATCTGATGGCGCCTGAGACCAATTTTGGTCCGCTGGTGAGTTTCCCCCATCGCGACAACGTCCTGCGTTACATCCAGACCGGGCATGATGAAGGCGCGCGCCTGTTGTGTGGCGGCGACGTACTAAAAGGTGAGGGTTTTGACCAGGGCGCGTGGGTGGCACCGACCGTGTTCACTGACTGTCGCGATGACATGACCATTGTACGTGAAGAGATTTTTGGTCCGGTAATGTCAATTCTGAGCTACGAGCGCGAAGAGGAGGTCATTGCGCGTGCCAATGCCACTGACTATGGCCTGGCTGCAGGTGTAGTGACGCGCGACCTGAACCGGGCGCATCGTGTCATTCATCAGCTCGAAGCCGGGATCTGCTGGATAAACACCTGGGGAGAATCCCCGGCTGAAATGCCGGTTGGCGGCTACAAGCATTCCGGCATTGGTCGTGAGAACGGCATCATGACGCTGCAAAACTACACCCGCGTTAAATCCATCCAGGTCGAGATGGCTACCTTTCAGTCTGTATTTTGATAAGTGAACCTGAGGAACGACGAATGGAATTTGATTACATCATCATTGGAGCCGGCTCCGCAGGTAATGTCCTGGCTACACGCTTAACGGAAGACCGCGACACCACCGTACTGTTGCTTGAGGCTGGTGGCCCCGATTACCGTATGGATTTTCGCACCCAGATGCCTGCCGCGCTGGCCTTTCCGCTCCAGGGCAAGCGCTATAACTGGGCTTATGAAACCGACCCGGAGCCGCACATGAATAACCGCCGTATGGAATGCGGGCGCGGCAAGGGGTTAGGTGGCTCTTCGTTAATTAACGGCATGTGCTACATCCGTGGTAACGCAATGGATCTCGACAACTGGGCCAGCCAGCCTGGGCTTGAAGACTGGCGCTACGCTGACTGTCTGCCGTATTACCGCAAGGCAGAAAGTCGAGATACTGGCGAGAACGAGTATCACGGCGGCGACGGTCCTGTGTCGGTTACCACGCCGAAACCGGGTAATAATCCGTTGTTTGAGGCGATGATCGAGGCGGGCGTTCAGGCCGGTTTCCCGCGTACTGACGATTTGAACGGCTACCAGCAGGAAGGGTTTGGCCCAATGGACCGCACCGTGACGCCGTCTGGACGTCGTGCCAGTACCGCACGCGGCTACCTGGACCAGGCGAAAGATCGGCCTAATCTCACCATTGTCACCCATGCCACGACCGATCGGATTGTTTTTGACGGTAAACGTGCGACAGGTGTGGAGTACCTTAAAGGTGACAGCACCAGCCCTTCTTTTGCGAAGGCGACACGTGAGGTGCTGTTGTGTGCGGGCGCGATTGCGTCACCGCAGATGTTGCAGCGCTCCGGCGTCGGTCCGGCTGACTTGCTGGCACGCTTTGATATTCCGGTGGTGCACGACCTGCCGGGGGTTGGTCAGAATTTGCAGGATCATCTGGAGATGTACCTGCAATACGAATGCAAGGAACCGGTATCGCTCTATCCGGCGTTACAGTGGTGGAACCAGCCGAAGATTGGCGCCGAGTGGCTGTTTAGCGGCACGGGCGTGGGGGCCAGCAACCAGTTTGAGGCAGGCGGCTTTATCCGCAGTCGTAAAGAATTTAGCTGGCCGAACATTCAGTACCACTTCCTGCCGGTGGCGATTAACTACAACGGTTCGAACGCGGTGAAGGAACATGGTTTTCAGTGCCATGTAGGCTCAATGCGTTCACCAAGCCGGGGCCGGGTAGAGATTACCTCACGCGACCCGCACCAGCATCCGAGCATTTTGTTTAATTACATGTCCAGCGAGCAGGACTGGCAGGAGTTTCGCGACGCCATTCGCATCACGCGTGAAATCATGAAACAACCCGCGCTGGATAAGTATCGCGGTCGCGAAATCAGCCCTGGTGAAGATTGCCGTACCGATGCACAGCTTGATGAGTTTGTGCGTAACCACGCGGAGACCGCGTTTCACCCGTGCGGCACCTGTAAAATGGGTAGCGACGAGATGGCCGTGGTGGACGGGCAGGGGCGTGTGCATGGCCTTGAAGGGCTGCGCGTGGTGGATGCCTCCATCATGCCACAAATCATCACCGGTAACCTGAATGCCACCACCATTATGATTGGTGAGAAAATTGCTGACCGCATTCGCGGGCGCGAGCCGCTTGCGCCGAGCACTGCGGATTATTACGTGGCGGGGGATGCCCCGGTGCGTAAAACCCCAAAACGGATGTTTGCGTAAGCGAAAAATGTCCGCGCCGGGCATCAACCCGGCGCGTTGTTATTAAAGCAACCCATCAATTTCGCCTAAATCCAGAGTAAAGCGGTGGGAGTGGTTATAATCATAAATAACTTCATCCAGCGTCATTCTTCCAAATCCTTTTTGCCAGTCACCTTTCAGGACTATTTCAATGGTCCCGATAAAATCCACATTGCCCGTGCGTTTCACTGTGCCAATTAATGTTGCGTCATCTAACCAGTCGTTTTCAGTTGGGTAGATATCAAGACGTACTTCTGCCACCAGTCCTGCCTGAACCGGTACTGAGAGAGTGCAGCCTGCGGCATTAATATCAATGATATTGATATTTCCTTGAGGGATGTGCAGGGAGTGCAGGGTAACGGAGGAGACCGTTTCATCATAATAAAACGCCGTGGAAGCTCTAACATCGGGGCAGAAGTCGGTAATTGCGAGAGCAAAGTGGCGTTCAACGTTCTGATAAAACGCTGAGTCGGAATTGAATAACTGAGAAGAAATCTGGCTGATAAAATTCTCATATTCACCAGACTGGCGCTGAATATGGTCAAGCAATTCCGGTAGAAGCATGCATTCGAGCAAGTCGGTGTCTTCACAAAATGCCTGCCAGCCCGCATCCGCTGACGCGATATAGACCTTTTTTTCCCACTGAGTAGCAAACGACTCCAGCGTTTTGAGAGCGATAGCATCCTTAAATTCATTACGCTTCTTGCCGGTGGGTTCAAAAGGCGGTTTGGCATCAAAATAGAGATCAAGTATCTGGCCGGTTTGTATCAGCTCATCGGTTTTAAGTACCGTGCCGTTGCACTTTTGCAAATACTCATCCGTACGCTTTTTTGCTACAGCCACAAAATCGTGGGCGTTTCTAAACGATTCCGTCATTTTTTGCGCAACACTTTCATCGTCTGCAAAATAGCTGGCTGCCAGCGACAACTCTTTAACCAAAGATTTATGGAGTTTCTCCATTTCTTTCGCCATGTGCTGAATGATCTCCCGGTATACCACTTCAGCCAGGACCAGCCTGACGCCACGGTGAGATAATTCAGCGAGTCGCTGATATAAATGATGCTGCAAATTAAACCGGTGGTTTTGCAGAATGCAGGTATCCAGAGAAACGACGGTGTGGTTATTATCAAATATATCCATATCGGTTTACTGAACGCTCCTGATGAAAAAATGGTCATTATTGTAGCCTGTGCGCCTGACTTACGAATACCGCACATGTTTTCTGCGGGATAGTGGCGTAATCGTCCTGTTTTGACAATTTTTTGACAACTTTATACAGATAGCAGACCAACTGGTGCCTGGGTTACTTAAGAATGGAGTCGATTCTTTTGACAAGGAGATACATTGTGAATCTGAAACATGTCTGCACAGCGCTAATGTTGGGGGTATTTGTGACGGCGGCGGGAGCCAACGCGCAATCTGTTGCCCAGCCCCCTCAGAAAGTGGCTATCAAAGCTCAACTGGCTTCCCCAGTAGTGCTGGAAAATACCCAGGATAAAAACTATTTGAAAGTGTCACTGACGGGGTTTCCTACCATCGCGACACAAAAACGCATCCCTATCAACCTCGCGCTGGTTATTGACCGCTCCGGTTCGATGAGTGGCGATCGCATTGAAAAAGCCAAAGAAGCGGCGATTATGGCGGTAAACACCTTGAGCCGCCAGGACACGCTCTCGGTCGTGATTTATGATGACGTCGTGGATGTGATTGTCCCCGCTGCTAAGCTCAATAATAAAGCACAAGTCATCAGCCAGATTCGCGAAAGGCTGACTTCCCGTGGCGGCACCGCACTGTTTGCTGGCGTGAGCCGGGGCATAGATGAAGCCAGCAAGTTTCTCGATAAAGCCCATATTAACCGCATGATACTGTTGTCTGACGGGCAGGCGAACACCGGTCCATCCTCGACCAGCGAACTGGCCGAGCTGGGCAAAATTGCAGGGCGTAAGGGCATTGCTATTACCACTATGGGTATTGGCGCAGGTTATAACGAAGATCTGATGGCAGCGATTGCACAAAATAGCGACGGTAATCATGTCTTTGTGCAAAATACCCACTCACTGGAAAAAGCCTTTGCGCATGAATTTGGCGATGTGATGTCCGTAGTCGCGCAGGATGTCGTTGTGACAATCAACGTGGCAGATAATGTGAAGCCGCTGCGCTTGCTTGGTCGCGAAGGCGAAATTCGTGGCAATACTGTGACGGTCAAATTGAACCAGCTTTACGCCAATCAGGAAAAATTTGTCATGCTGGAAGTGTTGCCAGCCAAAGGCAGTGCTGCGCAACGTAAACCGCTTGGCGACGTGAGTGTCAGTTACGACAATCTTGTAACGCACGCGAAAGAGCGCTGGAACGACAAAATGACTATTAGTTACACCGCTTCAGCCAGTGAAGTCAGTAAAGCGCGGGTAGACGAAGTGATTGTAGATTCCGCGATTCAACAATCAGCCATTGAGAACGAGCGAGCCTTAAAGCTTATCGATCAGGGTAAAATGGATGAGGCGAAGCAAGTGCTACGCGACAACGCCAGCATGATGGGGGCACTGAAGGTCGCCGCACCGGCAGCCGTTAAGAAGGTGGAAGAAAACGTGCAGGAAAACCATGAATTGTTGCAGAGTATGGACAGCATGAGTAAAGATTCCTCACGCAAGCTGCTGAAAGAAAAAACCTATAACACGAAAACGCAAAGCTCGAAAGCCAACTGATCCACAGGGAGTGCTGGATGTTCAGAAGTAAGCTGATTTATCTCGTTATCGCGCTGATATTTTTTGTTCTGCTTGCTTATCTGGGCATCCGCACGCTTGAGCATGAAGTCTTATTGCGTCAAAACCAGGTGCACAATCTGGCAAAAGCGCAAACGGCCAGTGTCGTTACCGTGATTAAAAATCATCTGCAACAAAGAGCCTCGCGTTTACATGCCATCAGCGATTTTATTAACCCTGATGACGCTGCGACGTTGCGCGCTTTTAAAGAAAACGACGACAGTATTGTTGATGTGTTTATCCTGCGTAAACATCAGCTTATTTACCCGGATGAACATGCGCCCTTAACCAATGAAGAAAAAGAGTGGGTTCGCCAGCTTACACCGTTGGTCAACGATCCCAGCCAGCTTGCCAGTCATATGGCCGGTAGTGAACAAAATGTCCCGCAGGCAGGGTGGTTTATTACCCAGGAAACGCAGGAGCCGCTGCTGATTTACTGGCGACAGAAGGGGAATGCGATTGTTGGGTTTCGTCTCTCTTACGTACAGCTGATGATGGACACAGCGAATAGTATCCAGGCCAGCCATGAAGCGGCAAGGCTGATTGTTCAGGTGACGGAAAACGGTCGTCAGCTGTACCTGAATGAACCCTCAGCATTAACCCAGCAGACGTTACTGGATAGCGTTACGCTGGATTACCCCCTCACTACATGGAAAGTGAAAGTCTATGGCGTAAAGACCCCGCTTAATCATATCTGGATATGGGGCGGGGTATTACTTGCAGTGCTTCTGATGGCAGTCGCGTTAATTGGTTTTTCGTTATGGCGGGAATATACCCGCAACGCTCGTCAGGCACGCCAGCAGGTAGATTTCGTAAGCCAGGTGTCGCACGAGCTGAAAACACCGCTGACTAATATTACGCTCTATGCTGAACTGATGCGTGAAGGACTGGATGATGAGCAGGAACACGAACTGCGTTATGTGAATGTCATTACCCAGGAGAGCCAGCGTTTATCGCGGCTTATTCAAAATATCCTCACCTTCACGCGTTCACCCAAACTGCATATTCAACCGGTGGACATTGCGCATCTGATAACCGAAATTACGCACATCTTCACGCCTGCCTTGCAGGTTAAAGGCATGGAGATGCACATTACTTGTCCGCAAAATCTGGTGTTACATAGCGACAGCGATGTTCTCACCCAAATCATCAGTAACTTCCTGAGTAATGCAGAAAAATATGCTTCACAGGGGAAACGTATTGATATTGCTGTCTGTCTTGTGCGTGAAAACGTGGAGATAGCCGTACGTGACTATGGTCCCGGCATACCCGAGCAAGAGCTTAAAATGATCTTTCGTGCGTTTTACCGGGTGAAATCATCCATCACTGAAGGCGTGTCTGGAACCGGTATTGGGCTGACCATCGCCTCACAGCTGGCGCAACGCCTGCAAGGACGCATTCTTGTTACCACAGAGCAGCCGGGGGTGTGCTTTACCCTGGTGTTGCCTCAAGGATAGAACCATGAAAATACTGATTGCCGAAGATGACACGCATATCCGTCAGGGGCTGGTTGATGCGCTGTCACGGGAAGGTTATACGTTGATTGCCGCACCAGATGGTCGCGCAGCACTTGAGTGTTACCATCGCAGTGGACCGGACTTTGTTTTGCTCGATATTATGATGCCTGAAATGGATGGTTATACGGTGTGCCGCGAAATTCGCCGCCACAATGAGCATATCCCCATCGTATTTCTTTCAGCCAAAGACGAAGAAATCGATCGCGTGGTTGGGCTGGAGTTGGGGGCGGATGATTACATCAGCAAACCCTTTGGCATTCATGAACTGCGAGCGCGGATAAAGACCATCGCCCGGCGCTGCTTGCGTGATAATACACAGCAACCCAATCTTAGCTTTATATTTGGTGATCTTACTGTCTTTCCCAATGAGTTATGCGCACGGCGCGGTGAGCAAAAAATGGAGCTGACCTTGCGGGAGGTTCGTATTTTAACCTGCCTTCACCGCCACAAAAATCAGGTAGTGACGCGGGATATGCTATTTGATGCAGCCTGGGGCTACGATTATTTACCCAATAGCCGTACCCTGGATCAACACATTTCCAGGTTACGCAAAGTCATTGAGCAGGATGTGAATAATCCTTTGCTGATTCGTACCGTACATGGTCTTGGCTACCGGTATCAGTCCTCATAAAATACCCTCTGCAATAATCAGAGATTCCCGGTAAAGCAGGCGTTTTTTTTAATTGGCTTACACTTTTTGTGTCGCCCAATTTACCTTTTGCGCAAACTTCAGGTAGCATAGCCGGGTTTTCTCTTTTCTCTCCAATGAGGTTCTACGCCAGTGAAGTAACACCCGCACCTTTCAACGCTCTGTAACGCCCGTAATAGCGGCGTTAGTGTTTGATTGCGGGCTGGTGGCATAACCTGACTCTTTTTATATGGGTATTGGCTTTCAGCCCCTGTTTATCAGGAGGCTTATTTATGCCTGTAGCCTGTCATTTTTCGCGTCTTAGCGCGGTTTTTAACGCCACAACGTTGTTTTCTGATATCAGCGGTACGCTGTTTACCCAACCGCAGGGGCTGGTAGGTCCTAATGGTCAGGGTAAATCGGTGTTGTTTACACTGCTTGCCCAGCGTGAAAAACCTGCCGAAGGCTATGTGCGTTGGGCGCGCGCATTTTATTACCTGCCACAGCGCGGACCTGCACCGGCGGCAACCCTGGCTGATGCGCTCGGCATCAGCGATATCCTGCGTGCACAACAGCGCATTGATGCGGGCGATACCGACCCGGATTTGTTTACATTGCTGGCAGACAGCTGGGAACGTAGCGCCCGGGCACAGCGCCTCCTGAGTGACGCCGGGCTGGGGCATCTGGCGCTTAACAGCGACTGTCGTTGCCTGAGCGGCGGTGAACAGGTGCGTCTTGCGTTGTGTCTGGCGTTTATGCAGCAAGACGCCTTTTTATTGCTCGACGAGCCAGATGGCCATCTTGACAGCGCCGGGCGGCGCTGGCTTGCCCGACAACTGCTTGAGCACCGCGCGGGCAGCCTGGTTATCAGCCACGACCGCACCTTACTCGGGCAGATGAACGCTATCTTTGAACTGACGGCCAGTGGGCTTAATGAATACGGCGGCAACTATGAGGTTTATGCCACTGAACAGGCAAGAAAACAGCAGGCGCTGCAAGCGCATGAGGCGCGTCTGACGTCGCAGTTGCATCAGGAAAAGCGTGTACAACAAAAGAGCGCTGCCAAACGCGCAAAGCGCCAGCAGCAGGGAGAAAAGTTGCGTCGTAACGGCTCACAGGCAACGATATTGCTGGACGGCAAAAAAGAACGGGCTGAAGGTAAGATGGCGGGGGTGGCGCAGCGCAATGCCCGCATCATTAACCAGTTGAGTGCCGAGCGCCAGCAGGTAAGTGAACAGCGCCAGATAAAGGATGCGCAAACGCTGAAAATGCCAGTCGTGGTGCCGTCAGGCCGGTTAATGGTGCATGCTCATGGTCTGCGGCTCCCACAAGGCAATTCACAGGCGCATTCGTTTGATATTTATGGCGGTGAGCACTGGCATATTGCCGGGCGTAACGGCTGTGGCAAATCGACGCTGCTGCGCGTTTTGACGGGCGAGCTACTGCCCGCAGCGGGGGCGTTTTCACTTCACGGACGGGTGTGTTATCTCGACCAGAAATTACAATTGCTGGACCCGGCGCTGAGTACCACTGAGGCACTGTGCCGTTATGCGCCAGCAGTGAGTGCGCAGACGTGGCGGTCGCATCTGGGGGCGCTGCGCATTCGTGGCGATCGCGGGTTGCTGCCCTTTGGTAGCCTTAGCGGTGGTGAGCGGCTAAAAGTGACATTACTTGCCCTGACGCTTGCTGAACCACCGCCGGAGATCCTTATCCTTGATGAGCCAGATAACGCACTGGATCTGGATTCAAAGCAGCTTCTGGAACATGCGCTGTACGACTATCGAGGCACGCTGCTGCTGGTGAGTCATGACGAGTCATTTGTTGCGCGCTGTGGCATTACACACACGCTCAGTCTTGAATGAAAACGCAGGTGCTAAAACCCGGGAATGGCAAAGGTAAGCGAGGAGTGACGTGATTTTTTACATCTGTGTCGAACATATTTTTATCGAAGCGGCTAGGATTAGGAGCATAGTTAACGACTATGCGATGAATTAATCCGGAGAATGACAATGCGTACAACCATTGCGGCCTTGTTTTGCGTGCTTCCTTTAGCCGTCAGTACCGCCTGGGCGGGCAACACGCAAAGCGAAACCATCAATAAACAAAATGTGCTGGCATTTTATGACAGTGCATTAAATAAAAAGGATTTTGCCCAGGCGAAGCAGTACCTGGGGGCGACCTACAAACAGCATAATCCGGTCGCGCAAGACGGTGTGGCGGGCTTTGAGAAGTTTATTGCTTTTCTCAAACAAAAATACCCGCAGTCACGCAGTGAAATCACGCAGAGTTTTGTTGATGGTAATTATGTGATTCTGCATGTTAAAAACACCGGGCGCGAGCCGGGCGAAACCAAAGCGATTATTGATATTTTTAAACTCGATGATAACCATAAAATCATTGAGCACTGGGATGTGACGCAGACTGTGCCGGAGAAAACCGCCAGCGGTAACAGTATGTTTTAATTATTCAGTACCCGCATTGATGGACCATGCGCCATGCCAGATAGCGCTCCTCATTGCATATTATCTCACCCGTAAATCCCCTGGCGTTAAAAATGACGTTAGTGCCAGGGGAGCTTTTTGAACAAACGGCTATCACAGGCTAAATGTTCCTTCCATCGTCATAACGCTTTTACCGCCTACCCGGCTGGTCGGCTTACCTGAAGACACATCGACGTGTGTATACACTGAGCCTGGCCGACCCATATCAACGCCCTGGCGTATATGCAGCGATAATGTCATTTTACCGTGAAGCGCATGATAAACGATCGCCAGATGAGCAGATGTTGAATACGAAATGTTTGCGCTAACAGGTTGCATGCAGGCAATCTATGTTAAAGATGGATTATCACAATTTTATGTACTGCTATAAATTGGGAAAGGATGTTATCTCATGTCACTACCGGACAGTCTTCAACAGGACGTAATTGCCGCTGTCAAAAAATCATTAAGCTTTAATAAGTTTTATCAAAGAATTCGCCCGGATATATCACCCTTTATTACCGCCACTTCAGCACTACCACTTAAAAAGTTAGATGACTGGGAGCGTCTGATTCGCTGGGCGATTTATGCATCGCTTGCGCCATCTCATCTCAGGCTTATTCATATTAATGCTGGCTTGATGGGTTCTCTTAGCTGGCTGGATGTATGCAATGCCGATGGATTCAAACGGGAGAGAGCACTAAGGACTTTATCAGGTGGTGCTGCAAACCGTTTTTTATTTGCGTTAGTCGTGCGAAGGCTCAATGACTGGGTACCTCAGGTAAGAAGTGCAGCACGTGATGTATTGCCATTGATAGCTGAATTGACCGACCCGGAAATCATCGTTGATGTCTTATTTATCACGCTCCCTTATTGGGATTCCTGGGGCAGAATGGCAGAGGCAGAAAAAAGTATTCTGATGAAAATAGTATCAATGGATAACGTCGCCGTGTCTCTTAAAAGGCGGCTCATCTTGTCCACTTCAGGTCCTGTGGCCGCTATTTTTACGCAGGCGGGTCGTAGCGGTGCATTAGACGCTTTTTTGACGGAGATTTCAGAGCGCTCGGTTCAACCCTCCTTACGAGCAAAAGCATACCGTTGCCAGTTTGAACATAAATTTGTTTGGGTCGAGGGGGCGACCTGGCAGTGGGTAGACAAAGTATATGGAAAACGACGGCGTATTCCTGTTTTGAAGGAGCGGATGATTGGCACATCAAGGCCATTTATTGAAAATTTAAAAATGGCGACAGTTGATCGCTCTCCAATGGTGCGTCGTATTGCCGGTGAAATGCTCATCAAGGAATTGGACTCTCTTGGCGAAGATGGCGTTAAACTGGCGAAAATACTGGCATCCGATGCGTCAGCATCCGTAGCGGAACGAGGTATGTATGCACTGGCTGATTTAGAAAAAAGAAGGTAATGATAACCATCGCTTTTGCCCGCGTCTTGCTCCCATATGGCAATACTCCTTGATGCTGGCACTTTTATTTCAAAAAATATGAAGGAACATATATGCACAGCGTACGCGCTTTAACAGGTTCACTTTTTTTGTCACTTTTGCCATTCTCTTTGGCTCAGGCTGCTGATAAGCCTGCAGTGATCAGTGTTAGTACTAATTCCGTGTCAGTAGTCAAAATACACGATCGTGTGAATTATATGGTGTCGTTAAACCTCAATAACGGAAAAACAGTACAGCAATGGCGTTCCGTTGATTGTAAACAGGGCAAGGCACAGCTTCTGTACAAGGATTTACTGGATGAGAAGGGGATAACCAGCGCTCGCTATTACGGTAACAGCTACCTCCGCTATGCGCCTGCACAGGACGATATGCAGATGACGGCAGAAGATATCCGTAAGGTATGCCAGCAATCGATAAAAAATGCACGGTGGGAAAAGTTATCAGCCACAACCGAAACTGGCATGACCGCGCTTGTCGATGCTAATAGTATTCAGCGCATTGGCGACATTTTATCTGTACGTATGGGATATGACTTTGCAGATATTATCTGGGAACCGCCTTACGATGCGCCACTTGAATTAAAGATTGAACACTACTTATATAACTGTAAAACTCATCAGGGCGGTGCTGTCGTAGCACTGAACATTGACAGCGAAGGTCGCGTTACGGACTCACTCATTGGTGCTGATATTGTTCGTCGCAAGAGTAGCTTCGAAATTAACACTCAAATGTCCCAACGCTTTGAGCAGTTCTGTCAGTTACCATCAGGAAAAACGTTTACCGCCGAAGGGCTTTTCGTCCCTGCTCCTAATAAGTCAGCATCAACGTTGATGGGGCCATCAATGCCTGAACTGAGCGATAATAATCCTCAGTGGCTCAATAAATTCCCCCTTTCTGCTGACATTGAACGCCAGGCGCAGTCATTGATCAAACCCTGGGCGCTTCCACGCTTTAAACAGGTTCGTTATACCGAAGTCAGTGCGCTCGGCAAGGTCAACGTCCAGTTGGATGCACAACCGGATGGTTATATACGTAAGCTGGAAAATTACAATATCTGGACGGTGCAACGTTTAACGCTGGCTAATCAGTTACAGCTAAAATTCGCTATGTCCATCAGTAGTGGTGCCTCACGGCTCAACAAGTTACAGACAGATCTCCGTTTCCCTTTAGTAGCTGGTCAACGATATCAGATGCAATTGGACGCTATTGATTCCGATAAGAAAGTCACTACTTCAACGTTACGCTGTGAAGTAACGGGGGAGGGGAATGCACAGAGCATTGCACCTGAGTTTAGTGGGAAATATTTATTGGTTGAATGTCATGGCACGACTCAAGGGCAAGCGGATAGCAGTAGCAAAGAGGCCTGGCTGCAAGATTTTAACGTCTTCGTCCCGGTCGCTCAGCAAATAGGAGATAAACCTGAAGGTCGAGTGAAACTGGAAAATGTTAGCGTAATACGTTAGTCAACAACCAGACTCACTGGCCTTAGCCGGTGAGTCTGCGGATAAAAGCAGGGCCATCAATACCGGGGTTGCCGGGGTGAGTGAAGTTACTTCGTCAAGCAAGCTACCACGTTAGCGCTAAAAGCATCTTCAGTCCTGCCCCGGCCATGACAACGCCGGTAAACCATTCCTGCCATTTGATAAACCTGGGTTACTTGCCAGGCCATTCACCGAATTTGCCTGACGTTATTGCAACACTGACAAGAGAATACCGGTGAGTTTTTGAATCGTGCTCAGGGCAAACCGTTGCAACCAGACCAGGGCTTACCGCTGGGTCAACAAATTTCACAAGAAAGGCCAACATAAAGCGCAACTTTATCGCAATTTATCGTCCAGACTTAACCCAAAGGCATAGTTTGTGCGGGCATTGTGCTTTACACTGCGCGCTGCAAAAATTGAGTCAACGATGATTAAGTAGGCGGTAATGGCGATGAAAGGCACGATCACAACCTGGTTTAAAGACAAAGGCTTTGGGTTTATCAAAGATGAGAACGGTGATAACCGTTATTTTCACGTGATCAAGGTCGCCAACCCTGAGCTTATCAAGAAAGATGCGGCGGTGACGTTTGAGCCTACCACCAATAACAAGGGCTTGTCCGCGTACGCGGTCAAAGTCGCGCCGCAAAGCAAATATCTCTACATTGCAGGTGAGCGCGTTAAGATAACCTCTATCAAATCCTGGCTGGTTTACAGCGAAGACGTGCCTGCTGATGCGCCCATTGATAAAGAGAATGCGGTGTTGTCTGTGGGGCTTCTGATGGGCAACATCAGACCAAAGTCCGCTGCAAAACCTGGCGAAATGCGCTCGGTGAAAAAACTGGCGATCACCACCTTCCAGGGCACCACGCTCATCTTCTCAGAAGATGAGATTGATATTGAAGCCACGGTGAAATTGCTTAAGGTTTGACCTTCTAAGCCCGGTGGCATGCTGACATACTGCGTCATTCTCCAGTATGTGCCAGCACTATCTTTACTTATTTAACCGGTTTCGACACGACAATGACAAAACTCACCTTACAAGAACAGATGCTAAAGGCAGGCCTGGTCACCAGTAAAAAAATGGCCAAGGTTCAAAGAACGGCAAAAAAATCACGTGTTCAGGCGCGTGAGGCAAGAGAAGCGGTAGAAGAAAATAAAAAACTCCAGCTTGAGCGAGATAAGCAGCTTAACGAGCAGCAAAAGCAGGCTGCCTTGTCGAAAGCGTATAAAGCACAGGTTAAACAGCTCATTGAGATGAACCGCATCGTCATCACAAAAGGTGATATCGATTTTAATTTCACGGATAACAACCTGATTAAAAAAATTGCGGTGGATAAGCCTACGCAGAGTCAACTGGTGAGTGGCCGTCTCGCAATTGCACGCCTGGCGATGGATAACCGCAGCGAGTGTGTGTACGCGATTATTCCTGCGAGCGTTGCCGATAAAATTGCGCAGCGTGACGCGAGCAGCATTGTGCTAAACAGCGCTCTGAGTCAGGAAGCACAGGATGAAGACGATCCGTATGCTGATTTTAAAGTCCCTGACGATCTGATGTGGTAAGACATGTTTGTCGCCAGTGTTCAGAACGGGCTGTCGCTTCGGGCGTTAATCTGCTTGTGACTGACAGGATGCACAAACTGTAACTCGCTGGCATGCAGCATCAACCCTGGCGTTTGTTCCGTACCCGGCAGCAGGCGACCACCATACAAATCACATCCCCAGATAGGGTGCCCCAGGTGCTGGCAGTGAATGCGCAGCTGGTGGGTGCGCCCGGTCTGCGGCATCAACCGTACCCGTGTTAGCGGCACCCGCACGCCATCTTGGGATTCATGATAAAAGCGCTCAATAACCTCGTAGCCGGAGAGAGCGGGTTTGCCGTGGGTAGGGCAAATTGTCATCAGCGGGAACCGCGCCGGGTCTCTGGCAATCGCGGCTTCCACCACGCCTTCGTTTTGCTCAAGATGCCCACAGAGCAGGGCGCTGTATACCTTCGTTACGCTGCGCTGGCTGAACTGCTGACAGAGTGCGGCATTAATCGTCTTGTTACGGGCAATCACCATCAGCCCGGATGTGCCAAAATCGAGACGGTGGACCAGAGTGCAGCCGGGAAAAATCTGTACCAGTCGGTAATGCACCGAGTCGAGATTTTGCGGGTTTTTGCCCGACAGACTCAGTAAGCCGCTGGGTTTATTGATAAGCGCCAGGTGTGCGTCCTGATAGAGAATCTCTATCTCCTCATGGCACGGTGGGGCAATAAAGGTATCAATAATCGTAGACATCAGGCTGCCAGCAGTGAAGGGGAAGCGGATAATACCCAATTTTGAGTCGGATGACGAATGCTGGCGGTTAGCACGAATGACAGGGATGACAGCAGCGCGATGAAGAATGCTATTATTCGGTGATGTGATGCTGGCTGAAACCAGCACTAACTCGTATTGCCAGGGGACGACCTATGAATAATGAGATACCGCTTAAATATTATGATATTGCGGATGAGTACGCTTCAGAATCGGTAAAGCCGGTCAGTGACCAGGAGCGCGACGCCGTGGCGCACTATTTCCAGTTACTGCTGGCGCGTTTGATGAATAACGAAGAAATCAGCGAGCAAGCGCAGGGCGAGATGGCGGTGGTTGCTGGCCTCGACGACAGCCGCATTGATGAGATAGCTAATTTTCTCAATCAATGGGGTAATGAGTAGTTTCAGATTTCATCTCAAGCCCGTGGCCGCCACGTACTAAAAAAGGGGGACGCGCCGTCCCCTTTGTTCATTACGGTTCACCGTACAGCCCAATCAGCCTTCTTACCACGCCGTTGGTCCAGCCAAAGCCGTCCTGGAGAGGGTACTCACCGCCGCCGCCTTCATCCGCAGTGCTGCCTGCAATGTGATATTTCTCCACCAGCTTGTGCTGCCTGAGATACACCTGGTTGACGGTATTAAGCCAGCGGCGGGCGATATCATCACCCAGTTCGTCATGGCCGTAGCGTTTAAAGCCCTGGATTGCCATCCACTGTAGCGGCGCCCAGCCGTTGGGCTTATCCCACTGCTCGCCGGTTTCATATTCGCTGGCAAGCAGGCCGCCGGGCACCAACAGGCGCGTACGTACCGCCTCGGCAAGCCTTGCCGCCTGCTCATGGGTCGCCATTTCAACATACAGCGGGACCAGGCTTGCGGCAGAAAACAGCGCTAACTGCTCGCGCCGCCAGTCGTAATCGCGAAACACACCGTTTTCCTCATCCCACAGATAGCGGGTCATCGCGCTGCGTCGCGCCTGCGCTTTCTGGCGGAACGATTCCTGCGCATAGCGGTCACCGCGCAAGCCGGAAATACTGGCAATAGCGCTTTCAAGCTTAAACAAAAACGCATTCAGATCGACCGGAATAAACTGCGTGGTGCGGATGCTGGCAAGCCGTTCGCCGTCGCGCAGCCAGCGCGACGAGTAGTCCCAGCCGGATGCTGCCCCGGCGCGCAAATCCCGGTACACTTCGTTGGCCGGGCGGCCTGAGTGTTTCGCGGTTTCCACGTCTTCGCGCCAGGACTCGTCACGAGGCGTATCGCGGTCATCCCAGTAGCGATTGAGCAGCGACCCGTCGGGCATTCTTACCGCGTGGCGATAGGCCTGGTTAAGTAACAGCGAATCAGCGCCGTCCATCCAGTAGGCGTACTCCTGGCGCAAATGATCGAGATAACGCCGCGCGCCGCGCACGCCATCTTCCTCAAACAGCTCCACCATCAGCGCAAACACCGGCGGCTGTGAGCGGCTCAGATAATAGGTGCGGTTGCCGTTGGGAATGTGGCCATATTTCTCAATCATCCAGGCAAAGTTATCGGCCATGCAGCGCATCAGATCTTCACGCCCGCTTTCCGCCAGCCCCAGCATGGTGAAATAGGAGTCCCAGTAGTAGGTTTCGCTAAAGCGCCCACCTGGCACGATATAGGCCTGCGGTAGCGCCAGGAGCGACGACCAGGGAATATGATCCTGCGGTTCGCGGGTCAGCACTGGCCACAGATTGTCAATATGTTCTTTAAGCGAACAATCCGGGTCGGAAATATAGTCGCTGGCGTGGGTTTCCGGCATCCAGAAATTGTCTTCAACAAACTGGCGCAGCTCAAAGCCCGGCTGGCGGCGACTGCGCCGGTAGCTAATCAGGATATCAAGCGGATCGGATTTGGGTGCGCAGTCGGGAAAGGTTTTGCTGTCGGCAAAAATATGGGCTGACTGCACGTGCTCAAACAGTTCGAGATACCTGTCTGCGGGGGTCAGTGCATCAGAAGCCGGCAGCCCCTCAATCATCTCCGGCTCCGGCTCCGCCTCCGTCATTTCATCCAGTTTTAACTCGCAGGGATCGCGCTCATACAAAAGTTCTTCGACTATCCCGAACTCTGGCTCACTGGCGATATTGAGTTTCTGGCTGAGCATAGCGATAAAAACCTCCAGATTGCGTTTATCTCAGTGCGGGCTGTGCCCGTCCCAGTATTAAGGGTAGACATTCGCTTCGATTTACGGAGGGCAAAGTGTGCGGTAAATCACGTTTCAGCGCCTTTTGAGCAAAAGATTATTCTCAAAATACCGTGTCATTAATACGTTGGCCTATTTCTGTGGCGACCCGTTGGAGCGCACTTAAATGGCGGGCAACCGCCTGTTCTACGCTCATCGCGCTGGCCACCCACACCAGATTCAGACAACCGACAATACGCGTGTCGTTATGCAGTGGCACGGCAATAGAGGCAATTCGGGCCTCCTGGCCCCAGCCACGGTAATTTTCTCCGTAGCCGTTTTGCCGCACCCGGCGCAGTAGTGCAGCCAACTGTACCGGTTCGCGGGCGAGTTGATACTCGCCACCTTCACGCTGCGCCAGCATTTCTACAATTTGTGCACGTTCATTATCAGGGCAATGAGCAAGCCAGGTACGCCCGGATGCCGTTTGTAGCATTGGCAGACGGCGGCCTACCATCGAGCGGTGAAACGACAGGCGGCTGAAGCGATGGGTGGTTTCACGTACCACCATAGCATCGACATCCAGGGTGGTGATATCCGTTGGCCAGACGACTTCGCGCATCAGCTCATCCAGAAGTGGCGCGGCCAGCGCAGATACCCACTGCTCGTCGCGAAAGCCTTCACTCAGCTCACGCACTTTCAGCGCCAGGCGAAAGCTATCATCAGAGGGGCTACGGGTGACGTAGCCCTCATGCGCCAGCGTTTCCAGCAGGCGGCGCACCGTTGTGCGGTGCAACCCCGACAACTGAGCCAGTTCGCCCACGCTGGCACCACCATCAAGCCGGTTGAGTATATTGAGCAACAGCAGGCCGCGCGTGAGACCGCGTACATTCTTGTAGTCAGAACTGTGATCCATTTCACTTAACCTTCTGAAAATCCAGATAAATCAACCCTGTGCACCTGGTGCACGCCCCGGCAGTTTTTCATTGCCCTGATTCAACACTGACGCTAAAAGTAATTAACATAAAAACAACAAATATAAAAACTCTGACCCTGCACCGCATTGCATCGCGCTCAACGCGATCTCCTGCCATACGGTGCTGCCATCGTTAACCACGCCGCGTCACACTGACGCGCGTAATCGCAATTGCTCATTTCTTCCTGTGTGGGAGAGGGGCGCCCTTTGCCGAAAATCGGCGGGCATAAAAAGGAGACGGCGAGATGACAAGCACGACGCTGCCCACCGTGGCAGCAGAAGAATACGACACCGACGTAGCCATACTGGGCGCAGGCCCGGTTGGCCTCATGATGGCTAATCAACTCGGCCAGGCGGGTATTCGCACGTTGTTAATTGAAAAAGGCGAACAGCTGATTGATTACCCGCGTGCGATTGGCATTGATGATGAATCTCTGCGCGCCATTCAGTCCATCGGGCTGATTGATAACGTGCTACCGCACACCACGCCCTGGCACGCGATGCGTTTTTTAACTCCGAAGGGGCGTTGTTTTGCCGATATCCAGCCGATGACCGACGAATTCGGCTGGTCGCGGCGCAACGCGTTTATCCAACCACAGGTTGATGCGGTGCTGTGCGACGGGTTATCTCGCTTTGCCTGCGTGCGTCGTCTGTTCTCACGTGAAGTCACCGCCGTATCGCAGAGCGCTAACGGGGTGAAGCTTACGTTAAATGCACCAGGCAACCGCACGGAGCGGGTACGCGCGCGCTGGCTGGTTGCCTGCGACGGCGGTAACAGTTTTGTACGCCGCACGCTCGGTATCTCCTTTGAGGGCAAAACTGCGCCCAATAAGTGGATAGTGATTGATATCGCTAATGATCCGCTCAGCACGCCGCATGTTTATCTGTGCTGCGACCCGGTGCGCCCGTGGGTGTCGGCCGCGCTACCGCACGCGGTGCGTCGCTTTGAATTTATGGTAATGCCCGGTGAAACCGAAGAAGAGCTGAGTCGCCCGGAGAACCTGCACCGCCTACTGGCAAAGGCCCTGCCGGACCCACAGCATATCGAACTGGTGCGCCAGCGGGTTTACACCCATAACGCGCGTATAGCCGGGCGTTTTCGGGAAGGCCGTATTTTGCTGGCGGGTGATGCTGCGCACATCATGCCCGTGTGGCAGGGGCAGGGTTATAACAGCGGGATGCGCGATGCCGCTAACCTGGCCTGGAAACTGGCGCTGGTCGTCAAAGGTCTGGCGGGTGATGCGCTACTGGACAGCTACGAGCAGGAACGCCGTGCTCATGCCAAAGCCATGATTGACCTTTCAGTGACGGCAGGCAACGTACTGGCACCACGTTATCGCTGGCAGGGCGCGCTGCGTGATGCCGTAAGCTGGGCGCTGAACGCGCTGCCACCGGTGAAACGCTACTTGTTGGAGATGCGCTTTAAACCCATGCCGCAGTATCGCCGTGGCGCGCTGTTAACGGGTGGATCGCCTGCGGTGGGTAGCATGTTTATCCAGCCATCAGTCGCAGACTGCGCGGGACGCCGCGGGCTGCTGGACGACTGGATCGGTGCCAACTTTGCCATCATCGCCTGGGGTAGTAACCCGCAGTGGGGACTGAGCGAGGCACAGCGTGAACGCTGGCGTGCGCTGGGAGCGGTGTTTATCCGCGCGGTCCCGGAGGTACAACTGCCCAAAAACACGCCGCCTGGCGATGTTATCTGGCTTGGTGACAGCCAGAACCGACTGCGCACCTGGTTTGCCGGGCAGCCGCATTCCATAGTGGTGCTGCGCCCCGACCGCTTTGTGGCCGCAACGGCGATCCCCCAGACGCTGGGTGCCACGCTTGATGCGCTCGAAGCGGCACTGACGCTCATCCCGTGTACAACAGCCGACATCGAAAAGGTGGCCTGATGAATGCCTGGTTGCACTGTCTGTCACACACGCCGCTGATTGGCTTTAACGACCCGGCGCCTGAGGTGCTGGCTGAGGTAAACGCGGCTATTGCGAGTGCGCGTGAGCGTATCCGCGTTTTTGCCCCGGAGCTTGTGGTGCTGTTTGCGCCCGATCACTACAACGGCTTTTTTTGCGATGTGATGCCGCCGTTTTGCCTGGGCGTGGGTGCGCATGCCATTGGTGATTTTGGCAGCGCCGCAGGCGAGCTACCGGTGCCTGAAGCGCTGGCGGAGGCTTGTGCGGCATCGGTAATGGAGCAGGGCATCGACCTGGCGGTCTCGTGGCGCATGCAGGTCGATCACGGTTTTGCCCAGCCACTTGAATTTCTTCTGGGCGGACTTGACCGCTGCCCGGTGCTGCCAGTGTTTATTAATGCCGTGGCGCCGCCGCTGCCGGGCTTTCAGCGCACCCGTTTGCTGGGCGAGGCCGTAGGGCGTTTTACCCGTGGGCTGAATAAACGCGTGTTGTTTCTCGGCTCCGGTGGTCTCTCACACCAGCCGCCAGTACCTGAACTGGCGAGCGCAGATGCGCATATGCGCGAGCGTCTACTGGGCAGTGGAAAAGTGCTGCCGCCAGACGAGCGCGAGCTGCGTACCCGCAGGGTTATCAACGCCGCACAGCGTTTTGTAGAAGATCAGAACAGCCTGCATCCGCTTAACCCCGAATGGGACAACCATTTTCTCGATGTGCTGAGCGACGGGCAGTTAAGCGCGCTTGATGATATGCCAAATGCCGAGCTGTCGCAGCTTGCCGGGAAATCCACGCACGAGATTAAAACCTGGGTCGCCGCGTTCGCTGCGCTATCGGCCTTTGGTGACTATCGCACACAGGAGCGCTACTACCGGGAAATTCCCGAGTGGATTGCCGGTTTCGGCTCTATTAGCGCTGCCCCCGTTTCATCTTCATATGCAAGGAGCCATTTATGAGCATAACTTACACTGAAGCGGCAACCAGCCGTTTTTTCCACGCCGAAGAAGGCGGCCAGCGGCTGCGTATTCACTACAATGACTGCGGCAGCGGCACGCAAACGGTCATCATGCTGCATGGTTCTGGGCCGGGTGCGACAGGCTGGGCGAACTTCAGTCGCAATATTGACCCGCTGGTTGAGGCAGGTTATCGGGTAATTCTGCTGGACTGCCCGGGTTGGGGCAAAAGTGATTCTATTGTTTGTGACAGTTCGCGCTCCGATCTTAACGCACGGATTTTAAAGCAGCTGGTCGACACGCTGGAGCTTGACCGTGTGCATCTGCTCGGTAACTCAATGGGCGGCCACAGTGCAGTCGCGTTTACGTTGTCTTTTCCCGAGCGTGTGGGACGCCTGGTGCTGATGGGCGGTGGTACTGGCGGTATGAGTACCTTCACCCCCATGCCTGCTGAGGGCATTAAACGTCTGCAAAAACTTTACCGGGAGCCGACCCTCGAAAACCTCCAGCAAATGATGGAGATTTTTGTCGCCGATCCTTCTGCACTCAGCGAGGCGCTGTTCCGCACGCGGCTTGAGAACATGCTGGAGCGCCGCGACCATCTGGCAAATTTCGTCAAAAGCAGTGAGCTTAACCCGAAGCAGTTCCCGGACTATGGCGCCCGACTGGGTGAAATCCGCGCACCTACGTTGATTGTCTGGGGCCGTAACGACCGTTTTGTACCTATGGATACCGGCCTTCGCCTGCTGGCAGGGATTAGCGGCTCAGAGCTTCACATTTACCGCGACTGCGGCCACTGGGCGCAATGGGAGCACGCCGACAGCTTTAACCGCCTGGTGCTGGAATTCCTCGCCCGTTAATGGAGACAGAAAAGTGACAGAGAAACTGCAACAGTTGGCCGCACAGCTGCGTATGGCGCAAAGCCAGCGTAAAACCATTGAACCGCTGCACGAGGCGGGTATCAGTGCTGAGGATGCCTATGCGATACAGCGTATTAACGTGCAGTACGGCATTGAGCAAGGGCGGCGGGTGGTGGGCCGCAAAGTGGGGCTGACGCACCCGAAAGTGCAGCAGCAGCTTGGCGTTGACCAACCGGACTTCGGCACCCTGTTTGCCGACATGTGTTATGGCGATAACACCACGCTGCCGTTTAGCGCGGTGTTACAGCCACGTATTGAAGCGGAGATTACGTTGGTACTGGGCCGTGATTTGCCGTCGCCAGATACCACTTTTGCCGATATGTGTGCCGCCGTGCAGTGGGTGCTGCCGTCGCTTGAGATTGTGGGTAGCCGCATTCGCGACTGGTCGATTGGCTTTGTGGATACGGTAGCGGACAACGCTTCCTGCGGGCTGTATGTGCTCGGTGGCCCGGCGCAGCCGCTGGCAGGGCTGGATTTACGCAATAGTGAAATGCGCATGACGCGTAACGGCGAAGAGGTCTCAGCCGGGCGCGGGAGCGAATGTCTGGGGCATCCGCTTAATGCCGCCGTGTGGCTGGCACGCACAATGGCACGGCTGGGCGCACCGCTGCGCGCGGGTGATACCGTACTGACAGGGGCGCTGGGACCGATGGTGAATGTCCAGCCGGGTGACCACTTTGAAGCGACGATCGCCGGGGTAGGCTCTGTGAGCGCACTGTTTTCACAGGAGGACGCATGAGCATAAAACGCGTGGCGATTATTGGGTCCGGCAACATCGGCACCGATCTGATGATAAAAATTCTACGCAGTTCCGGCGCGCTGGAAATGGGCGTGATGGTGGGTATTGACCCCAACTCTGACGGTCTGGCCCGTGCGCAGCGGATGGGCGTAGCCACCACGCACCAGGGCGTGGAAGGGCTGGTTGCAATGGATGACTTCGCCGATATCGATATTGTTTTTGACGCCACCAGCGCGGGCGCGCATGTGCACAACGATCGGCTGCTGCGTGCGGCAAAACCACAGATTCGGGTTGTGGACCTGACGCCTGCGGCCATTGGCCCTTACTGTGTGCCGGTCGTCAATCTCGAATCCCATCTGGATAAAGGCAACGTCAACATGGTGACCTGCGGCGGCCAGGCTACCATTCCCGTTGTGGCTGCCGTCTCTCGTGTGGCAAAGGTGCATTACGCGGAAATCGTAGCCTCTATTGCCAGTCTTTCCGCTGGCCCCGGCACGCGTGCGAACATTGATGAATTTACCGAGACCACCAGTCGGGCGCTGGAAACCGTGGGCGGTGCCGCCAAAGGCAAAGCGATTATTGTCCTCAATCCCGCAGAGCCACCGTTAATGATGCGCGATACCGTCTATGTACTGAGCGAGCTGGCGGATAAAGGGCAGATTGCCGCAGCTATTGAGGAGATGGTTGCTGCCGTGCGGGTCTGGGTTCCTGGATACCGCCTTAAACAGCAGGTGCAGTTTGACGAGATCCCCGACAACGCGCCGCTGACTATTCCGGGCGTAGGGCGGTTCAGTGGCCTGAAAACCTCGGTGTTTCTCGAGGTGGAGGGGGCGGCACACTATCTGCCAGCGTATGCAGGTAATCTCGATATTATGACGTCCGCAGCGCTGGCAACCGGTGAGCGTATTGCGCAGGCGCTGGGAGGTCTGGCATGAAAAAACTGTTTATTTCCGATGTGACGTTGCGCGATGGCATGCACGCCATTCGCCACCAGTATACGCTCGATGACGTACAGCGCATTGCCGCTGCACTTGATAGTGCTGGGGTGGACTCAATTGAAGTGGCCCACGGTGACGGTCTGCAAGGCTCCAGCTTTAACTACGGTTTTGGCGCACACAGCGATCTGGAGTGGATTGCAGCGGCAGCGGATGCTGTGAAAGAGGCGCAAATCGCCACGCTACTGCTGCCAGGCATTGGCACTATTCACGATCTGAAAAACGCCTATGCTGCCGGTGCGCGCATTGTGCGTGTGGCAACCCATTGCACGGAAGCGGACGTGGCGCAGCAGCATATCGCCTGTGCCCGCGAGCTTGGCATGGATACGGTAGGTTTTTTGATGATGAGCCACATGACCAGCCCGGAGAACCTGGCTCAGCAGGCCAAAAAAATGGAAAGCTACGGAGCAACCTGTATTTACGTGGTGGACTCCGGCGGTGCTATGAATATGGACGACGTGCGTGCGCGTTTTCGGGCGCTGAAAGCGGTGCTCAAACCGCAAACGCTGACCGGTATTCACGCGCACCACAACCTCAGTCTCGGCGTGGCAAACTCTATTGTTGCTGTGGAAGAGGGTGCTGACCGTGTGGACGCGAGCCTGGCGGGCATGGGGGCTGGAGCCGGTAACGCACCGCTGGAGGCGTTTATCGCTGTCGCAGATAAGCTGGGCTGGCAGCATGGTACGGATTTAATTGCGCTCATGGATGCTGCCGATGATCGGGTTCGCCCGTTACAGGACCGCCCGGTGCGTGTTGACCGCGAAACACTGGCGCTGGGCTATGCCGGGGTGTATTCAAGCTTCCTGCGCCACAGTGAAGCGGCAGCGCAGAAGTACGGACTGAAAACCGTCGATATCCTGGTTGAATTGGGTAAACGACGTATGGTCGGCGGCCAGGAAGATATGATTGTCGATGTGGCGTTGGATCTGAAAAACAGGGGTTAACCGGCCTCAATAAACCGCCTTGTAAAAGGCGGTTTTAACACATGTTGGGTATGATTAATCCTCGCCCAGCAGCGTCAGCTTAGTGGACTGCGCCAGCCATGCCAGTTCAACGTGACAGTCCTCATCCTCGTTTTTCTTCACCGCAATATCAAATTTGCGCAGGATTTCATCTTTTTTTTGCGCTGAACTGCCCGCGATACAGGAGGCCAGCACCGCTACCGCCGCACTAAGCGCATACGCAAGGTTTTCCGCATCCGGCTCGACATCCTCAGTATTAATATCATCAAACCGGTATTTCGCCTTTGCCATATTGCCTCCTTATCCTGTTGATGGTAAACGGGGAGTCAGTCTTATGACCGCCTCTGTAACCATAGCCAGGAATACGCGTTTTGTACGCGTTAGCGTGATAATCAGGTAAAAAACACACTTTGCGCAGAAGAAAAATGATGAAACCGCTACTGGCATCGCTGGGCGTCGTCCTTATTCCTTGCGCCAGCGTCCAGGCGTGCCCGATGGCAGATATCCAGCGCAGTGGCACGCTAAAGGTGGGGGGCCGGGGGATTACGCGCCGCTGGCCTGGCAGGATAGCGATGGCAGGCTCCAGGGTTATGATATTGATATGGCAAACGCGCTTGCTCAGTCGCTGGCGTTGAAGGTGGAGTTTATACGTACCAGTTGGCCGACGCTTTCGCACGACCTGGCGGCTGATAAGTTTGATGTGGCAGTATAGGGTGCATAAGGGTAATCAGGCACGCTTGCGGGTGACACTAAAAGGCAACTAACGCATAAGTGGAAAATTCGTCTGCCACAGTAAGTTGCATAACTCAGAAAAAAGGGGAATACAGCTGTATTCCCCGTTATGGCTTCAGTCTTATCGACGTATTACCAGGTGTAAGACAGGCCCGTGTTGAGCGTGTATTTATCCACTCCCGGCGTATTTTCACCCAGGCGGTTGCTGGCGTGGCCCCAAAGCTTCAGGCTGTTGCTGATATCCCCTTTGAAACCGAGCTTTGTTTCGACAACATCGCGAGAGCGTTTGTCAGCCAGGGTTTCGTTGTTAAAAGCCAGTTGGTTTTTCACACCGTCAGACACCCAGTTTGCTTCCAGGTAAGGATGGAAGGTTTGTGCGTTCTTCGCTGCAGCGTTTTGCGCCATATCCAGACGCACACCCACGCGCGTGATAATGCCCCGAGTATTACCGTTGTCCACCGTTAACATATTGCCATCCTGGTGACGGTCAGTTCTCAGCTGATGATGAGTAATCTGCGCCTGTGGTGTTAACATCCATCCGCCCGGCTCATCACTCAATGCCACGGCATAGCCCGTTTCAACCGACGAACTAAAAATGCTGCTACGATAGCTTTCTTCCCGGTTATGCTGGGCAGCACCGCTGATGGTGTTTTTGAAGTTACCAAACTGCATCCAGCTGTCCACGTACAGGCCCTGGCCGCTACGTTCGTTTTTATACCAGGTTCCGGCAAGCCCCATCGCGTGACCTTCCAGAGTGCCTTTAGCCGTGGTGCCGGTATAGCTATTTACCGCACTGTTACTGCTGGTACCGGTTGAACCAAACCAGCCTAGGTGCAAATCACCACTGAATGTTTTCATGCTGGAAATATCACCCCCCATACGCAACAGCTGGGCATTATTCTTCATATTCAGTGAGCTGGCCATAGAGCTGGTACCGGTGGTGCTGGTTTTTTGCATCCAGAAAGCAGGGCGTACTGCACCAGAGGTCATATTGTATTGCAGACTGCTGCCGTACTCATTTTTACTGGTTGGGCTATCGCTGGCGAGACCGTTGCGGTCAGCAAGCGACAGGCTGGTCATATCAATCATGGCGGACTGGTTTGCCAGATAAGACCCGACTGATGGATTGTAAAGTTGGGCAGAAGCAGCGTTGACCCCCGCAACAGCACTGGTCAGATACCAGTCTTTATTGCCTGACTGCTGCAATACATACTGTTTTGCGCCCACCGCGACAGGTGCTGCCAGTGCAAACGCATCGTGAGTTGATGTTTGTTTGACTTCCACCACTTTGAAACCCGTTCCGGTCGTAAGCTGCGCACCGGTGAGGCTATTTTTTGTGGGTACGATTTTTATCCAGGTCGGCGCTGCGCTGGCAGAAATCTTCATTGCGCTATCGACAACCAGACGGTCACTGACTCTGTTCTCTTCCAGCGCCTGATTGGCGGTGGTGAAATTGGTGTTCAACTGCACGGTGCCGCCATCGGAGTAGAACACCGAGGTTTTGCTGTCATTGGTGATAGTCAGACGGTCACCCGCATAGTTATTGGCACCAATACCGGTACTTTTGTTAGGTTTGTTATTACTGGCCATATCAATCACCCCGCCATACTGGAGGTGAAAAGTGTCAAGACCGTTTAACACTGCAATAACAGGTTGCAGGTTGCTCATGCTATCACCGAAATTGATGGTGCCTGAGTTAATGAACTTGCCAGTGTTGTTATTACTAAAGCGTGACGCCACCACGCCAGGTTCGCCATTGACGAAGTTCTCCAGACTGAAGATCCCGCCGCCCAGATTATTGACCGTAGTGACAGGAGCGGCTATTTCCTGGAAACCAAAAATCGTGCCGGTGTTATTAATTGTCACATCACCCTTGCTGCCATTCGTGGTGACTTTAATTGAACGGAAATTATCACCCGCGATGGTTCCGGCATTATTGATGGTATGGGAACCGCCTCCCTGAGCAAGATAAATCCCGGCACCCTTGTTACCATATCCACCATATAGCTCTGAGTTACTGCCCAGATTTATTGTGGTATTACCATTGGTAATATTTGCGGCGCTGCTGAATATAGTGCGGTACTCAACAAGCAGGGCGCTCGCATCCTGGCCGTAGGCATAAATACCACCGTCGTTGTCGATATTATTTTTCTGGAAACCGAAAACTTCCACTCCGTGAGAATAGTTGCCAAGCGTCTGGATAAATCCGGTATTGGTAAAAGTCGCCGTATTGCCTGTCTGGTTTTTCCAGTTGTTCATATAGGCACCCTTAGACCAGATACCCTCTGTGGTCACGGTCCCGGCATTGTTTATCGTGGCGTTATAGCCGCCCGTGCCAATGGCGGCGTTTAACCCATGCGCGCGGTCGCCGTGTGTGGTAACCACTACGTTGTCTCCTACATTAAGCTGGGCGCTGCCGTTTGTCAGCGTTGTGACACGGATTGCCACAGAATCCCAGCCTTCATCACCTGAATCACAACTCGCGCCATACGCACAGGCACGGCTGATGTTGATAGCGGTGTTACCCAGTACATTCATGGTGCTGTTTTTGTTTGCGCCTTCGTTTTCCTGGAACAAGCCAAACACTCGGGTTGCAATGAGATGTGAATACTGAGTGGGATCTATTGCCGCGACGCGGGTATTCGCCACATCGACATTGACATCCACAATATTGACGGTATCAGTATGTGAACTGGGCGCACTGAGTGAGTTGTAATGCAAAATCCCGGCTATCTGTGAATCTGCCGTGCTGCCTTTAATGGTGGTGTTTTTGACGTAAAGCCCGGAGTGACCATCATATAACGTGGTCCAGTCCGACGGGGCGCTCATATGTCCATAAACACCGATACCCATTGTCCAGGCTCCGCCCCAACTGTTGGAATCTGTACCTGAAACGGCGCGTTTGGGTACCAGATAATCGAAGTCTTTAACAATTAATCCATAGCTGGACGACCCCATAAGCAGAGCATTCTGAGCCTGCCCGGACGTGGTTTGTGTATTACCTAAACAGGTGGTAACCCAGGGAACTGTACAGCGACTGTCCAACGCGTGCGCAGTGTGTGGCGCAATTAATGCCACACCTATTGCGAGAGATAATGAAGATATTTTATAAACGGGAAAAGTATTGTCAGCCATTATATTATATATCCTTATAATAACATAACTATTATTATGTTGTGGCGCCATCGTGACAATGACATAAGTAGTTGTGCACGTAGAAAATAACGGGGAGTAAAAGCCCTGTTGATGTGCGCGAAAATTATTCTCCCCGGCTAAAGAAAAAGCAATAAAATAAAAGGTGATTACGTTCACAGCGCGTAAACAAAATTTACTATGAATTTAATTCATGATGAATGTTGTTTTTGATTATTAATAATGTCTTTTTGCTATTAAAAATGGGGCGGAGAAAATTTCCGCCCTGAAACAGGGACATTAACGGCGTGAGCGCACCAACTGATAGCGGCGAGTGAAATATTCAAACGGCGCACTCCAGACATGCACCAGGCGAGTGAACGGGAACAACAGGAAAATCGTCATGCCCAGCACCAGATGCAGGCGGAAAATGGGCGCCACGCCGTGCAGCATCTCAGAAGATCCACCGCTGAAGGTCACAACCGACTGCGCCCAGCCCACCAGTCTCATCATCTCGCTGCCGTCGGGGTATTCCATTGAGTAGGGAATGGTTATTAATCCCAGCGTACATTGAATCAACAGAATGGACAAAATCAGAATATCGGCGGTGCTGGAACTGGCGCGTACCCGATGGTTGAACAGTCTACGCCACAGCAGCATTATCCCACCGGTTAGCGTCAGCACGCCGCAGATGCCTCCCATCCATATCGCCATTTGTTGTTTGACTGCCACGGGTAAAAACGGCTCATAGACCCAGTGTGGTGTTAACATGCCGAACAAATGGCCGAAGAAAATCCCGAGAATGCCGATGTGGAACAGGTTTGAGGCAAGCCGGAACCCCTTTTTACTGAGCATCTGACTCGACTCGGCGCGCCAGGTATACTGGCCATAGTCATAGCGCAGCCAACTGCCGAGCAAGAACACGGTAGCGCAGATGTAGGGATACAGATCGTAAAAAAAGACGTCCAGATAATGCATCATTTTTGGCCTCCGACAGAGAGATCCAGATACTGGGGCACCGTGTCCTGGCTAAAACGCCGCTGGTGCTGTTGCAGGGGCGAGGCGCTACATGACTGACCGCTGTCCTCGATGAATTTGACCTGTTCTTCTTCCCAGACGGCATCAAGCGCTTTTGGCGTGTCATCCCGCGCTTCACCGCTGACCTGTTGTGTGACGCTGTCACTTCTTAGCTTGCTGCCAGCAATGCGCAGCAGGGCGTCAAACAGAATGTGATAGAGGGCATCGCGTTGCTTAAGCCGCCCGCCGATAAGCGCAAGAATAGGGGCAACGTCGTGCAAACCCTGGCGGGCTTCTGCCGGTTCACGGGTGCTGAGATATTCCAGATACAGCGGCAGATAATCCGGCAACTCACGGCAATTAATGGCAAGCCCTGCGCGCTCGTATTGCGCCATTAAATCCACCATTGCCTGTCCGCGGTCGCGGGACTCAGCGTGGACATGTTCAAACAGCAGTAGCGAGGTCGAGCGCCCGCGCTCAAATATCTCGCCCCATTCAGCCTGGCGGTCGAGTAGATTGCCGCGTAAATGACGCTCAACAAACCCCAACAACTCAGGCGCCTCCTGCGCCACCAGTGCATTCAGCTCCTCGCCGCTTTGCCACACCTGCTCATCGGGGTACTCCAGCAGCAGGGCAATGACTTTCAGAATTTGCATTACTCGCCCTCCGCTTTGTCAGTCACTTCCGTGATGTTGATAGCGTCAATGCGGGTGCTGTTAAACAGATTGAATTTGGTGTCAGAGCCGTGGCAACCGTCGCCAAAGCTAAAGCCGCAGCCGTTGCGCTCCGGGAAAGCGTCGCGTGCCATTTCGCGGTGGCTGGTGGGGATGACAAACCGGTCTTCGTAGTTAGCAATGGCGAGATAGCGGTACATTTCTTCGACCTGCGCCACACTCAGGCCGACCTCGTCGAGCGCGCGGGTGTCGCTGACGCCTTCTACGGTTTGTGAGCGCATATAATGGCGCATGGCCATCATGCGTTTAAGCGCGCGCAGCACCGGGCCGGTATCGCCCGCACTCATCATATTGGCGAGATACTGTACCGGAATCCGCAGGTTTTCCACTGCGGGCAGCACGCTGGCGTTGTGCGGCAGGCCACCGGCATCCGCGACGGACTGAATGGGTGATAAGGGCGGTACATACCAGACCATAGGCAATGTGCGGTATTCCGGGTGCAGGGGCAGCGCCAGCTTCCAGTCCATCGCCATTTTGTAGACCGGCGACTTCTGCGCGGCATCAATGACGTTCTGTGGAACGCCGTCTTTGAGCGCCTGTTCGATCACCGCCGGGTCGTGCGGGTCCATAAACACGCCGAGCTGGCGCTCGTAGAGATCTTGCTCATTTTCGGTGCTGGCAGCCGCTTCAATCGCGTCAGCGTCGTACAGCAGCACGCCAAGATAACGGATACGCCCGACGCAGGTTTCTGAGCACACGGTAGGCTGGCCGGACTCAATGCGTGGGTAGCAGAAGATGCACTTCTCGGATTTACCGCTTTTCCAGTTGAAGTAGATTTTTTTATAGGGACAGCCGCTGATACACATGCGCCAGCCGCGGCATTTGTCCTGGTCAATCAATACAATGCCGTCTTCTTCACGTTTGTAGATGGCACCGCTTGGGCAGGTTGCCACACAGCTTGGGTTGAGGCAGTGTTCGCACAGGCGCGGCAGGTACATCATGAAGGTGTTTTCAAACTGACCATACATCTCCTTTTGCATGGCCTCAAAATTGCGATCACGGGCGCGTTTCTCAAATTCGCCACCAAGCAGCTCTTCCCAGTTTGGACCGTTTTCGATTTTCTCCATGCGCCGCCCAGTCAGCAGCGAGCGGGGGCGGGCGGTAGGCAGATGTTTACCCTCCGGGGCGTTGTGCAGCGTTTTATAGTCGAAGGTAAACGGTTCGTAGTAGTCGTCTATCTCCGGCAGCACCGGGTTAGCGAAGATATTCGCCAGCACGCCGACCTTACCGCCGAGTCGCGGCTGCAATTTGCCGTTTATTTTACGGATCCAGCCGCCTTGCCATTTGTCCTGGTCTTCCCAGGCGGCAGGGTAGCCAATGCCGGGCTTGGTTTCGACGTTATTGAACCAGGCGTATTCCATGCCTTCGCGCCCGGTCCAGACGTTTTTACAGGTAACAGAACAGGTGTGGCAACCGATGCATTTGTCGAGGTTAAGCACCATGCCAACCTGAGAGCGAATTTTCATTTTGTGTTCTCCTGTACCTGATCCAGGCCTTCGTCATCCAGCCAGTTAATATTCTTCATTTTGCGGATGATGATGAACTCATCGCGGTTTGAGCCGACGGTGCCGTAGTAGTTAAAGCTGTAGGCCAGTTGGGCATAGCCGCCAATCATATGCGTGGGTTTCGGGCAGATACGCGTGACAGAGTTATGAATACCGCCGCGTAAACCGGTGATTTCGGAGCCAGGGATGTTCATGAGGCGCTCCTGCGCGTGGTACATCATGGTCATGCCCGACGGCACGCGCTGGCTCACCACGGCACGGGCGGTAAGTGCCCCATTGGCGTTAAAGGCCTCAATCCAGTCGTTGTCAGCAATGCCCAGCTCGCGGGCATCGATTTCGCTTATCCAGACAATCGGCCCGCCGCGCGACATCGTCAGCATCAGCAGGTTTTCGCTGTAGGTCGAGTGGATGCCCCATTTCTGGTGCGGCGTGAGGAAGTTCAGCGCTTTTTCCGGGAAGCCGTTGGGCTTTTTGTCCTTCATATTGACGATGCTGCGGGTGTCCACCGGCGGTCGCCAGGTCACCAGACTTTCGCCAAAGGCGCGCATCCAGAGGTGATCCTGATACAGCTGCTGGCGACCAGAAAGCGTGCGCCACGGAATCAGCTCATGTACGTTGGTGTAACCGGCATTATAGGAAACGTGCTCATCTTCAAGCCCGGACCAGGTGGGACTGGAGATAATTTTGCGCGGCTGGGCCTGAATGTCGCGAAAGCGGATTTTTTCATCTTCTTTTGGCATAGCCAGGTGAGTGTGGTCGCGCCCGGTCAGTTCCCCCAGCGCCTGCCAGGCGCGTACGGCAACCTGGCCGTTGGTTTCAGGTGCCAGTGTCAGAATCACTTCAGAGGCGTCAATGGCCGAGTCGATAATCGGGCGACCTTTAGCCGGGCCATCCGCCTTGCGGTAATTCAGACGGCCCAGCAAATCTACTTCTTTGTCGGTGTTCCAGCTGATGCCTTTACCGCCGTTGCCAAGCTTATCCATCAGCGGGCCAAGCGAGGTAAAGCGTTCATAGGTTGCCGGGTAATCACGGATGACGGTCGCAATACCGGGAGCGGTTTTACCCGGCACCAGGTCACATTCACCCTTGCGCCAGTCCTGGATGTCAAAGGGCTGCGCCAGTTCAGCGGGGGAGTCATGCTGGAGCGGCTGGAGTACAACATCGGTTTCTTCGCCCAAATGGCCCACGCAGGTTTCTGAAAAGGCTTTAGCGATGCCTTTGTAGATTTCCCAGTCGCTGCGCGACTCCCAGGCCGGGTCAACGGCGGCAGACAACGGGTGAATAAACGGATGCATATCCGATGTATTCATGTCGTCCTTTTCATACCAGGTGGCGGTGGGCAGCACAATGTCTGAGAACAGGCAGGTACTCGACATACGGAAATCGAGCGTCACCAACAGGTCCAGCTTGCCTTCAATGGCGGCAGTCTGCCATTCCACCTCTTCAGGTTTCACATTGTCGGTACTGCCCAACTCGTCGCCCTGGATACCGCTCTGGGTGCCGAGCAGGTATTTGAGCATGTATTCGTGACCTTTACCGGAGGAGCCAAGCAGGTTGGAGCGCCAGACGAACAGGTTACGTGGGTGGTTGATGCCGCTGTCGGGCTGTTCGCAGGCAAAGCGGATATCACCCGCCTTCAGCGCCTGCACGGTGTAATCGGCAGCCGACTGACCGGCTTGTTCTGCTTTGGCGGCAAGCGTTAACGGGTTGACGTTAAGCTGCGGGGCAGACGGCAGCCAGCCCATGCGTTCGGCGCGTACGTTAAAGTCAATCATGTGGCCGGTAAAGCGGCTGGCGTCTGCCAGCGGGGACAATAGCTCCTGGGCGGTGAGTTTCTCATAGCGCCACTGGCTGGAATGGGTGTAGAAAAAGGAGGTGCTGTTCATCTGGCGCGGCGGGCGGTTCCAGTCGAGCGCGAAGGCGAGCGGTAGCCAGCCGGTCTGCGGACGCAGCTTTTCCTGGCCCACGTAATGCGCCCAGCCACCACCGCTCTGTCCCACACAGCCGCAGAAAATGAGCATATTGATCATCCCACGGTAGTTCATGTCCATGTGATACCAGTGGTTAACACCGGCACCGAGGATAATCATCGAGCGGCCGTGGGTTTTGTTGGCCGTGTCGGCAAACTCCCGTGCGATCTGCTCGGTATGCTGGCGCGGTACGCCGGTGATTTGTTCAGCCCAGGCTGGAGTAAAGGCCTTGATATCGCCGTAGTCGCGCGCGCAGTTGTCGTCATCCAACCCGCGCTCAATACCATAGTTTGCCAGCACCAGGTCGTAGACGCTCACGACCAGACCTTCCTCCCCGTTGGCAAGCGCCAGACGCTTAACGGGCAGTGTGTGCAGCGTAATCGGGTCCATCTCCACACGTGTAAAATGCGGATTGTCGTAACCGCCAAACCACGGGAATCCCACGGTGAGACGCTCATCGGCATCGTCAATCAGGCTCAGGCGCAGTGCGGTATCATCACCGGCAGCCCGGGATTCCAGATTCCATTTGCCTTTCTCCCCCCAGCGAAAACCGATAGAGCCGTTGGGGACGACCAGCTCACCCGTATCGTTAAAAGCCACGGTTTTCCATTGCGGATTATTGGCTTCACCCAGCCCGTCAACCAGGTCGCTGGCGCGCAGCATGCGACCGGGCGCATAAAAACCGCCCTCACGCGGCTCCAGCAGCACCAGCATTGGCATGTCGGTATAACGCTTTGCGTAATTGATGAAGTATTCGCTGGGGTTTTTGACGTGGAATTCGCTCAGGATCACATGGCCCATTGCCAGCGCCAGCGCACTGTCGGTGCCTTGTTTCGGAGCCAGCCACTGGTCGCACAGTTTGGCCACTTCCGAGTAGTCCGGGGTGATAGCAATAGTTTTCGTGCCTTTGTAGCGAACCTCGGTGAAGAAGTGCGCGTCTGGCGTGCGGGTCTGCGGTACGTTAGAGCCCCAGGCAATAATGTAGCTGGAGTTATACCAGTCGGCGGATTCGGGGACATCGGTCTGTTCGCCCCAGGTCATGGGCGAGGCAGGAGGCAGGTCGCAATACCAGTCGTAAAAGCTCAGGCACGTCCCTCCCAGCAGCGAAAGATAGCGCGTACCGGCCGCATAGGAGACCATCGACATTGCCGGAATGGGCGAAAAGCCTGCCACCCGATCCGGGCCAAACGTTTTAATGGTCCAGACGTTGGCGGCAGCAATCAGCTGGTTGAGTTCTTTCCAGTTTGAACGTACAAAACCGCCGCGTCCGCGCACCTCTTTGTAGCTTTTGGCTTTTACCGGGTCTTCAACAATAGACGCCCAGGCGTCAACGGGGTCGCTATGAATGGTCAGCGCTTCGCGCCATAACTCAATGAGGCGCTTACGCACCAGCGGATATTTCAGGCGGTTGGCGCTGTAGAGGTACCAGGAGTAACTCGCGCCACGCGGGCAGCCGCGTGGTTCATGGTTAGGTAGATCAGGGCGGGTGCGTGGGTAGTCGGTTTGCTGGGTTTCCCAGGTTACGAGGCCGTTTTTTACATAGATTTTCCAGCTACACGAGCCGGTACAGTTTACGCCGTGGGTGGAGCGTACAATTTTGTCAAACTGCCAGCGTTGGCGGTAGCTGTCCTCCCAGTCGCGGTTGCTGTTCATCACCTGACCATGATCGCCGGAAAAGGTATCGCCTTTTTGCTTAAAATAACGAAACCGGTCGAGAAGTTTACTCATGACATATCTCCTGCCAGGGCGCGGGGCACCCTGTGCGTTACATTGCTCATGCATGTGCCCGCTGAGCGGGTCGAAATGAAATAAGGATTATCGTGCGTTCAGCATGCGGCGCCCGTATACAAGCCAGGTCAGCAGCACACAGACGATGTAAAACACCAGAAACACCTTCATCGCCCCGGCGGGTGAGCCAGTCAGGGCAAGCGAGGTGCCGAAGGCTTTCGGGATGAAGAAACCACCGATGGCGCCAATGGCGGAGATAAAGCCCAGCGCGGCAGCCGTATCAGTCACGGCTTCGTGCCGGGCCTGCTCATCGCTGCCGCCGCGCTTTTTCACGCGGTCGATAGTTATCTGGCGGAAAATAACCGCGATCATCTGGAAGGTAGATCCGCTACCCAGGCCTGCGGTTAAAAACAGGCCCATGAATACGGCATAAAATGCGCCAAAACTGCCGCTACCGCTGCCTGGCAGCGTCAGGAACAGCAGAGCGCTGAAAACAGCCATCAGAATGAAGTTCACCAGCGTCACGCGCACACCACCAAGCCGGTCAGAAATCACGCCCCCCGCAGAACGGGCCAGCGCACCGATGAACGGGCCGAAGAACGCAAGATTAAGAATATCGATCTCGGGGAATTGGGTTTTAGCGAGCATCGCAAACCCGGCGGAAAAACCGATAAAGGAGCCGAAAGTGGCAAGATACAGCAGACTTAGCAGCCACAGATGCAGGCGTTTGAGCACCGGCAGTTGGCTGGCTATTGAGGCTTTTGAGCTGGCGATGTCGTTCATGCCAAACCAGGCGGCAAGGGTAGCCAGTAACAGCAGCGGAACCCATACCCAGGCGGCGTTAGCCAGCCATAGTGAAGAGCCGTCTTCCTGGGGAACACCGTGTACGCCCAGGAAAGCAAACAGGGGAAGGGAGACAGCAATGGGGGCAATAAGCTGCATTACGCTTACGCCCAGGTTACCCAGCCCGCCATTCACACCCAACGCGCTGCCCTGACGTTCCTTAGGGAAAAAGAAGCTGATGTTGCCCATGCTGGAGGCGAAGTTCGCTCCGGCAAAGCCGCACAACAACGCAATGACAATAAATATACCGTAAGGCGTGGCCGGATTTTGTACAGCAAAACCGAGCCAGATACAGGGAATAATCAGAATCACGGTGCTTAAAACGGTCCAGTACCGACCGCCAAAAACAGGCACCATAAAAGACCAGGGTACACGCAAAACTGCCCCGGAAAGTGCAGGCAGTGCGGTGAGTAAAAAAAGCTGATCTGTCGTGAAATTAAAACCGACCTTATTAAGATTTACCGCAACGGCGCTGAATAACATCCAGACGCAAAATGCCAGTAATAGAGCAGCGACGGAAATCCATAAATTACGTCGCGCAATCGCCTTACCTTTATGTTCCCAGAACGCCGGGTCTTCCGGGCGCCAGTCGCTCAACAGATAGCGACTGCGTTTTTCATCATGCCGTAACATCGCTGCCCCCAACATGTCTTTAAAATAATAAAATCATTAAGTTAGTAAAGCACGAGCTGCATATATCAGTAACGAATGTTATGTGTTTATGTTGTAATAACGTTTCAAAGAATAGATAAAAAATGTCCGGCAGGCGGGAAAGTCACTGGTGGTACAGGGGGTTAATTGTTACTTTTTGTAACACGACGAGAACGTATGCAACGTATGTTGGCATCAAAAAAGGAAATATAATTTTGTATATAACGATTCTTTGCAGACGTGGAAAATAATAAAGCCCGCGTTGTATAATTAACACGGGCTTTATTTTGTAGTGGGGCTTTTTATTCGAAGCGGTAACTGACCGTCGCTCCCACACCGTAATTTCTTCCCGGTGCCGGTTCGTAATAGCGTCGATTACCTTCATTCACAATCACCGAGCCTGCATAATCGCGGTCGAAGAGATTATCAACACGGCCGTACACATCCAGTGTCCAGTTGCGGTACGGCAGTTTATAGCCAGTATTAAGGCCCATAACGGTGTAGGAAGGCGCGTTAGCACTGTTGGCATCGTTCGCTTCAATGTTGCCCATATAGCGCACGTCCGCACCCGCATACCAACCCGTTTCCGGCACCCAACCGAGTGAGGCATATGCCATATTGCGCGCAATACCGGGAATGCGGTTGCCATTACAGTCTCCCGTACGGCAGACATTACTGCGGTAGGTAGCATCAAGATATGTCCAGGCCATTTTTAACTGCCAGTTTTCAGCAAAGCGCTGATCCAGACCAAGCTCCACGCCACGACGGCGGGTTTCACCCGCGTTTTTATACGTACTGCGTCCGCCGCTGCTTTCACTGACCACAATTTCGTTATCCGTATCGGTCTGGAATAAAGCCACAGTGAACAGGCCGTTGCCCACGCGGTTTTTACTGCCCACTTCCCAGGTTGTATTGGTTGAAGGCTTAAGGTTGAAGTTAAGACCGTTGATGCCGCCATCGCGATACGATAATTCGTTAATAGTGGGCGTTTCAAAACCGCGCCCGCCGGTGACATAGACATTCCACGCATCATTGACAGCATATTTCAGCGCGCCTGCAGGTAGCCATTTATGGTAGCTGGTCTCACCGCTGTCATCACCGTTGCCTGTTGTGACATATCGGTCATTGGAGTCGAACCATACTGAGCTATAGCGCACACCCGCATCCAGCGTTAACGATGGCGTTAATTGCCAGGATGTTTGCAGGTAAGGATCGAGATTCCACATCAGGTTGCGTTCATTGCGGCGCAAATTACCTTTTTGCCCAAGCTGTGTGCTATTGCCGTTGGTCACAAAGTTCTCAAAGCCTTTACGTTTTTCATTCAGTGTTTCATAGTCCAGTCCGCCGGTAATACTCACTGGCACCAGTAGTTCGCCACGATGGGTCCAGCGTGCGTCAATGCCCTGGTAGTGGCGGGTGAGGTCAATCACGCCGCCGGGATGGCTTGCATTTTTCTGCGGTGCCAGTGGGATAGACTGGTACTGCATGGTTTCACGAATACCGGCCCAGGCCATCAGGCTAACATCATCGTTTTCACTCATCTGGCGGTCATAACGTAACCCAGCCTGAGTTTGTTTGATGGTTTTACGCGTGTTGTATTGCTCTGCTCGTGGTGCCTGGCGTGGATTGGCGCGCCATTCGTCATAGGTCAGTCCGCCAGGATCGTCTGCTTTTGTATCAACACTGTTGAACATTAGCGTTAGCTTGCTGACATCATCTAACTTAACGCCCAACTTCGCGTTGCCGAGGTTCTTCTGGGTATTGCTGTGGTCACGAAAACCGTGAGTCGTAAAGCGACTGGCTGAAACCGTGTAATCCACGTCACCCGCCTGCGTACCGTCACCGGTGGCACCACTGGCCTTAACTTCATTGCGCCAGGAGCCAAAACTGCCGTACCAGGTACCCGCCTCAAGCGTAGTGGGTTGGCGGCCCGTCTGCGTGTTGACGTTAATCACACCGCCAGAGGAGTTACCGTACAGCGCCGAAAAAGGCCCACGCAGTACTTCCACACTATCAACACTGTTAATATCAATATTAGAGGTCTGTCCCTGGCCGTCAGGCATGGTCGCCGGAATGCCATCGACATACAGACGAATGCCACGCACACCATAGGTTGAGCGCGAACCAAATCCACGAATCGACAGCTGGAGATCCTGGGCGTAGTTCTGTCGATTTTGTATCTGCAACCCCGGAACGCTGGTCAGATTTTCTGAGAGGTTAACCCCTGGCGCGGCGCGGCGCATATCGTCACCATACACCACATTAACGGCGGCGGGAGTGTCCAGTTCGGACAGCGTTGAACTCGGATTGGCGCTGACAACCATTGTCTCTTCTGCGCCAGCGCTAAACGGCAGGAGCAAAGAGGGGAGGATACTGGCGAGTACGCTGCGACGTAGGATGGTTTTTTTGGTCATGGAGTGTATTCAGGTCTGCTGGTTAAGTGAACCAAATGGAACATGCACATAATAGTAAAACTTTTGTTAAAAAAAGGAAGGTTTTTGTCTATAAAAGGCACGATTCCTGCATTGCAGGGCACATTTATATGCCCTGCGCGAACGTTATTATTTCATTCGTAGATTTTTGATTATTAGGCCGTACTGTAGACAGCGTAATTTGTCTGTGTAACATAGACCACGGCCAGAATGTGTTTTTCAGGAATATTATCTGGCTTCATTATTTAATCTAACGTTAAAGGGAATAACGAAATGAGAGAATTAAACTCTGTAGAAGTAAACGCGGTATCTGGTGCTGGTTTCATCACTGACATCGGTGCATCTCTGGGCCAGAGCATTGGCGCAATCGTAGAATCTACTGGCAAAGTTGGCGCGACCAATACTGGCCTGCAGATGGGCGCCAGCATCGGTGCTATCGTTGAAACGTCTATCGCTGCATTCGCTAATTTCTTCAGCGGCCTGTTGGGTCGTAAGTAAGATTTTTCAGAGAAAATAATCTCCTGTCTTATAAGTGGGTGTATAATATTTTTTGCCTGGAGACATATTTTTAATATTGCTTCACAATAAGAATGTTAGCATCCGCAACGATTATTACGGCCTGGCAGACGGTGCTCTGTGTCAGTTTCAACATTAATGTGAATACTGATGGGCAGTAATTAAACATTCGACAGCTAAAAGGCGCTGCATTTATGTGGCGCTTTTTTTGTTTTTAATGACAGGTGTTTTTTTAAACAATATAACGTCCTGAACATTTTTCTTAACTAATAACCGGGCATTAACAGGTGCAATCATCGCTTTCCGTCCAGTCAGGACGTTTTTATGATCCAAACACGCTCCCAGAGGCAGACAGGCAACAAAATGCTTCCAATAAGAAGAATAATGATTATTATTCTCAGTAAAGCGGCGCGACGGCCATGTACCGGCGAGCTGACACAATGCAATGTGAAACGGCCACCATCTTGTTTTGAAAGGGATTAATCATGGAATTACGTTCTTTGTCTGCGAAACTCAAGCCTGGCGCATTACTCATGGGCGCGCTGTTATTAACGTCCTCGTTTTCTGTTTTCAGCGCGCAGGCAGCAGAAGAGATGTTGCGCAAACCTGTCGCTAAAGGCGCATACGAAATGGTCTGGAACCCGGTAGAGCCTGGCCTGTTCCTCGCGACCTCCCAGAGTCGCTCTCTGGATAAGGGCGGCGTTGTCTACCGTCTTGATCCACAAACTCTTGATGTGACACAGATTATCCATAATGACATCAAACCTTTTGGTGCGGCGGTCAACACAAAAACCGGCATACTGTATTTCGGTAATACCATCAACAGTGCTGTCACTGCAATTGATGCCAAAACCGGTGATGTAAAAGGTCGCCTGGTGTTAGATGATCGTAAGCGCAGTGAAACGGTGCGCCCGCTGGCTCCGCGTGAGTTGGTTGTTGATGAAGCGACGAATACGGTTTATATCGGTGGGCTTGGTAATCCGAGTGTGCTGTGGGTAGTGGATGGCGCAACAATGACGCTGCGCACCACCATTACAGGGCTGGGTAAAATGAATACCGGCCTTGCCATTGACAGTCAGGCGAAGCGTATTTACACCGCCAACGCGGACGGCGAGTTCATTACTATTGATACCGCCACCAACAACGTACTGTCACGTAAAAAACTCCAGCCAGGCGATGGTGCGCATATGTACCTGAACCTGAGCCTCGACACAGCAGGTCACCGCGCCTTCGTCACGGATTCCAAAGCGGCTGCGCTGTTGGTGGTGGATACGCAGAAAGGCGACGTGATCAAAACGGTAGAGGTGCCGGAGTCACTGGCGGTGTTATTTAACCCGGTGCGCAATGAAGTCTACGTGACCCACCGCCAGGCGGGTACGGTAAGCGTGATTGATGGCAAAACCTACGCGGTAACCAAAACATTCCAGACCCCAACTCACCCTAACAGTCTGCTGCTGTCGGCGGACGGTCAGACGTTGTATGTGAGCGTCAAACAGGCCGCAAGCCGCCAGAAAGAAGCGACTGCCCCTGATGATGTGGTGCGCATCGCTTTGCAATAATCCCTTACGGAGGCGCGTTCGCGCCTCCGCTCACTGCCTTTAACGGCCACGGCGCGACAGCGCTGCAAGCACCGTTCTTTGCGATAAATCCAGATACGCGGACAACGCCTGTGCGGCCTGTTCATTTTGCCCGGCATTCAGTAGTGCCAGAATGGCACCATTTTTTTCAACGTAAGGTGCGTGTAACAGCTCCGCATCATTCAGGTGCCCAAACGCCAGACGCAATTCAGCAGAAATATTGCGATAAATGCGATTAAGGCGCTCACTGTCGGCAAGGTCAACAATTGCGCTGTGAAACCGCATATTTGCAGTTCCGACACCCGTCCAGTCCTGTTGCAGGCTGAGTGCGCGAGCCTGGTTGACCGCCTCGGTCATACGCTCCACTGCGGGGTGTAGCGGGTAGGCATTACGAAGCGCACTGCACTCAATCAACTGGCGCAGGCGGTAAATATCGATGATGGCCGCCATGTCAGGCTCTGCAACGTAAACGCCGCGATTGGGTTCGTAACGCAGTAAACCTTCCTGGGTCAGCAGACGAAATACTTCTCGTAGCGTGTTACGTGAAATAGCCAGCTGTTCACTCAACGCTGTTTCAGATAAACGGGAGCCGGGTGCCAGTTCACCGCTGACAATTTTATGGCGAATGGTGTCGGCCGTTTTCTCTGTAAGCAGGGCCGGTTCGGCTTTTTTCATGACGGACAACTCCGCAATTGACGAAGCGGCATAGTTACACACTTCCTTAATATGCAGCAACCGCCGCGATCCATGCACCATTATGGTTAATGCACGCATGTTTATGCACCACATTAGTGCATTGGCGACGCACTGACGGTGAAAATGCGATCGGCTTCGCGGTTTAGCATCCCAGCGTTGAGTTCCTGTTGCGACTCTTCACACGCCTGGCATAGCTTATTGTTCAACAATAAAAATACATTGGTTTAACAACAACGACGCATGACACAACAATGGCCTGAATATTGCTAAGAAATATGGCGCTAAAGGTTTAGGGCAAAGCGTTACGGGCTAAAACAACAACGGGAGTGATAACCATGTCCGCTCAGGAAGCTAACAGCAAAAAGGCGTTTGTGCGCAATCGCCAGTCGTCGCTGATTGCGGCAATTTTTTTAATGGCCACCTCGGCTATTGGTCCAGGGTTTATTACGCAAACAGCAACTTTCACCGCCACTATGGGCTCGGCGTTTGCCTTTGGTATTCTGGCATCCATCGTTATCGACTATTTTGTACAACAGAATATCTGGCGCGTGGTGACGCTCACCCGTATGCGCGCTGCAGAGCTTGCCAATACGGCGTTGCCGGGCAGTGGTTATCTGCTCTCTGTGCTGGTTATCTTCGGTGGACTGGTGTTTAACATCGGTAATATTGCCGGAGCAGGCCTGGGCCTGAATGCGTTGTTTGGCCTCGACCCAAAATGGGGCGGACTGTTAAGCGCGATGCTGGCTATCTATATTTTCTCCTCACGCCGCGCCGGTGTGGCGATTGACAGAATGATGATCGTGCTGGGACTGGTGATGATCGCGCTTACGCTGTATGTAGCTATTGTCTCGCAGCCGCCACTTGGCGAAGCGCTACGCCAGAGCGTACTGCCCGATCATATTAATTTTGCCACCATCACGACCATTGTCGGCGGTACTGTGGGGGGCTATATCAGCTACGCCGGTGCACACCGCTTGCTTGATAAAGGCACTGTCGGACCGGGTCATATTCATGAAGTGTCATCTGCTGCGACTAAAGGGATTATCGTGGTGGGCATTATGCGCTATATCCTGTTTCTTGCCATTCTCGGTGTGGTGGCAAGCGGAGCGACCATCGATTTATCCGGACAGAATGCCAACCCGGCTTCTCAGGCCTTCCAATATGCGGCGGGTGAATTTGGCCTGCGTATCTTCGGTTTTATTCTCTGGGCCGCAGCTATCACCAGCGTTATCGGTGCAGCCTACACCTCAGTTTCCTTTATGACCGTGTTTCGCAAATCCTTTACTGAACGCCAGCGTAACATTGCCACCATTGTATTTATCGCTGTGTCACTGGGGGTTTACCTGCTTATGGGCACCGCGCCGGCGGCGTTGTTGGTGTTTGCGGGCGGCTTTAACGGTCTGGTGTTGCCAGTCGGCATGAGTTTGTTCCTGTATGTGGGATGGCGGCGCGCAGACCTGATGGCCGGGTATCATTATCCTCGTTGGCTGTTGTGGTCCGGTCTGGTGATTTGTCTGCTGACCTGGTACATGGGTGCGATGTCAGTGGGCGCGATTTTTAACTTCCTGAAAGTGGTGTAATGCCAATGAAGCATATCGATTTAAACAGCGACTTAGGTGAAAGCTACGGTCAGTGGCGCATGGGCGATGACGCCGCCATTCTACCGGTGGTCAGCAGTGCTAATGTCGCCTGCGGTTTTCACGCAGGCGACCCGGCTGGCATTTTAAGCACACTGAAATCGGCAAAGGCCAACGGTGTGACGGTGGGTGCACATGTAGCGTATCCCGATTTAGTTGGGTTTGGCCGACGCAATATGGATATCGCCAGTGATGAACTGACGGCAGATGTTATCTACCAGGTAGGTGCCTTACAGGGACTGGCGCGGGCGGCAGGGAGTGAAGTGCGCTACGTCAAACCTCACGGCGCGCTTTATAACACGATTGCACATGATAAACGCCAGGCGCTGGCAGTCATTGCGGCGATAAAAGCCGTTGACCCTGCGCTGCCGCTGGTTGTGCTTGCCGGTTCACCGTTGGCACAACTGGCAAAAGAGGAGGGGCTGACGGTGATTGCCGAAGCCTTTGCCGACCGCGCTTATCATACTGACGGCACGCTGGTATCGCGCCGTGAAGCCGGAGCCGTATTGCACAATCCACAGCAGGTAGCACAGCGCATGCTGCAACTGATCACCGAAGGTGGTCTGACATCCATTGAAGGCACATTCACCCGTATTGATGCCGACTCCATCTGTGTACACGGTGACAGCCCGGGTGCTATTGAGATGGCGCGCCAGCTGCGAGCGTTGCTGGAGAAAAATGGCATTGTGATTCGTTCTTTTACCCACAGGGAGCAGCCATGAATCCGTATATCAAAGCCAGTGCGCAGGCTATTGCTGACGCACGAGAAGCCCGTAGTCTGATTCGCCACGGTTTCGACAAGCCCACCGCCGGAATGGCGGCGGGCATGACCCAGTGCAATATGATTTCCCTTCCGCGCGACTGGGCATTTGATTTTTTACTTTATGCTCAGCGTAACCCGCAGAGCTGCCCGGTGCTGGACGTCAGTGAGGCCGGGAGTTTTACTACCGTGCTGGCCGAAGGAGCCGATCTGCGCACTGACATCCCGCGCTATCGGGTCTGGGAGCATGGGGAGCTGGCTGATGAAATCACTGACGCCACGGCGTTGTGGGCAAAACACCCGGATCTGGTGACGTTCCTTATTGGCTGTAGCTTTACCTTTGAAACGCCGATGCGTGAGGCGGGCATCGATATACGCCATATTACCGATAACTGCAATGTACCGATGTACAAAACGAACCGTCTGTGTCGACCGGCTGGACGCCTGCAAGGTGAGCTGGTCGTTTCCATGCGCCCGATTGCCGCAGAGCGTGTGGCGGATGCTGTCACTATCACCGGGCGCTTCCCGGCGGTACACGGTGCACCAGTACACGTGGGCGATCCTGCACGTCTTGGTATTGCCGACATCATGCGACCCGATTTTGGCGATGCGGTACGCATTGAACCTGGCGAAATTCCGGTGTTCTGGGCCTGTGGTGTGACGCCGCAAGCAGCGGTGATGCGCTCTGGCGTGCCGTTTGCTATCAGTCATGCCCCTGGCCACATGTTTATTACTGATGTACCCGACAGCGCCTGGCAGGGAGGTTGAGTGCGTTTTCTACCGGTCAACACCCACAGCTTAATGGTGGAACTGCCCGATCTTGAACAGACGCTGGCACTGCTGGCGGCACTTCAGGCCGAGCCGCTGGCGGGCATCGAAGAACTTATCCCTGCGGCGCGTACGCTGCTTGTGCATTTTTGCCCTTACACCACCAGTGCGCAGGAGCTTGCAAGCGCTATTACGCGATGTGAGTTAACGGCAGCGGCCTTGCGTGCGGGTCCGGAGATTGTCGTGCCGGTACGTTATTGCGGTGAGGATTTGCCAGAAGTGGCGGAATATCTGGGCCTCAGCGTGGCAGAAACCATACGCCGTCACACCGACAATGTCTGGCAAGTGGCCTTTACAGGGTTTGCGCCGGGTTTTGCCTACATGGTGTCGCAGGCGGATATTCACGTACCACGCCGCAGCACCCCTCGCACGCGTATACCGCCAGGTGCGGTGGCGCTGGCGGGGGAATTCAGCGGGATTTATCCGCGCGAAAGTCCCGGTGGCTGGCAATTGATTGGTCAAACACCGCTCAAAATGTGGGATTTACAGCGCGAAACACCCGCATTACTCACGCCAGGAGCCAGGGTACGTTTTGTGGATGAAGCCCGCCAGGGTTGCACTGTTAGCGTAACCGCCACGCCAGGCAAACGGCATGAGGAGCAGCCAACGCGTGCACCTGCGCTGACCGTTATCGCACCGGGGCTATTAACGCTGTTTCAGGACGATGGTCGTGCAGGTCAGGCTGCACTTGGCGTATCGCCTTCTGGTGCGATGGACAGCGCTGCGCTGCACCGCGCTAATCGTATTGTTGGCAACGCGCCCGCCAGTGCGTGTCTGGAAATTACTCGCGGCGGCCTGCGTGCTCGAGTACACCAGCAGCTTGTTATCGCTGTCACCGGTGCACCGTGTTTACTGGAGATAAGCAACGCTAACGGGCAGCGCGTAAACGCAGAAAGCGAACAGCCGGTTGCACTGGAGCCAGGTGATGAAATAAGCCTGCGCCCAGGTAAACAGGGCGTACGCAGTTATCTGGCACTCCGTGGCGGATTTGTCACTCAACCGGTGCTGGGCAGCAGCGCCTTCGACACACTGGCGCAACTTGGCCCCGCGCCGCTTAAGGCCGGGGATGTCCTTTATGCAGCTGAAAACCCGGCGCAGGCGGTTCAGCCTGAAGAAAAAAGCGCGCCGTGGTTGCCAAAAGAGGGTGACGTTGTCACGCTCGACGTCGTGCCCGGACCGCGTACTGACTGGTTTGATGCACAGGCGCTTACGCGCCTGACGTCGCAGCCGTGGCGCGTCACACCGCAGTCAAACCGTATCGGGCTGCGACTTGCCGGGGAGCAACCTCTGGCGCGCAGCGTGAGCGCAGAGTTACCCAGTGAAGGCACCTGCACCGGCGCCATTCAGGTACCCGCCAGTGGACAACCAGTGCTGTTTCTTAAAGACCGGCCGCTCACCGGCGGCTACCCGGTGATAGGTGCGGTTGCCGCTTACCATCTTGATCTTGCCGGGCAAATCCCGCCCGGTGCCGTGATTCGCTTTCGTATTCTGGCGCCGTTTGGCGAGATTACGCGCTGATACTGAGGGAAATATGAACCATACCAGCTCGCAGCAGCACAAGGTGCTGATTGCCAACCGCGGCGAAATTGCCGTGCGTATTATTCGCGCCTGCCGTGATTACGGCTTCTTAAGCGTTGCTATCTATGCCGACCCGGATGTCGACAGCCTGCATGTACGTATGGCTGACGAAGCCTGGGCATTACCCGGGAGCGCACCGTCTGAAACGTATCTGAATATTGAAAAACTCCTTGATGTTGCCAAACGCAGCGGCGCCACTATGGTGCACCCTGGCTATGGTTTTTTGTCTGAGCGAGCTGAATTCGCCAGGGCGGTCACTGCGGCCGGGCTTATCTGGATAGGACCGAGTGCGGACACTATCGACCAACTTGGCGACAAAGTGCAGGCGCGTAAAATTGCGTTGCAAGCGGGTGCGCCGCTGGTCAAGGGTACGCCTGAGCCTGTCACAAGCGGGGCTGAAGTGGTGGCCTTTGCCCGTGAACACGGGCTGCCGATTGCTATTAAGGCGGCTTTCGGCGGCGGTGGGCGTGGTTTGAAGGTGGCCTGGAAACTGGATGAGGTAGAGGAGCTGTGGCGTTCGGCGGTGCGAGAAGCCCAGGCGGCGTTTGGGCGCGGCGAATGTTTTCTTGAGCAATACCTTGACCGCCCACGCCATATTGAGGCGCAGATTATTGCTGATAACTACGGCAATGTTGTGGTACTCGGTACCCGCGACTGTTCGTTGCAGCGCCGCAACCAGAAACTGGTAGAAGAAGCGCCAGCGCCATTTATTAGCGATGCGCAGCGCGAGCGTTTTCACCAGGCTGCGCGCGATATCTGCCTGCGGGCTGGCTATACCAGCGCGGGCACGGTGGAGTTTTTGCTGAGTGCCGATGGTCGGCTCTCCTTTCTGGAGGTCAACACCCGCTTACAGGTCGAACATCCCGTTACGGAAGAAACCACCGGTTTTGACATTGTGATTGAACAGTTGCGGGTGGCACAAGGTCTGCCGCTGAGCATTCGTGAAACGCCGCAGGCGCGCGGGCATGCGCTGGAGTTTCGTATTAACGCTGAAGATCCAGGCAAAGGTTTTCTGCCCGTGCCGGGCACCATTACCCGCTTTGCGCCGCCATCCGGGCCTGGAGTGCGCCTGGACAGCGGTGTAGAAAGCGGCTCAATTATCCCCGGCCATTACGATTCGCTGATGGCAAAACTTATCGTTACCGGAGCAACCCGCGAGCAGGCTATTGCCCGTGCTCGCCGGGCACTGGCGGAGTTTGAGATTGACGGTGTGGCATCTGTGCTGCCGTTTCACCGTGCTGTACTTACAGAACCCGATTTTGTGGAGCGCTTTGCGGTACACACTCGCTGGATTGAAACCGACTTTAGCGCACGGCTGGCGCCTGCGGTACGCACCTTAGCACCGGAGCAGGCCATCACGCAGACCTGGATAGAAATTGACGGTAAACGTCACCGTCTTGGTTTACCCGCGCAGCTTTTCAGTACCGCCACGCCCACCTCTGTGGAGAAAACAGCCAGTCATCAACCACCGGTGGATGAGGGCAACGTGACGTCACCCATTTCCGGTACGCTGCACCAGTGGATTGCGGCTGATGGCCAGCGCGTAGAAGAAGGCGAGCTGATTGCGGTTATGGAAGCGATGAAAATGGAGGTACAGGTCGTGGCGACCCGCAATGGTACCCTGATGCACCTTGCTGGAGTAGGCGAAGTACTGGATGCACAAATGCCATTGGCACGCATTAGTTAAAACGGATTTACGGCGCAGTTAGCAAGAGGCCGATGATAAGAAGCCAGTTAGTGAAAAGCTTACTGGCTTTTTTACTGTTATATACAACAGGAAGACGACTTCGTGATTCACGCCTTGTCTGTGAGTGCACAAATTGTGCGCACGATATTTGTCGATGATCTCACTATGTAGCCAGGAAATATGCAATAGCGTGTTGATACATGTTGCATGAGAGGGGAGAGATTTACACGTAGTGAATGAACGTGTTTTTACCGCAGGTTATGTCATACGAGAGAAGCCAGATATTTTTTATTCGGCTATCTCCTTCTCAATAGATATGGCTTTTCCGGGCATTATCATCGGGAAAGGTGCATTATGAATTGTCTTGCATTTGAGCGCGTTATCATCCATCCCGTGTGAGACATGAGGGAATGCTTACGCCTCCGTAGATTCGATAAGGCGATAGCATTGATAGAATGTCATTAGCGCCGTATTTGTTGTATCACGCCACAATGTTTTTATAGTGTAAAAAATAACGACTTATAAACGCAGAGTGTCATGTTGTTTCAACGATAAGTATCACCTTTTTTACATATGGTGGCAAATTCATCCAGGATAAAAATGAGTGCCTGAATGTGCAGGTTACTCATTTCAGAGGCCTGTATCCGAGAATCGGAAAAATCCAGCATTCCAAAAAATGCGTTTTACACAAGCGCCCTGGCATCAACCCTGGGCAGAGATTGTTTAGAAGAATACATTTAAGTTTTTTTGAGTTCTGCCTATAGCAAAGGTAATGCCTGTGTTTTAAACAGCTTATTTCTCTGTTTGATTAACCACGCTTCACATTCACTTTATCTGCAATGTTTTTACTTTGCTTAATTGTTTGTTTTTCATAACTTTACGTCGACATTACACTACCATTAAACAGGTCGTCATAAAGTTGATAAATTATGGATCACGCATTTATAATCGCCTCTTTTTTAAGCCCAGGGGCGCCGGAGATGAGTAGTGAGTAATTCTAGAAAGCGACAGGTCAGTTTTAGCCGAACGTTGAATTTAAGTTTTTTGTTAATATTTTTGATGTTTATTGTTTTCTGCTTTTTTATCGCTCAGAAACAGATGGATGATATTCGAAAGTCTTATCATAAAGTTAACAATGCCTCTGTCTATAACGTTGCGCGTGGTCAGACTGAAAAATCGCTGAGAATGATGGAACACTCACTCACGTCATTGTCAAAAGTACTCACAAAAGACGGCAGTCTCGACTCTGTCAGAAGCATTAATAATGAAGTGTTCAAGGATTATCTCATGCGCGCATTGTCGCTACTGTCCGGGATATCCAATATTACGATTATTGATAAAAACAATGAGATCCTGACTATACCGTCTCACTTCTCAAGCAATGAGAGGCAGGGGATGGCGCTTCGCGATCTTCCCTGGTATATCAAAGACGCTTCCTCCTTTTCCTCTGTAAATTATAGCGAACCTTATCTTGATGAGGACGCAGATTACCGTAAAGTCAATATCTCAAGCCCCATTTACGACAGCAAAGCCATGATGTCGGCTATCCTGTCATTTGAGATTGATATCAAGCAATTAGGGCATGCCCTGCGTCAAAAGGTCACGCCTCTGGAAGGCGAGTCCTTTGTGGTGACACGCAAAGGGAATGTTGTCATTCATCCCGACCCCTCGCTGAAAGATGAAATTCTCCTTCCGGGAGATGTTGTCTCGAAAATGCGTAACGCCGCAGGCATGGTTTATGATGAAGAACAGCATAACTATTACTACTACTATTCCTACACCAATCCGGACTGGTTATTTATCTACAAAGTTGAGGAAGCCACCCTCGACGCTATTGTCTGGGAAGAAAGCGCTAAGGTTATCTATGCCCTGGCTATCTCCGTTGGCATGATCATAATTTGCTGGTTCCTGGTTCAGTCAGTCATGAAAAACATGTTTATGCGCGTTATCTCCAGCATCAACTCCGGCATGCCATTTAACGCAACAGAAGAGGTCATGGCACAGGAGCTTATCAACAATAGCCAGAAAGTGGAGACGTTCCGCAAACAATCCACGACCGATGAACTTACTGGCTTACTTAATCGCCGCGCATTCGATGAAAAGCTGGCGCAGAACGTTATATCTAAAAAACCGTTCTGCCTTGCAATGATTGATATTGATAACTTCAAATCCCTTAACGATACCTACGGCCATATTTTTGGCGATATTGTGTTACGTAAAGTGGCAGAAGAAGGGATGAAAGTTGTTGAATTCAGTGGTGCGCTTTTGTTCCGCTATGGTGGCGAAGAGATGGCCATTATCTTTGAAAGTGACGACCCTGAGTGGGCTGAAGAACAGCTCAACGAATGGCGTGTGGCGGTTGAAGAGCACACGTGGCGCGAGAAGGGACTACAGGTAACGTTTAGCGCCGGTATGGGCAGCTGGGAGCGAGAAGATCCTGAAGCGTTTATCGCCCGCATCGACGGCCTGTTATATGAAGCAAAACACCAGGGGAAAAACCGAGTGGTTTGCGCACCGCGCGATGATAATGAACCTACCATTCAAAGCGTGTAACTTCATCAGACGCGGTGGAAACCGCGTCTGACCTGAATGCATGTATTAATACCCTCTCTCCTTATCCCTTTATTCCCACTAACTCGAGGCTGGAAGGTTTAGCAAAACAATAAGCCTCGTTTTGCGACTGGGTTTTATAGTGTTTCCCATTGCATGGGTAGATACCATAGCCGATGTGGGCGCAAGTCTTTCACCTGCGCCGGACCCGGCGTTACCAATGGCGGTACAGGCATTTCTGCATGAAGGGATTTTCTTCTTCATCTGAGGAAAAGGACTTATGTACCATGAGCGCCGAATGAGTGCAGGGCGTTGAGTTATAAAGCTCGCGTAAAGTGGCTGCGCCTGGAACAGGGTGCGCAGGACTGCTTTCCTGGCAAAGGCTGGATCGGCTTATTCGGCGATTTTCCAGGCAGGATATAAGATAAAACCCTTTCTCAGACTCAGGAACAGAAATTATCAGCAGACAGCGTAATAGCTTACTAGAATCCAAAGGTGGTTGTCTTCACAGGTAATCACAGCTGCATGATGTTCTCTGATTATTCATTATTATCCTGACTGAGGTTTCTTATGAATAAAGCTAAGTTGTTACTGATAACAGCGGGTTTAATGGCTGCATCTGCCACGGTATTTGCCGCGCCGCCTGCAAATGATTCACCCACTTCTGAACATCCATTCCTTGACAAAGATGTAAAGAAATTCATGGATGAGGTGGCGGCTGCGACTAAAAAACCTTTGTATGAACTGAGCTACAGCGATGCAAGAAAAGTGCTGGCAGATGCGCAGGCAAAACCGGTAAATAAGCCTGATGTTGACACTCAGGATATTAGCCTGGCGCTTGGTAACGATCTTGGCGATGTAAAAGTGCGTATCACACGTCCTAAAGGCGCGGAGGGTGATCTCCCGGTTCTTTTTTATGTTCACGGCGGTGGATGGGTACTGGGAGATGAAAATACCCACGACAGGCTGCTAAGGGAATTTACCGCAGGCGCAAAAATTGCGGTTGCCAGTATCATTTATACGCCTTCTCCTGAGGCAAAATACCCTAAGCCACTTAACCAGATTTACGCCGCTATTCAGGCACTTATCAAAGATGCTGATAAATACAAGTTCGCCACAGAAAAATATGCTATTGCCGGTGACAGCGTTGGGGGAAATATGGCCACCGCCGTTGCCATAATGAGCAAAGATAAGAAAGAGCCTAATATTGGTTTGCAGGTGCTGTTGTATCCGGTCACGAATGCAAACTTTGACGATGGCTCTTACAAGAGCTTTGCCGAAGGCCCGTGGCTGACCCAAAAAGCAATGGAATGGTTCTGGGATGCGTATGCACCGGATAAAAGTAAACGTAGTGAGAAACTGGCCTCGCCGCTACAGGCAAGCCTGGAAGAACTTTCAGGGCTTCCTGAAGCCTTCATTATTACCGACCAGAACGATGTGTTGCGTGATGAAGGTGAAGCCTATGCCCAAAAACTTATTGATGCAGGTGTGAAAGTCACTGCGGTTCGCTATAACGGCACCACGCATGACTTCATGATGTTAAATGGTTTGGCAGATACTGCACCGACACGTGCTGCCGTGGCACAAACTATCGACGTGCTTAAAACGTATTACGCAAAATAATTATAGTGTTTGTATAGCGTTATTAACTGGTTGTTATTGGTTAACCCCCGGCATTATCGCCGGGGGATTAAAGGATATTCTCATACCACAACGGCATTTCACCCTGGCGCTTTCAGGTTCCCATCTGTCCATCATGTAGCCGCTTAACAAAACCTTTCAGTTTGCACAAATTTTATAATACGCCGGTGCGTTTTTATTGACCGCACAACGTTAACGGAGTGTAATGTCAATGTTGATATTGTCATACAAATAAGGACAGCCTGTGAACTCTCTCGCCAACATTACCTGCATTGAAGACATGCGCCAGGTATATCGCCGCCGTGTACCCCGTATGTTTGTAGATTACTGCGATTCTGGCTCCTGGAGCGAATCCACCTACCGCCGCAACAGTGATGACTTTGCGAACATCCTGTTTCGCCAGAAAGTCCTGGTGGATATGGCCGGGCGTTCGTTGACGACACAGATGGTGGGCGAGCAGGTCACAATGCCCGTGGCACTTGCACCAACCGGGCTTATTGGTATGCAGCATGCTGACGGTGAAATCCTTGCCGCCAGAGCTGCGCAGAAGTTCGGCATACCGTACATTATGTCCACCATGAGCATCTGTTCCATAGAAGATGTGGCGGCGGCCACCTCGCGTCCTTTCTGGTTCCAGTTATATATGATGAAGGACCGCGATTTTATGGCACGCCTTATTGAGCGCGCTAAAGCCGCGCACTGTAGTGCACTGGTGTTGACCGCAGATTTACAGGTTATGGGGCAGCGCCATAAAGATATCAAAAACGGCCTTTCGGCCCCTCCGCGTCTGACTATTCCCAATATGCTTAACATGATGACTAAGCCGACCTGGGGGCTGAACATGCTAAAAACCCAGCGTCGGAGTTTTGGCAATATCGTCGGGCATGTAAAAAACATCAGCGATACCTCATCGCTCGCCGCCTGGACTGCGGAACAATTTGACCCACAGCTAAGCTGGCAGGATGTGGCCTGGGTGAAAGAACGCTGGGACGGAAAATTGATAATCAAGGGCATTATGGAAGTGGATGACGCGCTGCGGGCGGTAGAAGCGGGAGCCGATGCCATTGTGGTGTCCAACCACGGTGGTCGCCAGCTTGACGGTGCGCCCTCGTCCATCTCAGTACTGGCAGACATTGTGCAGGCGGTAGGCGATAAAACGGAAGTGTTTATTGACAGCGGTATTCGTAGTGGCCAGGACGTGCTGCGTGCTATCGCATTGGGTGCGAAGGGGACGCTGATTGGTCGTGCGTTTATTTATGGCCTGGGTGCCTACGGCGAGCAGGGCGTCTCCCGAGTGCTTGAGATCCTGTATAAAGAGCTGGATGTCACTATGGCATTTTGCGGACATACCCGTCTGCAGGATGTAGACCGTTCGATACTGCGTTAACGCAACGGCGTAGCGGACAGCAGCCTGATATCATCGCGGGGGAAAAAGCCTTACCGACCAAAGCCGGTAAGGCCAGATGAAACAGGCCGTTAGTCGCCGATACGCTTGTTCGACGGCGCAGTCTGCGCCACTTCGTGTACGCGCTTGCGCACACCAAACCAACCCACAAACAGCAGCAACGCCAGTACCGGAATAGCGGCGATGGTATAGGTGCCATTAGGGTAATCAAACGCCATTAACACCAGTACCGACAGCAGGAACAGCAGCGTCAGCCAGGAAGTGAAGGGCGCGCCGGGCAGTTTAAAAGGAACGTCCGCCGCATTGCCCTTTTTAATTTCCTGACGCAGGCGCAGCTGGCACACCATGATAAACGCCCAGGCGGAGATAATGCCCAGTGCCGCAAGGTTAAGCACAATCTCAAACACGCGCGATGGCACCAGGTAGTTCAGGAACACACCCACCACATAAATACCAATGGTGGCGAGGATCCCGGCGTAAGGTACGTGATTGCTGCTCATCTTCGACATGAACTTCGGCGCAGAGCCACCCATTGACATCGACCGCAGAATACGCCCGGTGGAGTACAGCCCGGAGTTCAGGCTTGAGAGCGCCGCCGTCAGTACCACAATATTCATAATACTGCCCACGTAAGGCACGCCAAGCTTCGAAAAGAAGGTCACAAACGGGCTTTGGCCTGGCTGATAGGCATTCCACGGCAACAGCAGAACCAGCAGCAGCACGGAGCCAACATAGAACAGGCCAATACGCCAGATGACGCTGTTAATGGCCTTTGGTACCGTCTTCTCGGGGTCCTTACATTCACCCGCCGCTGTACCCACCAGTTCAATAGAGGCAAAGGCGAAAACCACACCCTGTATTAATACCAGTGCGGGCAACAGACCATGCGGGAACAGGCCACCGTTGTCCGTTATCAGGTGAAAACCCGTGCTGTTGCCATCAATAGGTTTGCCGGTACCGAGGTATACCGTACCGACGACCAGGAAGATAACAATGGCCAACACTTTAATCAGCGCAAACCAGAACTCCATTTCGGCAAACCACTTCACGCCAATCATGTTCATGGCGCCGACAATCACCAACGCGCCGAGCGCGAAGACCCATTGAGGGACATCGCCAAACGTGCCCCAGTAGTGCATATAGAGCGCGACGGCGGTGATATCGACAATGCCGGTCATTGCCCAGTTAAGAAAGTACATCCAGCCTGCGACATAAGAGGCTTTTTCACCGAGAAATTCACGGGCGTAGGAGACAAAGCTGCCGCTGGAAGGGCGATGCAAAACCAGTTCACCAAGCGCACGCAAGATAAAGAAGGAAAAGATACCGCAAACCAGATAAATCAGCGCCAGCGCCGGGCCTGCTGCCTGCAGGCGCGCGCCAGCCCCCAGAAACAGACCTGTACCAATAGCACCGCCGATGGCGATCATCTGCACATGGCGGTTGCCCATAGCCCGGTTGTAGCCCGAGTCCTGGGCGTTCAGCCACCGCCTTTTCGCGGCATGACTCTCGACCGTGTTTTCTTCGTTTGATTTCATTGAGTTTCCTTAAGTTCCTGTCCGAACCGGTGGCGCTTTGGCACATCTCTGGCATTCACGCAAACCATGCTGGCAACTAAGCGCAGGGGAAGCCCCTGAGGTGTTATGCTTTACGAATGAAGCAAAATCTGGCGTTGAATCCTACCCGTAAACCGCAACTGACGCAAAACCTGCAACGGTGAACCTGGTATAAAGCTCGACTTTTTTTGGGAAATGTGCGCTGGGATGGTTAAAAACACTGCTTTTTATGGCGTTATCAGGGGAATGGTGTGGGGTTATAGGAAATAATCAGAACATCAGGTTAGGGGCGGGGCGTCGCGTAAGCCTGCCCCGCACTCGTATTACAACAGCGTAATCACTTTACCGCGCTCAAGGCGTGATTTTGGCAAGCGGGCATTAAAATCCTGCTCACTACGATGACCAATAGCAGCTACCACGACACTTTGCAGCCCTTGCGCAGGAAGGTTCAAAATCTCGTCCATTGACTGCGGCGTGAAGCCTTCAATCGGCGTGGCGTCAAGGCCCATCGCCGCTGCCCCAAACAACAGAAAACCCAGCGACAGATAGGCCTGGCGCGCCATCCAGTTACGTTGTTGTTCAACCGAGTGGCTGTTCAGGTTCACAAAATAGCGCCGTCCTGCGTCCTGGCTGGCTTTGGCATCTTCACTGTTAAAACGTCCGTCCTGCTGTTCTTGCGCGAGCAGCGTGTGCAGGTGTTCTTCATTCATTTCTGTACGAGTGGTAAAGATAACCACCAGAGCTGCATCCTTTACTTTTGCCGCGTTGGCCTCACCAAAGGCGGGTAAAATACGTGCTTTTGCTTCTGCGCTCTCAACGGCGAAGAAATGCCACGGTTGTGAGTTAACAGAAGACGGACTCAGGCGCAGCAGCTCCAGCAGTTGTTCACGCTGCTCGTCGGTTAATCCGCGACTCGCGTCATAAGCCTTGCTGGTGTAGCGGGTGCGAATAATATCGGTAATATTCATTAAAACATCCTTGCATATCAGTGGATTAGATAACAGTTAAACGCTAAGTAATTTTATTACGTCTCGCTTCTCAAACTGTGCCGTTGGAGCCAGTTTGTACCGTGTTGTGCAATCAACTGCATCAGCGGTAAAAAATAAGGGCGCGGGCAGGGCATTTGGCTCAAAGTGACTTCGCAACTGAGCGGGCAACAATGTCCCCGCCTGTAGTCAGGAATGTGCCAGCGCCGGAGAGGGAAGTGTGCTCAGTTCAGACGCAATGTCCGTGCGCCAGGTCGACAGGTATAAAGCATGCCATCGACAATTGCTCTTAACGAGACGGATGACACGCATTCTGACATAAGGAAGGGAACGTTATCTAATACAGCATACGCCGTCCTGGACGTGGGCGTCACCCTGAGATTTTCGCTCTATGATCCTCTGCACATTTTACCATTTTTGTATATGACAGGATTTTATGGAAGTGTTAACCCTGTTAGCAGTGAGGATTATTAAGCACAAGGAGCGAGATGATGTTTCCGGAATACCGTCACCTGATCACTGAACTGAAAGAGAGCAACCCCCGTTTCCGTTCGCTGTTTGAGAAGCATAACCAGCTGGATCATGACATTGCCCAGCTGGAACACCCGGATGGCAGTGGTTACTGTGATAAAGTGGCCGCAATGAAAAAGGAGAAGCTCAAACTGAAGGAATCACTTTGGGAAATATTGAAAAGCGCAGATAAAGCCTCCTCCTGACTTTAGCTGTATACTGGTAAGGCCCGCAGCTAGCGGGCCTTAATGTTTCTGGCTACCACCACAGTTATTGCATCAAAATGCATTCGCATTATGAATGTTTAAGCCCCTTCAGACGCGTTTAAATCATAATCTGGCACTATTGGTCAGAGTAAAAAACTAACGACCACCGGATATGCCAGAGTTCTTATTTTTGACACGGCATTTTAATACATTTTGTATTGAATAATTATTTGGTGATTTATTTTTCTCACCACTCATGCATAATTTACTGGCTCGGGAAAAGAGCCATATTTCAACATGCTACAGGGATGAGCTTTCTCATATGCCTCATAAAAATAAACGTCTGTTAAAGGCGTATTTTGTCGTGACATTAATACCGTTGTCCGCTCAGGCGGCTACGGGTGTTGATCAATTTAATTACCAGCAAGAACAACAAAAAGCGCTTGAGCAACGTCTTATCCCCGAAACGCCGGATGTTCGCCTCTCTGGTCCACAAGAAATCAGTGGTCGACTTCGCTTTCCCGAGGAGTCTCCCTGTTACCCCATTACGCACGTTGCGCTGAGCGGCACGCAGATGCTACCGGGCTGGCTACCACTGCGCCGTATTGCAAGCCAGGGGGAAGGTAAATGTCTTGGCAGCACGGGCATCAATATGCTGATGAGCGCGTTGCAAAACCGCATGATGGCGAGCGGCTACGTGACAACGCGCGTTCTGGCACCGGCGCAGGATCTCAAGAGCGGCACGTTAGCGCTTACCGTACTACCAGGTACCACCCGCAATGTCACATTAACACCGGACAGCGACCGCTGGCTGTGGCTTTACAGCGCGTTTCCCGCCCATGAAGGGGACGTTCTGGACTTGCGTGATATCGAGCAGGGGCTAGAAAACTTGCAGCGCCTGCCTACGGTACAGGCATCTATGGAAATCATTCCTGGTGAACGTCCCGGTGAAAGTGATATCCAGCTTAACTGGCAGCAGGCGCGCATGTGGCGTCTGGGGGCATCGCTTGATGACTCCGGCACTGCCAGTACCGGGCGCTGGCAGGGGGGAATGACCTTTTACCTTGATAATCCTTTTGCGCTGAGTGACATGTTTTACGTTTCCGGGAGTCACGATCTCAATGGTACCGGCGACAAAGGCAACAAGAACCTGACGTTGCATTATTCAGTGCCATTTGATTACTGGTTATTCAGCATTACTGCTAATGATTACAGCTATCACCAGGTCGTTGCAGGGCTTGACGGTGACTACCGTTACAGCGGTAAAAGTAAAAATGTGACCGGCCAGTTGAGTCGAGTGATGCACCGCAGTGGCACCCAAAAAACGACGTTGTCATTTGATGTTATGGCGCGTGAGTCGCGTAACTTCATCAATGATACCGAAGTAGAAGTGCAGCGCAGGCGTACAGCTGGCTGGAAAGCCGGTTTGCAGCATCGCCATTATATTGGGCAGGCGACACTGGATGCGGGCATTAGCTGGCAGCGAGGCACCCGCTGGTTTGGTGCAGAAAAAGCCCCGGAGGAATATACCGGCGATGCGACAGCACTGAGCAAAATTCTGCGTCTTGATGCGAACCTGAATCTGCCGTTCACGTTGTTTGAACAGAACTTCCGTTATAGCGTGCAGTACGCCCGTCAGCTAAACAATACACCGCTCACCCCGCAGGAAGAGTTCTCTATTGGCAACCGTTGGACGGTGCGTGGTTTTGACGGTGAACGCTCGTTAAGCGCGGGACGTGGCTGGTTTGTACGTAACGATTTAGGCTGGAGTACGCCTGTACCTGGCATGGAATTTTATCTGGGTGCCGACTACGGTGAAGTCGGGGGTAATGGCGCAACAATGCGCATTGGTAATCACCTGGCAGGGGGCGTTGCAGGCTTACGCGGCGGGGCTTTCGGTGTGGGATATGACTTCTTTGCGGGTGTGCCGTTCTCAAGGCCCGACGGGTTCCAGACCAGTCCGGTCACAATGGGCATGAGCCTCAGCTGGAATTATTAAGCAGCAAGCAACGGCGCGTTTGCGCCGGATAAGAAAAAGATAAGAAAAACATTCAGGGATGAAACCAAATGAATAAGAACCTGTGGCGTATTATTTTTAACCGCT
>CBIFVZ010000008.1:0-87301 GCA_966185765.1 uncultured Enterobacteriaceae bacterium | reverse complement strand
AGCTGAAAGCTTCACGGAACCTCCAGCCTAGCTGGAGGTTTTCTATAGACAAAAAGGGACAGGCCTGAGCCTGTCCAAAGCACAACAACCACTCATTACTTCATTAATTACTCCCTTGCGCTGCATTCACTTCTTTGCCGCACTTGCTGCAAAACCCGGCCAGGGGGTGACAACATCTGTTGGCAGTTACTGCACTGCGCAATCAGCGTACCGCCGCAGCTGGCGCAAAAGCGGGCGTCGTGGTCGTTCGCACGCTGGCAATGGGGGCAGAGAGTACGTTCAGCCTGTGGGAACACCGTGGCACCATGTCGGTTGTAGCCACGGCCGCCGTGGTTTTTCCCCGAGCCATAGTGCCCGTGTCCACCGTAGCCGCCGTAATTAGCACCGTGACCAGAAAGATATCTGAAGATACTCATATCAACTCTCCTCATCCTGCGTTGGGTCTGCTGTGCCTGCATTAAGTGCTGGCGTATAGGTTGCAGCGTTAGCGCTCCAGCTGCTGTTTTCCATCATTTGCAGTCGCGTTACCCGGAAAAAACCATCACCTTGCTGCTTAACTCGTTCACGCACTTCCTTAAGCGCTTCTTCCGATGTGCCACGATAATTTGTCAGGGATATATCGCCCGTGTGGCGGTATGCCTTACTTTGTGCCTCCTGAGAGGTCAGCTCCGTTACGCGGGCCTGGCTGGGGAGAGTGGTCGCGGCCCAGACTGGCAACATCAGGCTTTGGGCCAGCAAACCAATCATTAACATTTGGCCTTTTTTCATCGCTTGTTACTCCTCATGGGATCCCTCTGCGGGATGGGATGAGGCAAGGGTAGACTCTGGAGTCGACTCCAGAATCAAGCAAGCCACTGCATATTTACTCGCCATTGCACTGCCCTGACAAAAACTGAAGCTGTATTGCCAGGTGTAACCAGGCCGCTGAAATCATTAAAAAAATAAAGTGTTGTAAATGTCGTTGAGTCTGGAGTGAGCTCCAGTGTTAAAGATATGCATGCACACACAACCCCGTATTAACGAGGAATTAACATGCGCCAGTTCACAACAACAGACTTGCTTCAACAGGAACCCCAATATGCAACGTCACGGATGACGCTGGACCTCCTCATTGCCCGCAACCGTGGTTGGGCGACACATGCCCGTCACAGTGACCCGGGGTATTTTCACCGCCACCAGACCGGGCAATCTCCGCGCTGTCTGTGGATTGGCTGTGCCGATAGCCGGGTTCCGGCTGAAAGTATGGTGCAGGCCGGGCCAGGTGAGCTGTTCGTGCTACGCAATGTGGCAAACCAGGTATTGCCGGAGGATGACAACATCATGAGCGGCGTGTATTACGCACTTACCGCCTTGAAGGTTGATACTGTCATTGTCTGCGGACATACACGCTGTGGTGGCGTCGCCTATGCAACCCAGCAAGCCACCGCTGCGCAACTGCCGCAACAAAACGATCCGCTTTATCGCCAACTTACCCCCCTTAGCCAGCACCTGCGTGGTAACCTGGAATCCAGGCCGCAATGGTTGCAGTTAGATGAAGATGACTTCCAGCGCCAGATGGTAGAGCAAAACGTACGCCTGCAAATCAATCAACTGGCAGCAACACCGCTATTCCAGTCGGTTGCTCAGGAACGGCCAGTGGCGTTGTATGGCTGTGTTTATGATTTAGCTACTGGCTGTCTTGATGTGCTGGAAGGGGACACACCATGATAAATCGTCTTCTGGCATTACGTCACGATGTGGTATCCGGCGTAGTGGTGTTCCTGGTCGCACTACCGCTGTGCCTGGGGATTGCACAGGCGGTAGGCGCACCGCCGCTGGCCGGACTGTTAAGTGGCATCATTGGTGGACTAATCATTACCGTCGTCAGCCCATCACCGCTGTCAGTTAGTGGCCCGGCTGCCGGGCTGATTGCACTGGTTTTAGGTTCGGTTGCCACGCTGGGTAGTATGTCAGCGGTACTGACGGCTCTGGTACTGGCTGGTGTTTTACAAGTTATTATGGGACTGGCGCGCTTTGGCCGCCTGGCCGGACTGATTCCTGGTAGCGTTGTGCGTGGCCTTCTGGCAGCAATCGGGCTAATGCTTATTATCCAGCAAATCCCGGTAGCACTGGGTTATGTACCTGACAATATCTGGTTTGAAGGGGCCTGGCTGCATGCCGTTGATGATATCACGCCAGGCTCAGTGATTATCATGCTAGGCAGTTTGTTGCTGTTGATATTGTGGGAAATGTCATTCTGGAAGCGCACTGTGTTTGCCAAAGTGCCCGCACCGCTGGTCGTGGTGCTGTGGGGAATGCTGGCGCTTACGTTTTTGCCTGCGACCGGGGACTGGTCGTTGCCGCTTTCTCAACGCGTGCAACTACCTGAGCTGTCGCTCAATGGCGATTGGCCTCTGCCGTTGCCGGACTGGAGTACGCTGTCGAATCCACAGCTTTATAAGGTGGCATTCAGCCTTGCGCTTATCGCCAGCCTGGAAACGTTACTGAGTCTTGAGGCGGTATCAAAAATTGACCCACAGCGCCGAGCGCCGCATTCCGATCGCGAGCTGGTTGCACAGGGTTCCGGTAACCTGGTCAGCGGGCTTCTGGGCGGCTTACCACTCACGGCGGTCATTGTACGCAGTTCTGCGAACGTCTACGCAGGGGCGAGAACGCGCTTTTCGTCTTTCTTCCACGGTATCCTGCTGTTACTGAGTGCGCTACTGCTTTCACCACTGCTCAACAGCATTCCGCTGGCGAGCCTGTCGGCCATTTTGATTTTCACCGGTTATCGGCTGGCATCACCGACGCTGTTTAAAAATCTGTGGCAACAGGGCAAGCGTATCTTTATACCTTTTGCGGTAACGGTAGTGGGGATTATTGGTATCGGTATGCTCGAAGGAATCGCGTTGGGTTGCGTATGTCAGCTGCTCATGAGCGTCACGCAGGCGGAGAAAAATACCGTCGCGCTCACGCGCCAGGGTAGCGTGTGGCTGTTGCGCATCCACCAGAATATTACTTTTATGAGCAAGCCAGAACTGTGCCGCCTGCTCGATAGCATTCCCGATGGCAGCCAGGTGCATATCGAAACCGCCCCCGGAGTGGTTCTGGCGCCGGACTTGCTGGAGGCGATTGATAACTTCCGCTCCCGCAGTGATACCCGCTCGCTGAATATTGATATGCCAGACACGCTGCGTTCGCAATTAAGTCTGCTAACGCAAACCGGGCATTAAAAAGTGCAGATACGCCCGAAAGGGCGTATCTGAGACTGATGCCTTACCTCATCCTGTCTCAGACAGGGTGAATGACACCCAATAAAAAATAAGGAAAATCAATTTATTGATTTTCGTCTGCTAACCACAAAGAAGGAAAAACCACGTTTTTGCCTTCTTTGTCAGCAATCTGAGATACGCCCGAAAGGGCGTATCTGCCTGACCTCAACGGTGCTGGCGCTGGGCGCTGAACAGCGCCATCACACTCAGAACCGCAACTGTCATCAGGTAATAGCTCGGCGCCAGATGGCTACCGGTCATGCTGATAAGTAGCGTACAGATAAACGGTGCAAAACCGCCGAAAATCGTCACTGAAATGTTATAGCCAATCGCCATACCGGTCGCACGCGTATTAACCGGGAAGATATCTGCCATGAGTGACGGCACGGTAGCAAAGTAAATCGACTTCAAAAACGCAAGCCAGGCGACCAGTGCCATCAGCGATAGCGGCGTGACATTAAGGCTCATCAACCAGAACGCGGGCAAAATGGTTAAGGCCAGCATACCAAGCGCCCCCCACATCAGCGGCAAGCGTCCCACACGCTCTGCACACAGCCCCACAATCGGTGTCACCACAGTCAAAATGACTCCGGCAATCAGCGTAGCGCTGAACGCTGCAGACGCAGGCAGGTTAAGCGTGCGTGTAGCCCAGGTCGGCACGTAATTGAGCATATAATTCACGGCCGTAGAAATCACCATCAGGCCGATAGCAATCAACAGCAGGCGCTTTTGCTGGGTAAACAGCGTGCGTACGGGGTTGCGGCTTTTCTCTGCCTGCTTAAAGGCCTTCGGTTCATGCACATGGCGGCGAATATACAGCCCGACCGGGCCAATCAGCAGGCCAAAGGCAAACGGAATACGCCAACCCCATTCGTTTAATTGCTCATGAGTCAGCCACTGCGACAGCCCCAGACCAAATGCTGAGGCCATTAACGTACTGGCGCCCTGGGTGGCAAACTGCCAGCTGGCAATAAAAGCGCGGCGTTCAGGAAAATGCTCAACCAGAAATGCCGTTGAGCTACCAAACTCACCACCGGCAGAGAAACCCTGAATCAGACGTGCCAGCAGGATTAACAGCGGGGCCGCAAGGCCGATGCTCTGGTAGCTCGGCATAAAAGTAATCATTGCGCCGCCGAGTAACATCAGGTTAATAGATACCAGCAGCGAGGCCTTACGCCCACGGCGATCGGCCAGCGCGCCCAGTACCACCGCACCAAGTGGACGCACCAGGAACGCTACGCCAAAACTGCCGAGCGTCAGCAGTAATGAAACCGTGGGATCGTTGGACGGGAAAAACGCATGCGCGATGTAGCTTGCAAAGAAGCCATAAACTGCAATATCAAACCACTCCAGCGCGTTGCCAATACAGGTGGCAAACAGCGTTTTATACAGACTCGGGCGCGTTTCCTCGGCCGACTCGGTTTGGGCAGCAATCGTGCTCATTGTTCACCTCCGTGTGCGCGATGGCGCGCAATTAACGCCTGGCCTCGTTGGCCAAAATCCCAGAACAGGCGAGTCATAATAGCCAGTCCTTCACGCGCCAGGGCAACAGGCAAGTGCTCATCCGCGGCGTGCTGTCCGCAGGCCGGGTAAGAGTGAGGGATCCACAGCGTGGGTAGTCCCAGCGTGTCGGCAAAAACGTCATTAGGTAACGAGCCGCCCAGGTTTGGCAGCAGTGCAGGGGCGTGAGGACTCATTTCACGCATGATATCCATCACCCAGTTCACCAGCGGATCGCTGGGATCAAAACGGGTGGCAGGTGTACCACGCACATTGTCTATCTCTACGGTTTCAAAGCCATGATTGTCAAGATGAGCACGTATGTGCTCTGCCAGACGAGTCCAGTCGGTGCCCACCACAAAACGCAACTGGCATACGGCACTGGCATGTCCTGGAATAGCATTCATCGGCTGCGCCGGGTTACCGGTAAGAAATGCCAGCACCTCCAGCGTATTTGCGGCGAAGAGCCGTTGTGCCGCGCTCATATTACGCTCGCCCCAGTTCTCACTCAGCGGCGGATCGCCAGGATTGCCGCCGGGTACGATGTCACTGAGGATGTGACGTAACGCAGGCGTCAGCGGTGGTGCGAGCAGGGCGCTTACCTGCAGTTCACCACGAGCGTTAACCAGGCTTGCAATAGCATTGGCCAGTACGGTACCGGGGTTACTTAAAAGGCCCCCCCAGTTACCTGAGTGATAATCGCTGTCACGCGCATGCACGCTGAGGCGAAAATTAATACAGCCACGTGACCCCAGAAACAACGTAGGGCGACGTTCGTTAAGACGCGGGCCGTCAGAGGCAATAAACACATCTGCGCTGAGTTCCTCTTTATACTGCTCGCAAATCTCCGCCAGTCCAGGCGAGCTTATCTCTTCGCCCAGCTCAAACAGCAGCTTACAGTTAAACCCAAGTTTACCGCCGCGTGCGCGCCAGACCTGTTCAAGTGCAGCAAGATTAATGCTGTGCTGGCCTTTGTTATCTGCGCTGCCGCGTCCGTACCAACGCCCGTCGCGCTCGGTCAGTGTCCAGGGGGACAGACCTTCGCTCCAGCATTCATCGCTACCAAACACGACATCGCCATGACCATAGCTCAGCATGGTCGGTAACGTTGGGTCTTCAATGCGTGTTGCCAGCAGGAAAGGGCGGTTTTTACGCACCGGGTTTTCCAGCATTTTCACCACAAATCCCATCTCGATGAGGGCAGGTGTGAGCGCCTGCGTGTAATAACGCTCAAGCTCTTCGTTACGGTCGTCGCGCTGGCTTTCGCTATGAATAGCAACGCGCTGTGTAAGCACGTCACGAAACGCACCGCTATCAAACCAGGCCAGCGCCCGGCTTACGGTTTCTTCTGATGTCATTGTCGTTTTACCCTGTCTGTTCCCGGTTGGCCGGGATTGTTGTGCTTTATTTGTTCTAAACCAGGGGAAGCGTTGCCACAATGATAAAAATTGCAACCTTACATTGCCTTTTATATAAAGCTGTATGCACAAAAAAAGGGCAACGCCATGATTAACACGGAATTACGTTATTTTCTTACCGTCGCCGGGTGCGGTTCGCTGAGCGCAGCCAGCCAACAGCTTTACGTCGCCACTTCGGCCATTAGCCGCCAGATACAGCGTCTGGAAACACGCCTGGGCGTTGCGTTATTTACCCGCCATGCACGCGGGATGGAACTGACCGACGCCGGACGAATTCTGGAAAACCACGTGCGTAAAACGCTCTCAGATATGGACCATGCTGTGGCGCAGATTCAGGGGCTTACGGCAATTCGTCGGGTATTGATGCGAATTGCCTGTACCGATGGGCTGGCTTTTGATCTACTGCCGGGACTTATTGCCCGCTTTCGGCAGCAGCACCCTGGCGTAACGTTTGATTTGCAGGTCGGCAGTGCCATGCAGGTTGCACAGTGGGTGCGCAATGGCAGTTGCGATCTTGCCTTTCAGTTTTGTCTCGCGCCCGAGCGTGAGGTGGATATTCTCGCGACCTGGCCGGCTCCTGTACTGCTGTTGACCGCGCCGGGGCATCCATTAGTGGGCAAGCGGGTGCACATTGAAGCACTCCAGCGTTATCCACTGGTACTGCCAGAGCCTGACTCCACGCTGCGCCAGTTGTTCGATCTCAGCTGCCGTTCGGCTGGTGTGTTTCTGGAGCCAACGCTTAGCACCAACCGTTTTTCCGCACAGTATGCCTTTACGCTCACCACAGCCCAGGCAATCAGCGTTTGCAGTCATTTCAGCGTGCTATGGCGCGCAAGCCAGGGTGAATTGTGCCTGCTGGCTATCAACAACGACACGCTCAGCCAGCGCTCTTTGCAAATCCAGGCGCCGATGGGGCGCCATCGCGCTACGGCATTAACGCTGTTTACCGATTTTGCCCGCCAGCAAATTGATGCCGCACACCAGACCTGCTGGCAACGCATGGAGGAAATCTACCGCTAAAGCGGCTTTTTTCCGCCGTTTAGCGCTGTGGTTGACTACGCTTTCACAGGCAATACGTCGCCCGCACGTTGCAGGCGCGGCCTTTTAACTCAAGGAGACTGTGAATGAACGCTTATACCTCTGGGCGTCGCTCGGTGCTGGCTGTGGTGGTCTATGAACTGCTGAACCCGTTACCTGTCGGCTTTTTTGCTGCGGCCCTGATGTTTGACATTATTTATCTCTACAGCCAGGAGATTTTCTGGACTCAGGCCGCCAGCTGGCTTATTGCCTTCGGACTGTTTCTGGCGGTGATCCCGCGTCTTATCAATCTGGTACAGGTATGGATAACCGGATCATATCCCCAGGGCTCGGCGGTAAAAATTCACTTCTGGGCGTACCTGATTGCCGTTGTGCTGGCTATTTTCAACGCTTTCATTCACAGCCGTGACGCCTGGGCGGTAGTGCCCACTGGCGTCATTCTGTCTGCGCTGACCGTCATTGTGCTCGTCATTGCCCATCTGCAGCAGGTGCTGCGCGACCGTGTGTGAGGGAAAAGTAATGAAAAAATCACTGCTGATGATGTGTCTCACCCTGGCGCTGGCAGGCTGTGACGACGGAGCAACGCTTGACCCTATGAAGCAGGTTGGCCCAAACCCTGAACTGCCGCAAGCGCAAAACTTCCTGCTGCCGCCAATGCAGGTACCAAAAGGTGAACCCTGGAAAACGGGGGAAACGCCAAAAGTGGCGCAAGGGCTGAAGATAGAAAAAGTGGCAGATAACTTGTTACACCCGCGCCAGCTTTACACGCTGCCAAATGGCGATGTGCTGGTTGTGGAAGCGAACGGACCACCCAAACCGACCAGCCGCCCCAAACAGCTGATAATGGGAGTAGTACAAAAAGCCTCAGGCAAGGGTGGCCCAGGCGGCAACCGTATCACGCTACTGCGCCCGCAGGCTGATGGCCGTTTTGAAAAACACATTTTGCTTGAGAATCTCTACTCACCGTTTGGCGTACAGCTTATCGGCAATACGCTGTATGTCGCCAACGCTGACAGGCTGATGGCATATCCTTATCAACCGGGCCAGACACGCATCACTGCACCGGGCAGGGAACTCGCGGATTTACCGGGAGGTATCAATCACCACTGGACTAAAGCCCTGCTGGCGAGTCCGGATGGGAGCAAACTGTACGTAGGCGTTGGCTCTAACAGCAACATTACGGAAAACGGAATTGAGGCGGAATACCGCCGTGCTGCGGTCCTTGAGGTTGACACCGCCAGTGGCGCCAGTCGGATTTTCGCAAGCGGTCTGCGCAACCCAACCGGGCTACAGTGGGAGCCGCAAACCGGCAAACTCTGGGCGATAGTGAACGAACGGGATGAGATAGGCTCGGATCTGGTGCCTGATTACATGACGTCGGTTCAGGACGGCGCGTTTTACGGCTGGCCGTACAGCTACTATGGCCAGCATGTGGATGAGCGCGTGAAACCACCGCGCCCGGATCTGGTTGCGAAGGCGGTGAAACCGGATTACGCCTTAAGTTCACACGTGGCACCGCTCGGTTTGTTGTTTTACACCGGCAACAGCATGCCGCAGTATCGCGGCGGGGCGTTTGTCAGCGAGCATGGCAGCTGGAACCGCACGCCGCTTAATGGTTATCAGGTAGTCTGGATAGCTTTTGAGAACGGCAAACCGGTCGGCGAACCTGAACCTGTGGTTACTGGCTTTTTGTCGGATGACGAGAAATCGGTACGCGGTCTGCCGGTAGGCCTGGCCCAGGATAATCAGGGCGCATTACTGATTGCAGATGATGCCGGCAACGCGGTGTGGCGCGTTAGTCGCGCGCAATAACTCTGGCGGGCGCGAAAGCGCCCTCATGATTAACGGAGGCAACCATGTTTATGCTTTACGGCGTGCCAGGCTGGGGCTCGGCCATCAGCGAAATCATGTTGACGCTCGCGGGTGAAGACTATCAGTTTGTGAATGTGGAAGGGTTTGACCAGCCAGGCCCCCAGCGTGAGCAAATACGCGCACTTAATCCATTGTGCCAGATACCCGTACTTAAAACGGTAAACGGTGAAATACTCACGGAAACGGCAGCACTGGCGCTGCTGCTGCTCGACCGCTGCCCGGATCTGGCGCCCGACATAGGTACACCGGCGCGGCTGCGCTTTCAACGCCTGCTTATCTGGCTTAATGCCAGCCTTTATCCTTCGTTTTCCTACAGCGATCATCCCGATCGCTGGCTTGACAGTGAGGGGGCACAGCAGCAACTGCGCGAACGCGTCGATGGCCATCGTCATATGTTATATCAGTGGCTTGAAAACCAACTCAGGAAAGGGGAGTGGACGTGCGGTGAGCGCATGACGCTGCTCGATGCCTACTGGCCTGTTATGGTACGCTGGCGTCCTGGCGAAGCCTGGTTCATTGCCAATACACCAAAACTTTATGACATTGTAGAGCGTATGCGCGCACTGCCCGAGCTGGGTGGCGTACTGGCCCGCAACGGCCTGCTGTAAGGGAGAAATCAATGGCTTTCAGTCTGGATGCATATCTGACCCGTATCGGCTGGCCGCACGGCGTGCCAGAACCTACATTGCCGACGCTGCGCGAGTTGCATTTGCGCCATGCCTGTTCCATTGCCTTTGAAAATCTCGACGCCGTACTCGGGCGCACGCCAGCGATAGATACCGACTCACTGTTTGCCAAACTGGTACACGCAAAACGGGGTGGCTGGTGTTACGAACAAAACGGTCTTTTCCAGCACGTGCTACAAGAGATTGGATTTAGCGTGATGAGCCTGGCGGCGAGGGTGCTGATTGCCAACCCGCAAACCATGCCACCGCGTACCCACCGCATGATGCAGGTGACGATTGATGATGACGTCTGGCTTGCCGATGTGGGTTTTGGTGGCGCGAGCATCAGTACGCCGCTGCGGATGTGCGCCGGGCTGGAACAGCGTACCGCACACGGGTTATATCGGTTGGATCACGTGTCAGAAGGCTGGTTACTTTACGCCTGGCAGCGTGATGCCTGGCAACAACTCTATCTCTTTGACGACGTTCACCCGTATTTCAGCGACGACCTGATGGCAAACCACTTTGTGGCCACCTGGCCGGATTCGCACTTTCGCCACCGCCTGATGGCAAGCCTGTGGCTTGCTGACGGCGGGCAACTGCGACTGCTCAACCAACGCCTTACTCGCCGTACCCCGGACGGGTGTGAAACCGAAAAAATACTGTCGGCACAAGACGTCTGGCAATGCCTGCAGCAGGATTTTGGTCTGGGTCTGGACAACACAACGTATAGTGTGAGCCAGTTCGCATTACAAAACATACTCAATCGCTTCGTCTGAGCTGGCGAGCCGTGATTTGTTGTATTAGCTTTAAATCACCTTTCCGGTAAAAAGAGCTGATTATGAACAAACTGCGGTATCTCGACTTTGGCGGTGCAACACCGCTGATGCTGTTAATTGCAAGGATTGCGCTGGTTGCATTGTTTTTTATTTTCGGTCTGCCAAAACTCATGGGGTTTAGCGGTACCGTGCAATATATGACAATGCTGAATGTACCCGCACCCACGCTTGCCGCTGTTGTTGCCGTGGTTATGGAAGTGCTGGCACCCATTCTGATTGCCATTGGTTTTTATACACGCCCGATAGCCATCGTGTTTGCGCTCTATACGCTCGGTACAGCGTTTATCGGCCATCCGTACTGGACACTTACCGGTGATGCCGTGCAACCTAATATGATCAACTTCTGGAAAAACGTCAGCATTGCCGGTGGTTTTGTGCTGCTGGTTGTAGCCGGTCCTGGCCGTTTTTCTCTAGACCGCCGTTAATCATCGACCCGGCAGGTAGCCTGCCGGGTATATCAGTGTGTTAGCGCCACTATGTTGTTTACTTGCTGCACTGCAAAGCCAGCAGGTAAAACGCCAGTATGTACCCTCTCATCACTAAAACCGGGCAGTCTCTGATAACCGGGCAAAGCCAGCCTCAAGCAGGCTCATTGTCACATCATGAATCGTTTTTTCTTCGCGCTTGCCTGCCGGTAAGTCAAAACTGATGACCGCATCCCGGACCACTGTCATTTTTACCCCGAGATCGGCTCCGTGCCTGACCGTGGAGTTAACGCAAAAGCCGGCCACTGCGCCAATGACGACAACCTCGGATATACCATGCTGATCGATGTATTCTTTAAGCGCCGTTGACGCAAACGCAGAGGAGGTATTCTTGATAAATACCGGTTCTTCAGCGCGATGTTCAAAAGCTGCGATGGCCGGGTAATCGGGTGAATATTGGCTGAGCGGGCTGTTTTCACCGTCTGTCTGGTGAATAACATGAGCGACTAACTCGTTGTCAGATCGAAAGGCACTGAGCACATGCCGCATGTTGTCAATGGCGTCCAGGGGATAGTATCCCACGCCATGACGAATCCGGCTCTCCACAAATCGCTGCATGTCGATAATGAGTAGCATTCTTGACATTTTCTCTCCCTGAAAACACGCTGGTACGTATGGTATGCCTGATGAAGCCAAGCCACCTTCTGTTGCGCAATAATGTAATGGAACACCATTTAAAAACAATGCCGATCACTTTATGTGATCGGCATTACACAGGCCATTATTTTCGTGGACATACTCAGTCACACCAGGGTGGACTGTCTTCCTGGATAATGCGCACGCTGGTGAAAATCTCTTCTGGCACCACGCGCGTCAGCGACAATTCTGGCAAATCATCAAGCGAGAAAAATGCCACATCGGTGGACTCCTCGCTGGTACGCAGCTCGCCCCCCGTCACTTCGCAGTGGAAGAACAGCTTGTAAACATGCCACGGATAGGGCGGATGATCGTGTTGATTGCGGTCCCACACGCCAATCAAACGTTTCGATGTCACTTCAAGCCCGGTTTCTTCCCAGACTTCGCGACATACTGAACCCGATGGGCTGTCGCCCACATCGACCCAGCCACCAGGCAGGCTCCAGCCGCCATCGTCGGCTTCACGCACCAGCAGCACTTTGTTATCGCGAATGATAACGCCGCGGGTATCGACTTTCGGTGTTGCATAACCCTGCTGGGCGCAGTACACGCGCCCCAAAACGACGTGAGGTTCCATCTCCAACAGTTGGGTCATCAGTTTCGTTGCAATCTCGCGTAATGATTCATAACGCTTAATGTCGTACGCGTCCTGAGCGTAGGTAAGTCCAGTCTGAGACAGTGCCTGCAGCTGCTGGACCAATACGATCGGAGAAGGTTGTACGTCCTGAGACATAAGAAAACCTCAACAAAAATTGGTGAGAACAGACATTATCATTCACGCGGATATTTTACAGCGTCAGATTGAGTATCTGAGAAAGTTTCAGGATTAATCTGGAATTGATGCGATAGACTGGTAGCATCCAATGCTACAAAAAACGATAAGGATGGCAATAAATGGCCTGGAAGCTTGATGAAATTGACCGCCGGATATTAAAAACGTTACAGGAAGATGGGCGCATTGCTAACAATATTCTGGCCGAACGTGTGGGGCTGTCGCCCTCTCCATGCCTGCGGCGGGTAAGAATGCTTGAAGAAGCGGGCGTGATTGACCGTTACGTTGCATTGCTCAATCCGGCGGTTATTGGGCTGGGGTTAACAGTGTTTGCACGCGTGTGGCTTAAAAGTCAGGATGCGGCAACGGTGAATCATTTTGCCCGCGAGGTGGAGCATTTACCTGAGGTGGTGGAGTGCCACCTGATGGCCGGTGACTGCGATTTTTTGTTACGCATACTGGTGACCGATCTGGACGCCTATCGCCGCTTTCAGATTGACCATCTGACGCGCATCGATGGCGTGCAAAGCATCAAAACCGACATCCCGATGCAAAAAATTAAACAGACTACCGAAATACCGTTGCCCTGATCAGAGTAACGCACGTAGTAGCGCAGTAGCGACCACGCTGATAACCACCGTTGGCAGTAGAGAAAAGCGCGTGGCCGCGACTAGCGCAATAGCAAGCCCGAGAATATCTGCCGGATTTGTCGTCACAAAATGTGGAGCAATGACGGTGATGAGCACACAACCGGGCGCGGCCTCCATCACTGCACGCACGCGCGGACCCAGCGTACGTTCCCGCAGCAGCATAAAACCCGCCACACGCGTAAACCAGGTGGTCATTGCCATCAATACTATTGTCAATATGGTCACGCTCAGCCCCTCGCGGTCATCAGCAGAATAGTCAGAATGCCCGCACCAGCACCGACCGGTACGTACCAGGCAGAGCCGGGGAAATAGTGCCAGGTGGTGGCAGCTGCCACCAGGCTTACCAGCCACGCAAACGCCGAACGAGTGCCTTTCCACATGCCGCGCAGCAGCACCAGAAATACTGCCGGAAACGCCATATCAAAACCCCAGCGTGTGATATCACCCAACACCGGGCCAATCAGCACGCCAAGACCGGTAAACAGCACCCACATGACCCACAACGAACCGGCTACGCCCACGTAATAAGGCAGGCTAAAACCTGGCGTCAGGCCTTCCTGACGGCGGCGAGCGGCATCAGCCATGCCCAGCGCCCAGCTTTCGTCACACATCACCAGCAGTGCAGGCACCGCTTTGCGAAGCGGCAGGTGTCCCAGATGCGGTGCCATCGCTGCGCCCATCAATAAATGACGGCTGTTGACCAAAAATGTCACCATCATGATGGCAAGGAGGTGAGGCGGCGAGGTCCATAGCGCAATAGCCGCAAATTCGGAGCCGCCAGCAAAGTTAAGTCCGGTCATTAGCGGCAATTCAATGGCCGTCATTCCTTTGGCCGCTGCCTGAGCACCCAGCAACAGCGCAAAGGGGATAATGCCGATAAGCATCGGCAGCACGGCAATACAGCCGCGGGTGACTTCGCTGCCCACTGGACTGGCGGGGGAACCGGACAAAAGCAGGGTACGACGCATATCTCCTCCTTGTTGAATGGGCATTATTATAAAAACTTATGCCTGGCATTTGGCAGCGATTGACGAGCGTTATTGCGCACGCTATGGCATTGCATGCTAAAAAATAACGGGATACTGATATGGCGTATCAATGACAGGCTTTGACCATTTTTTACGCATGGTCGCCTGTGTCAGGCACGAGGATACACCAGGGCATAAAGACATGGTTGTCCGTAAGGGTATTGGCGCTCCCGGCTGTTTGATAAAAATTCATTAAGTACGCCCCAGATATGCCTTACATTGCCTCTCACGTATCAGAAAATCGTGTCGCCTCCCATTTTTGCACTTTCATGCGAGCCAGAGGCGTCATTTTGCGCTATCCCCTGAGGCGTCTTTTCTGTCAGAGAGCACATATGGAACTGCGCCAACTTAAATATTTTGTCAGCGTTATTGAGGCCGGGAGTTTCTCTGGAGCTGCCCAACACCTGGCTGTGGGCGTTTCAGCGCTGAGTCAACAAATTAGCCGACTTGAAGACGAGCTTGCCACGCGCTTACTTCAGAGAACCTCACGTGGCGTACAGCCTACCGGCGCTGGCCTGGCCTTTTTTCACCAGGCACAACTGACACTGCGCCATGCCAGTGAGGCAGTGAAAGCCGCGCAAAGTGCCCGTCTGTCCGGTCACGTCAGTGTGGGTATGGCACCGAGTACCGCCTCTGTGCTGGGTTTGCCGTTTATTCATGCCATGCGCGAACGCTATGCGGATGTGCGCCTGCACGTCGTGGAGAGTTTATCAGGTAATCTGGCTTCGCAAATTGCCACGCGCCAGCTCGATCTGGGCATTTTATTCCAGCAGTCTTCGGCCAGTGGCTGGAGTGCTATACCAGTTCTGGAGGAAACGCTGTTTGTCATTGGTCGTCATGAACTGTTGGCAAACCACACGGGTGACAAGATAGCAGTGGACTGTCTTCACCAGCTGCCGCTTATTCTGCCCAGTGCAGGACATGGCCTGCGGGCATTAGTTGAGCGGTTTTGCGCCCGGCAACCGCATGTGCTCAATTCAGTGATAGATATTGATGGTCTGGCACTGCTGATGGAGGCAGTACGCGGCGGTCTGGGGGTAACAATACAACCAGGCGCTGCCGTCTCGCGTCTGCATGATGAACCGTTACGCGTGCTGGCACTGGACGCACCGGCATCACGTCGGGTAAATCTGCTGGTAAGCCTTAATGACGATGAGCTTTCACCTGCCGGAATGGCGGCCAGAGTGGTCTTGCTTGATGTCATGACCCGACTAGTCACCGATGGTCGCTGGCCAGGTGCCCGCCTTTACGAAATGTAAACCCCCCTTTAGCCACTCAGCGTGTCGCTGCCTTGTCATAAAACATACAGTTCCATAACAAGTAAGTAACAATGGAGTCTGACTATGTTTGACGTGCTTGTTATTGGCGGCGGCAATGCGGCGTTGTGCGCGGCCCTCACCGCACGTGAAGCCGGAGCCTCAGTGCTGTTGCTGGAAGCCGCGCCCAGAGCGTGGCGCGGTGGCAACTCTGCTCATACCCGCAATTTACGCTGTATGCACGACGGGCCACAGGATGTGCTGGTCGACAGCTACCCGGAAGAAGAGTTCTGGCAGGATTTACTGCGTGTAACGCAGGGGCAAACTAACGAGGCGCTGGCGCGACTGGTGATCCGTACCTCATCCACCTGCCGCGACTGGATGCGCCGCCACGGCGTGCATTTTCAACCACCGCTTTCCGGCGCATTACATGTCGCACGCACCAATGCGTTTTTCATGGGCGGGGGTAAAGCGCTGGTAAATGCCTATTATCGCAGCGCGGAAAAGCTCGGTGTGCAGATTCGCTATGACACGCCGGTTGATGCGCTGGAGCTGAAAGACGGGCGCTTTATTGCGGCGCATGCTGGAAAAGAACGTATTACTGCCCGCAGTTGCGTGCTGGCCTGTGGAGGGTTTGAATCCAACCGGGACTGGCTGCGGGAGGCCTGGGGACAGAATGCCGCAGGCGAATGGCCCGCCGATAACTTTCTTATTCGCGGCACGCGGTTTAACCAGGGCGTGTTGCTGAAATTCATGATGGACGCCGGGGCCGATATCATTGGCGAGCCGTCCCAGTCCCATTGCGTCGCGATTGATGCCCGCGCACCGCGTTATGACGGCGGCATCTGTACCCGCGTTGACTGCGTGTCGCTGGGCATTGTGGTCAACCGTGATGCAGCGCGTTTTTACGACGAAGGTGAGGACTTCTGGCCAAAACGCTATGCCATCTGGGGCCGCCTGGTGGCGCAGCAGCCCGGACAAATCGGTTTTTCAATTATTGATGCGAAAGCGCCTGGCCATTTCATGCCGCCGGTATTTCCCGGTGCGCAGTCGCAAACCCTTGCCGGCCTGGCACAACAGCTGGGGCTGGACGCAACCCGGTTTGAGCAGACGGTTAATGACTATAACCGCGCCTGCCGTACAGGTCATTTCAACCACGCTATCCTGGATGACTGCCACACAGAAGGGCTGTCCCCCGTGAAAAGCCACTGGGCGCGCCCGATTGATACACCGCCTTTTTACGGCTATGCACTGCGCCCCGGCATCACCTTTACCTACCTGGGACTAAAGGTGAACGAACATGCTGCGGTCCACTTTAACGGACAACCCTCTGACAACCTTTTTGTGGCTGGTGAAATGATGGCAGGTAACGTGCTGGGTAAAGGCTATACCGCAGGCGTGGGCATGTCGATTGGCACCACCTTTGGCTGTATTGCCGGACGTGAAGCAGCCCGGGCTGCCGTGAAACGTGAGGTGCGCCATGCAGCGGCTTAATATTGATGTCTTAATTGAAGAGGCTCAGGTGCTGAGTCCGAATGAAGCGGAAGTCGCGCGCGTTATGCAGGTGTGCAATGCCTGTCGCTATTGCGAAGGGTTCTGTGCCGTTTTTCCCGCTATGACCCACCGGCTTGAATTCAACAAGGCGGACGTGAACTACCTTGCGAACCTGTGTCACAACTGTGGTGCCTGCCTGCACGCCTGCCAGTATGCGCCACCGCATGAGTTTGCGATTACCGTACCGCAGGCAATGGCAAAAGTACGTCTGGAAACTTACCAGAGCTACGCATGGCCACCGCGATTCGCGTCACTTTACCGCCACGCCGGTATGACTACCGTACTGGCGCTGGCGGGTTGCCTGAGCCTGTTTTTACTGCTGGCCGTGGCGATGCAGGGCGGTCTGATGCATGAACCTCTGGCAGGTAATTTCTACCGCATTTTCCCTCACGGTTTGCTGGCAGCCATGTTTGGCAGCGTTTTTATCTGCGCACTGGTGGTGCTGATGACCGGCGTGGTGCGTTTCTGGCGCGGTATTTCGGGCGGCATACCACAGGCACCGGCAGCGCTTGAAGCCGCGGGCAACGCACTGACGCTCAAATACCTCGACGGTGGTCACGGCGAAGGCTGCAACGATGAAAACGACCGCTTTACCCAGCGCCGCCGCCTGTTTCACCACTTTACGTTTTACGGGTTCATGCTCTGTTTTGCCGCAACCCTTGTTGCGACGGGTTATCACTACCTGCTGGGGCAGGAAGCGCCATATCCACTGTTCAGCTTACCGGTGGTACTTGGCACGCTCGGCGGTATCGGGCTTTGCATCGGGCCAGCCGGTTTACTGTGGCTCAATATCAAACGTGCGCCATTGCATGGTGACGCTCAGCAAAAAGGGATGGACCGTGGCTTTTGCCTGCTGCTGTTGCTTATCAGTCTCAGTGGGCTAGCGCTACTGGCGTGGCGTGACAGTACCGCTATGGGGGCACTGCTTGCTGTGCATCTGGGAATGGTGATGGCCCTGTTTCTGACTCTGCCGTACGGCAAGTTTGCCCACGGCTTCTACCGTTGCGCCGCGTTACTGAAGTGGGCAATAGAGAAACGCCAGCGTTAAAACTCGCGCTGCCAGGCAGGCGGCGCTTGATATGACTAAAAAAACCTGCGGCCGCAGAGCCGCCCTACAGCAATGTACAATGGAGAACCTGACCGTGAATAATCCTGTCTCTCAACACCCAAACGGGCGCAGAGGAAAGGTGGGTGCGATCCTGCGCGTCACCAGCGGTAATTTCCTTGAGCAGTTCGACTTCTTCCTGTTTGGCTTTTACGCCACGCACATCGCACATGTGTTTTTTCCTGCGGGAAGTGAGTTTGCCTCACTCATGCTGACATTTGCCGTGTTTGGCTCCGGGTTCCTGATGCGCCCCATCGGCGCTATCGTACTCGGTTCCTATATTGACCGTATTGGGCGGCGCAAGGGGCTGATGGTCACGCTCGGAATAATGGGCTGTGGCACGCTGCTGATTGCGCTTGTGCCTGGTTACGCCACACTCGGTATTGCCGCGCCGCTGCTGGTGCTTGTGGGCAGGTTATTGCAGGGGTTTTCCGCAGGGGTAGAGCTTGGCGGCGTGTCGGTGTATCTCTCTGAAATTGCCACGCCAGGGCATAAGGGCTTTTATACCAGCTGGCAGTCTGCCAGCCAGCAGGTCGCGATTGTATTTGCCGCGCTGCTTGGCTACGGTCTTAACCAGCTGTTCAGCCCGGATGAAATCAGCCAGTGGGCCTGGCGCATTCCGTTTTTTATCGGTTGTATGATAATTCCGCTCATTTTTGTCCTGCGCCGCTCGTTGCAGGAAACCGAAGCGTTTCTGCAACGTCGCCACCGCCCGGACAGTAAAGAGATTTTCCGCACCATTGCGCAGAACTGGCGGCGAGTGCTGGCAGGTACGCTGCTTGTAGCCATGACCACCACCACGTTCTATTTTATTACCGTTTACACACCGACCTATGGCAAAACGGTGCTGCATCTGAGTGCAGAAGAGAGTCTGACGGTGACAATGCTGGTGGGTATTTCTAACTTTTTCTGGTTACCGATAGGCGGGGCCATTTCAGACCGCGTCGGGCGCCGTGCCGTGTTGCTGAGCATTACCGTACTGGCGCTGCTGACCACCTGGCCTGCCATGACCTGGCTTACGGCCGCGCCAGATTTTACCCGCATGACGGTGGTGCTGTTGTGGTTCTCATTCTTTTTTGGCATGTATAACGGTGCAATGGTGGCTGCACTCACTGAAATCATGCCCGTCTACGTGCGAACCGTGGGATTCTCGCTGGCGTTTAGCCTGGCAACGGCGGTGTTTGGTGGCCTCACGCCGGTGATTTCCACCGCACTGGTTGAGTTTACCGGTAGCCGTAGCGCACCGGCCTGGTGGCTAATGTGCGCCGCATTCTGTGGGCTGGCCGCCACCTGTGCGCTGTTCCTGCGCGTGAGCGAGACACAAAAAGAAGGGGTGACAGTGTCACGTTAACGCCCGTGTCATGTGCTTATTTTTACTGGCCCGCGATCTGCGGGTCAGTTTTAAAAAAAGCAGCAGTTTCAGGCGTGACAGACGCTTACGGGTCAAAAGTGATTAAAAGGGTCTGGTGTAAGGGCAAGCGCTGGCAACGCAGCAACGCCCGAGGGCAGACGAGATAAGTCTGTGATTGTCGATATACTATATTCGCGCAAGAAAAAGGGGGACCGACGTTGCAGCACACTGACGTTGCCCATTGCACGTCGCGCTTATGCCGTAAAACTGCCGCAAAAACGTGATACTAGAATATTTTCTTCAAATCCATTTCTTCCTGGATACGTTCACTCCATGCTGCCTGAGTGCGAATAGCCTCTTCAATACCGGCGTTATAAAACAGCGGACCAAACTCTTTTACGACAAAGTCACATAAAAACTCTGCGTCGAATTGTTCCAGCTCTACATCCAGATTATCGCGGCAATACGCTTCCAGTTTATCGCGGATGAGATCTTTTTCGCTTTCGCTGATGCTCACTTCAGCCATCCCGGCCTCTCCATTAAGTGATAAAAGAGCCACATTAACACAAGCTTGTAAACAGTGAACATCAGGTCAAAAAAACGCCGCCACGGTGGGCGGCACAGGCTTTATTGTGCCATGAACATCAGTCTGTCACTGGCAAAGGAACCATCAGCAGCAACCTCAAAATAACGGCGCACGTCATCTGTCGCTTTACTTTGCAGAAGACGAATAGCCTCAACCAGCTCAGGCGGTGTGTTCATACGGCTCACCCAGCTACTAAACTCCAGCGCCAGCCGTTCGTTACGCAGGTCGCGTACGGTAAAACCAGCCTCGTTCACCTGAGTTAACCACTCGCCCTGAGTGTAATCACGTACGTGAGAAGGGTCGCGTAACATTTCGATGGTCTGTAAAAAAACATCCAGCGTCGGGCGACCAGGTGAGCAGATATCAATGACGATCAGTGTGCCGCCAGGTTTCAATACCCGTTTTGCCTCACGCAGGGCACGGCCCACGTCGTGCCAGTGGTGCGCCGAGTAACGGCTAATAACCACATCAAACTCGCCATCACCAAAGGGGAGATATTCGGCCATTCCCTGACAGGTGGTGATATTGCTGAGATTTCGTGCCTGCGCGGCTTCATTCACCACCGCCAGCATACGATCCGACAGATCGTAGGCGACCACGGATGCCACAACGTTCGCAGCGACAAAACTGGCGTGTCCTGCACCGCAACCCATATCAAGCACCCGTGCGTCAGGCGTGGCGGCAAGCCAGGCGGCCAGTCGTTCAAGATCGCTTCCCTGCGCATGTACCGCACTGTGCAGATAGGCCTGTGCCTGTTCACCAAACTGGCCGTCGACCAGCGCCCGGTGGTTATTATTCATGATTTGCTTCCTTATCTGTCGTTGTTGTGCAAATCGACTATACGTTGCACAACATACGGGTACAATATGAGCATTTATACTAGTACTGGCTGATACCACGATGAGCGATGACGCACTTTCCGGCCCCAAAGCACTGGGCCAATTCCTGCGTACCCGGCGTGAAAATACGCTACCTGAAACACTGGGGCTACCTGCTACGCCAAGACGTCGCACTCGCGGACTACGCCGCGAGGAACTGGCACAGCTCAGTGGAATAAGTACCACCTGGTATACCTGGATAGAGCAGGGGCGCGATGTAGCGGTTTCCGCCAGAACACTTTCCAGTATCGCCAATGCGTTACGCATGGACGCGACCGAACGCGGCTATCTGTTTCGTCTGGCGCAGTTAACCGACAGCCGTGACGAACAAGCGAGTGGTGTGAACAGCAGCGTACTCGCATGCGTACATCAGGTCAGCACGCCATGTTATGTGCTGGATTTAACATGGGATTTGCTGGCCTGGAACCATGCTGCCGAAACCTTGTTCAGCGGTTGGCTCGATAGTGATAACGCACCTAACATGATGAAGTTTATGTTTATGCATCCGCTGGCGAAAAGCCTGGTACCGGACTGGGACACGCGCTGTGGGCGCATTGTGGCTGAACTGCGCGCCGAAGGGATTCATTATATGCAGGAGCCGCGCTTACAGGCATTTATCCACGAGATGTCGACGACAAGTGACGCGTTTCGCACACAGTGGGCGCGCCAGCAGGTAGTAGAGCGCCGGGGCGGAGAGCGTCATTTTCACCATATTGTTTCTGGTGAGCTGCGTTATACCCAGGTGTCCTGGCATCTTAGCGGCAATCGCGCGGTGAAAATGGTGATGCTCCTGCCGGAAAGCTGAATATGGCATACAGGATGTGTACCCGACCAGCACGCAGCGCTACTATGCCTGATAATCACTTTCTCATAATAATGGTTCAACAATGCTGAAATTTACCCGCAGGTGGGCAAAGCGTGCGTTGCTGGCGTTGTTTCTGTTTGGTGCCGGAATGCTGGCACTGCGTATGTATGACACCCTGCGTGGGCCACCGCTGGAGCCGTGGCATACCTGGGTTGCACCAGAGATGGACGCGGCGGCTATTGATAGCGCCCGCTGGAGCGACTACCTGTACCGTGAAAACCAGCTGTTTGAGGCTGAAAAAACGCACCTTGCCGATAAGCTTAAACCTGAGTCAAAAACGCCACTTAATCGGTATTATGCTGACGGGCTGGTCTGGCCAGAAAAATTTACCACCGACTGGAACCGTTCTTATGTACTAAAGCCAGCAGGCAAACCTCGGGGGGCCGTCGTTCTGCTGCACGGCTTAACGGACTCCCCCTATAGTCTTCGCCATGTGGCAGAACTTTATCGCCAACACGGTTATGTCGCGGTAGGCATTCGTCTGCCAGGCCACGGTACGGTGCCCGGCGCATTGACAGATGTGACAACGACTCACTGGCAGGCTGCGGCGCGCCTTGCTGTGCGAGAAGCAGCGTCGCTGACAGACCCAACAGTGCCATTGCATCTGGTTGGTTATTCTAACGGCGGGGCACTGGCGATGCAGTACGCGCTGGATGCGCTGCACGACAATACGCTGCGTATGCCAAAACGCATCGTACTAATTTCTCCGATGATTGGTGTGACAAGTTTTGCGCGCTTTGCGGGACTGGCCGGATTACCAGCGGTATTTCCGGCTTTTGCACGCTCGGCCTGGCTTAGCACACAGCCAGAGTTTAACCCCTTTAAGTACAATTCATTTCCCGTCAATGCAGCACGCCAGTCCTGGCTTTTGACCAAAAAACTGCAAAAATCTCTCGCTGGCGCGGCGGATAATGGCGATATTGCCAGGCTACCGCCAGTGCTGACGTTTCAGTCGGTTGTCGATGCCACCGTACGTACAGACGCCGTTGTGAGTGCGTTTTACCAGCACTTGCCCGCAAATGGCAGCGAACTGGTGCTGTTTGATATCAACCAGGCAGCAATCTATCGCCCGCTACTGACACCCGATGCATGGACTGCGGTGTCACGGCTGTTGCCTTCTGCACCGCGTCGCTACCAGACAACGGTTATCACCAATCTGTCTGCCGACACGCCGCAGGTGCACGCGCTTGTCACCCCCGCAGGGCAACCTGGCTCCCAGGCCGAACCCCTTAATCTGCGCTGGCCCCCGGATGTTTACTCGCTGTCACACATCGCGTTGCCGTTCCCGGAAAGTGACTCGTTGTATGGTCGCACGCCCGATAAACGCAATGAATTTGGCATCAGTATCGGGGCTATCAGTATTCGTGGGGAAACCGGGGTGCTGAATGCAGGCGTTGAGTCACTGATTCGCGTTTCATCCAATCCGTTTTATCCGTGGATGGAAAATAAAATCGCGCAGATCATTGAGTAGTTGAAGGGGAAATGCGCAGGGGCGGGGCGTGCACGCCTTTTCACCTCTGCGCATAAGCGTTGTCAAAATACGTATTTCCGTCCTGCACGTGACGGTGATTAACTTCATACATACCTTCAACGTGGAGTTAATTATGCGACAGGTTCTCACCCGCATTTTCTGGCGTAATCTCCTGCATGCATGGCAAGCAGCGTCTGGCGTTCATGATGCAGACCGCGCGCTGGAGTCTGCCGTATACGGCCTTCACCTTTACGGCGTCGACCTCGGGAACGTGACGCAGGAGTTATTTAACCGTGAAAGACCATCTAATACACCGTAGCCGCAGGGCAGCCTACTGGAATGAACTGTGCAAAGCCCTGCGTTAATCTCAACCGCGCCCGGCATCCAGCCCGTTTAAACAATGCCGGTCAGTATTTAGCTGACCGGCATATAAACTATCTGCTCTTTCGCCCCCAGCGCTGCTGCAAATACTCAACGGCATAGTGGGTTTGCGGCTGATGGAGAAAATCCTCACGAAACAAAATAGTGCCGTCTACGCCCGGCAGGCTTTCGTTAAGATCGAGTTGTCGCTTAAGTTCGGACACCCCGCCGTCGATTGTCCAGTCAGGTTCGTTCGCCGCAGGCTGGTTCACTTTATATAACGCAATCCCGATATAAAGTCGGGTGCGCGTGCCTGCCACAGTATTGGCCCACCAGTGTGCCAGCGTGTCGTAACGTGCCACCTCACGGCCAAACGGCCAGTACAACTGCGGTGCGATGTAGTCCAGCAGTCCCTGTTGCACCCATTGGCGGGTATCGGCATACGCCGCTTCGTACGCGGTATTGCCACCCCGGGTTGCGGAACCGCGTTCATCATCGGCAACATTACGCCAGATACCGGCTGGGCTAACGCCAAACTCAACGTCTGGTTTTAACGTGCGGATGACGCTGGAAACGTCACGAATCATCGCCAGTGTATTGCTGCGCCGCCAGTCACCACGGCTGGCAAACTCGCCGCCATAGCGTTGCCAGCTGACGTTATCGTCGAGTCGGGAAGCCGGTGTTTCATAATAGAAATAATCGTCAAACTGTACGCCATCAATAGCGTAGTGGCTCACCAGTTCACTCACCACCTGCGTTATCCAGTTTCTGACCTCTGGCAAGCCAGGGTCGAGCACATAACGGTTGCTGGCCGTGCGGATCCAGTCGGGATGCTGGGTATAAACGCTGGCGACTTCTGCGTAACGGATAGCGTTCAGCGCGGCCACCGTCTGGGACGAGGTATCCATAGTGACGCGATAGGGGTTGAGCCAGGCATGGACCTTCAGACCACGCTGGTGCGCCTGCTCAATGACAAATGCCAGCGGATCGTAGCCCGGGTTTTTACCGACCGTACCAGTCAGGACGGGCGACCACGGGAGCAGGGCAGAGCGATAAAGCGCGGTGCCGTCCGGTTTAGCCTGAAAGTAAACGGTATTAATGCCAAGACGCACCATATTATCGAGCCTGGCAATCAGCTCCTGTTGCTGCATACGGATGCGCTCGGCATCAGAAAACGTCGCAACTGAAGCGCGTGACGGCCAGTCCAGTCCGTAGACAGTTGTGAGCCACACGCCGCGCACCGGCTGTGTTTTTTGTTCTGTCGGTGGCCTTTGCGGCTGCTCTTTAGGCTTCTCACGATCGCCACATCCGGCCAGCAGGCAGGCCAACAGTGAAAAGGCGAGAAATCCGCGTCGCCCTCTGGATTGCAGCATTATTGTGTCCTTTTTGCCATTCACACAGCATGAAATCATCTCACGCACGCCTGGCGAAAGCCAGGCAGCGGCGTCCAGCAGGCGAAAATGTCGTCGAATGTTCGGCCACATTTATCAGTCAGACGTCAGAAGAAAAGTGTTTATAAAAACTGATAATAGCCATCTAAAAGATAGACAGCTAAACCAATCATAAAGGAGCCGAATAGAGAAAAAACAGCGTTGTACCCGTAGAAGTAGACAGGGGTTTTACAACGGTAGATGTAGTAGTTCTTATACGTGCCATTATACCAGCCGACAAATACTCCGCTTCTAAGTGCTTTGGCTGAGTGAAAAACCATCCACAACCCACACACCAACATGCTGAACAATACTAAAAGTGAATCCCATTCCATGATTTACCTTAAAAACATTCAACATATAAAACAATAACATATACCACAAAAAGTGGGTTAAGTAATGCCGCTTCATTAAGATGATTGGGAGCAAGATTTGCTTACTGTACTGTGGCCCGGTATGGGCTGAAGCATGCAATTTTTCGCGTTGAAGATGAAAACATTGCCATGCAATATATTGTAAGAGAGATGTTAACCATTTTCTTATATCATGAGTGCGCCCTATCCGAACCCGCCTCACGGCGACGGGTCGCCCGGCGCGGCCCCGGACATAAGAAAAGAAAGAGTGAGTAACATGGAAACCCAGAAAAAAAACCGTTCTCTTTATATCCCTTACGCCGGTCCGGTACTGCTGGAATTTCCGCTGCTAAATAAAGGCAGCGCATTCAGCCCGGAAGAACGCAGCAATTTTAACCTCACCGGCCTGTTGCCCGAAGTGGTGGAAACCATCGAAGAGCAGGCAGAGCGCGGCTGGCGTCAATATCAGGATTTTAAGACCGATATCGACAAGCATATTTATCTGCGCAATATTCAGGACACCAACGAAACGCTGTTTTATCGCCTGCTTGAAAATCATCTTGATGAGATGATGCCCATTATCTATACGCCAACGGTCGGCTCAGCCTGTGAACGTTTCTCCGAGATTTACCGCCGGGCGCGCGGTGTTTTTATCTCGTATCCCAATCGTCATAATATGGATGACATCCTGCAAAACGTTTCCACACACAATATTAAAGTCATTGTGGTGACAGACGGCGAACGCATTCTGGGTCTCGGCGACCAGGGAATTGGCGGCATGGGTATTCCGATTGGTAAGCTGTCTTTGTACACCGCTTGCGGCGGCATCAGCCCGGCATACACGCTGCCAATCGTGCTTGATGTTGGCACCAACAACCAGCAACTGCTTAACGATCCGCTGTATATGGGCTGGCGTCATCCGCGTATCACCGACGAAGAGTATTACGCGTTTGTTGATGAGTTTATCCAGGCTGTTCAGCACCGCTGGCCAAACGTACTGTTGCAGTTTGAGGATTTCGCCCAAAAAAACGCCATGCCGCTACTGGAGCGCTATCGCGACCAGATTTGCAGCTTCAACGACGACATTCAGGGAACGGCTGCCGTTACGCTCGGTACGCTGATTGCCGCAAGCCGCGCTGCCGGCAGCAAACTCAGCGAACAGAAGATTGTGTTTCTGGGCGCAGGCTCCGCAGGCTGTGGTATCGCCGAGCAGATAATTGCCTGGATGCGTACAGAAGGGCTGAGTGACGAGGCGGCACGTGCAAGGGTGTTCATGGTTGACCGTTTTGGCCTGTTAATGGACAACATGCCAAACCTGCTGCCTTTCCAGGCACGCCTGGTGCAAAAACGCGACGAACTGAGCGACTGGAACGTCACCACCGAAACGGTGTCGTTGCTCGACGTGGTTCACAACGTCAAACCCGACATCCTGATAGGCGTTTCAGGGCAGGCGGGACTGTTTACGGAAGATATCATACGGGAAATGCACAAGCACTGCCCACGGCCTATTATCATGCCGCTGTCTAACCCAACCTCGCGGGTGGAAGCCACACCGCATGATATTCTCAACTGGACAGACGGCGCGGCACTGGTCGCCACCGGTAGCCCGTTTCCGCCAGTGCTGATTAAAGGTGAGACTTACGCTATTGCTCAGTGTAATAACGCCTATATCTTCCCAGGCATTGGACTTGGCGTGGTGGCGTCAGGAGCATCGCGCGTAACGGATGAGATGATGATGGCCGCCAGTCAGGCGCTGGCACAACACTCACCGCTGGTGACGGGTGAAAGTACGCTGGTGTTACCGGAACTTTCCCGGATTAAGCAGGTGTCAAAAGATATCGCATTTGCCGTAGGCAGCATGGCACAGCAGCAGGGTGTAGCGGTGAAAACGTCATCTGAAGCGCTGTTACAGGCGATTGAAGATAACTTCTGGCAGCCGGAATATCGCAGCTATCGCCGGACCTCTATCTGATATCCAGCGCCGCCTTCGGGCGGCGCAGTTGGGCGCTAGTCCGCGCTGGCGAGCGCCCGCCACATCGTTTCAAATCCTGTCTCTTTATACTCTGCTGCACGTTCAGGTTCACGGGCCGCAAAAGTCATTGTGGTTTCAGCCAGTGCCAGAAACAGGCTGTCACCAAAAGTGCGGTAGGGGCCGTTGCGAAAACCAGGGCGCACGCGTAGATCGCACAGTTTATCCAGTTCAGGGAACAGCGCTGTCACCTGCCGCTGGGTCTCTTCAGTAATTTTTTCACTCACTGCCAGCTGGCGAATGGCACTGTTGGCCTGCGAGTGGGTGATTCCCCAGTCAATATAGCTGTTCCATGTGTAGCGCAACTGCTCTTCAGGTGCAGCACTACTGTCCAGGCCTGCCAGCATATTTTCCAGCAAACCTCGCTTCAGGTGAAGATATAACGCATTAAGCAGATCGTCTTTGGTGGCGAAGTAGCGAAACAGAGTGCCTTCAGCCACGCCAGCACCACGAGCAATTTGTGCCGTGGAGGCACCAATACCCGCACGGGCAATCGCGACGGTGGCGGCCTCCAGCAACGCCAGTTTTTTATCTTCACTTCTGGGACGAGCCACTTTTAACCTCCGGTTACGTTAAGGTGCAGATTGAAGCACGTCGCGTCGCAGGCCGCAACGCCCGGTGGGCAACCAGGAATCCACTTGACGAAATAACGCGCCTTTCTATAATAACCCAATAAATGAGTGTTTACTCACTCAAAAATATAGCGCATCCCGTCACTGCTAAATGTGGTCCCGCTAACGTCTGATGAAGAACCTGAAAATAAGTGTGGTAATCGTAATGCTGATAGCCGCAATGGGAAGTCTGTCTTACTTAATGCATCCTGTGTTTGGCCGTGCGCCTGAGGGAGAGCGGCTTGCGGCGCTCACGCAATCGCCGCAATACCGTGACGGACAATTTCACAACGCCCAGCCCACACCCATGCTGACAGGCGAGAAAGGGCGCATCCAACTCTTGTGGGAGTTTGTGACGCAAAAGCGCGAAAACCTGCGCCCGGGCGCGGCGTTGCCGCTACAGCCCACTGACCTTAGCGCGTTGGCCCCGGAAGAAGACGTAGTGGTGTGGCTCGGCCACTCATCCTGGTATCTCCAGCTGGCGGGCAAGCGTATTTTGGTTGACCCGGTATTCAGCAGTTATGCGTCACCGTTTTCGTTTATCAATAAAGCCTTCACCGGTCCTTACCCCTGGCGCGCGCAGAACATGCCATTCATTGATTATCTGATTATCTCCCACGATCATTACGATCACCTGGACTACGCGACGGTGCGAGCACTGCTGCCGAAAGTCGGTCTGGCGCTGGTGCCGCTCGGCGTTGGCGCACATCTGGAGCACTGGGGAATGGACGCAGCACGGATTCAGGAGTCCGACTGGCAGCAGGCGTGGTCGTTTTCTGACTCGCTAACCGTGCATGTGCTGCCTGCCCGTCATTTTTCCGGTCGTGGGTTGAAAACCAATCCCACACGGTGGGCGAGCTTTCTGTTCGTCACTCCTGAGCGCAAAATTTATTACAGTGGGGACAGCGGTTATGGTCCGCACTTCAAAGACATCGGTGAGCGGTTTGGCCCTATTGATATCGCTCTCATGGAAAACGGTCAGTACGACCCGGACTGGAAAAACATTCACATGCATCCGCAAGAAGCGGCGCAGGGTGCAGTTGACCTTAATGCCCGTACGGTGATGCCCGGTCATGCAGGACGTTTTGTACTGGCAAAACATACCTGGAACGATCCCTGGCAGCGGCTGACAACAGCAAGCCAGGGCAAACCTTACACACTGCTGACACCTGTGATGGGTGAAGTGGTGTATCCGGCTCACACAGAGCCACACATGAGCGCCTGGTGGGAAACGCGCGTTCAATAAACCGTAAGAAGGGAAATCGTATGTCCATACCTGAGCAGGTCATTGAAACCCTGATTGACTGGATAGAGCACAACCTGGACCAGCCTTTGCGCATCGACGACATTGCCCGTCACGCCGGGTATTCAAAATGGCATCTACAGCGGCTATTTATGCAGCACAAAGGCGAAAGCCTCGGGCGCTACATCCGCACACGTAAGCTATACATGGCAGCGCGCGATCTGCGTAATACCAACGAAAAAGTGTTCGAAATTTGCCTGCGTTACGGATTTGACTCACAACAAACGTTCACCCGCATCTTCACTAAAACATTCCACCAACCGCCTGGCGCATGGCGTAAAAACGCGTCTGTGCAACCATTTTGACCGTCTGTATGTGAATGCATAGACTCACACTACAGATACGTATACAGGCAGGCAGTCTGTCATGAAATTGCAGGATTCAATTCCCAACGTGCGCGACGGCCTAAATGACATAGAGCGCACCGTGCTTTATGTGTTACACCACACGCAGCAGGAAATGGCAGGAAGACCAGTGCCGACCGCAATGCTTTACGGTCGGGTACTGGAATATATCAATATCAGTGAAAGCGAATTGATAACGTGCCTGCAGCGGTTGGGAGCAGGGCGTTAAGGTATATTTGCCATGAGCGGTGGCACCCAGCATGTCGCGATTTTCTCGTAACGGTTGTGCAGCCTGTCCCTGAACGTCTGATCTATCCATCGTTTCGTGCGCCGTTGTTATCAAATCCTGGCCTGGCTTTTGTCATGGAGGACTCATTCGGGATAGTGAACATGCGCATTCAGCGTCCCATGATATGCCTCTGATTAACGTCATTGAATGACTGAAAACCGCCGCAGACCTGCATGACCGCCAGCGTTTTCCCCGGCAAGGACGAACCGTTCCTTTTGACAAAGGGATCCGGCCAATCAGTCTGTTCATTATCGCGCACGTCGCCCCGTAGCCAGACCATTGCACCAGTTCATGCAGCTCAGTCACTTCAGGATGCGTTGTCGGCACAGTCAGTATTGAGGAGCGGAAATTGATCCATTTCCTTCTTCGCTGAAATCGACAATGTTAAAAATAACACATATGATTTATCATATGTGTTGTCTACGTTTACCGGAAGAAAAATGCTACAGCCTGTTCAGCTTTTCAAAATTCTGTCAGACGAAACCCGTCTGGCTATCGTGATGCTTCTCAGGGAATCGGGCGAGATGTGCGTGTGTGATATTTGTGGGGCCACTTCCGAGTCTCAGCCCAAAATTTCCCGACATATGGCAATCCTGCGAGAGGCTAAACTGGTGCTTGATCGCAGAGAAGGGAAATGGATCCACTACCGGCTTTCTCCATATATGCCCGCATGGGCGGCAGATACCATCACGACATCCTGGCACTGCCTGCGGGAGGAAATTGGTCAGTGGCTGGATAAATCAGCAGCATCATCCTGCTGACCTGAATCAACACATTCTTGTAATCATATATAATGGAGTCGGAGATGTTACTGGCAGGGAGTATATTTTTACTGACGCTGATCCTGGTTATCTGGCAACCCCGAGGACTCAGTATTGGCTGGGGCGCCAGCATTGGTGCTGCACTAGCCCTGGTAGCCGGTGTTATTCATGTGGGGGATATTCCGGTAGTCTGGAACATCGTCTGAAACGCAACGGCGACCTTTATTGCGGTGATTATCATCAGCCTGTTGCTCGATGAGTCGGGCTTTTTTGAATGGGCTGCACTGCATGTATCACGTTGGGGTAACGGGCGTGGTCGTCTGCTGTTTACCTGGATTGTCCTGTTGGGCGCAGCTGTTTCGGCCTTGTTTGCTAACGATGGTGCAGCGCTTATCCTGACCCCCATTGTCATCGCTATGCTGCTTGCACTCGGGTTCAGCCAACAGACAACGCTGGCCTTTGTTATGGCCGCCGGGTTTATTGCCGATACCGCCAGCCTACCGCTTATCGTGTCGAATCTTGTCAACATTGTCTCCGCTGACTTTTTCGAGCTTGGCTTTACGGAATACGCATCCGTCATGCTCCCCGTTGATATTGCTGCTATCGCGGCCACATTGGGCATGCTACATCTGTTTTTCCGCCGGGACATTCCTGCAACCTACAACGTCACTTTGCTCAAAGTACCTGCAAGCGCAATTAAAGATCCCGCAACCTTCAAAGCAGGTTGGGTTGTTCTGTTTCTGTTGCTTACCGGATTCTTCGTCCTTGAGCCATTGGGGATTCCTGTTAGCGCTATTGCGGCCGTCGGCGCTGCGGTGCTATTCATCGTCGCGAAAAGCGGCCATGCCATCAATACCGGAAAAGTACTGCGCGGTGCGCCGTGGCAGATTGTTATTTTCTCATTGGGTATGTATCTGGTGGTCTATGGTCTGCGCAATGCAGGCTTAACGGAATATCTTTCCGGGGTTTTGAATATGCTGGCAAATACGGGACTGCTGGCGGCAACGTTTGGTACGGGCTTCCTGACAGCATTCCTGTCATCGGTCATGAACAATATGCCAACCGTTCTTGTTGGAGCACTGTCGATTGACGCCAGCACAGCGTCTGGCGTCATTAAGGAAGCGATGATCTATGCCAACGTTATTGGCTGCGATTTAGGTCCCAAAATCACACCAATAGGCAGTCTGGCGACCCTGTTGTGGCTGCACGTCCTGTCGCAGAAAAACATGACCATCAGCTGGGGATATTACTTTCGCACGGGCATCATCATGACCCTGCCAGTGCTGTTTGTCACGCTGGCCGCGCTGGCGCTGCGGCTTTCTGCCACTTTGTAATCAGATGCTGATATGAGCAACATAACCATCTACCACAGCCCGCCCTGCGGCACTGCATGCAACTTTCGCCCTGAGAATGGTTTTACCGAGTGGTGTGCATTCACGGGCAACAACAATGACACTGTTTCGCGCAGTGAAACTTTCTATCACAGCTCTTGTAACTCTAGCCAGAGCAGGTGGACGAGCAGAACGTTTTCCTGATGCCCCGGCACATGCAATACCGCGCAGAGCGGGGACAAATATACCCCCATCTGTTTCGCTCCTGACCCATTGGGTTGGGAGGAAGCACTTCATCATTGCAGTAGAGTGGTGGGTGTTATCATGTTCAGTTCAACACCCAGGCGAATAGCCTGACGCGCATTGCTGACCCCCATCTTGCGAACCAGATTCGCCATATGAAACTTTACCGTGCGCTCGGTGATACCGAGAATAATGGCAATATCGTCATAGGTTTTTCCCATGCTTGCCCAGTACAGTACCTCATGCTCGCGCGGGGTGAACATCGACCTGTCACGCTCTGAGGACGGCCCTGTGGAGGTGAGTGACGGCGGCGTATCCAGCAAACGGTGGGTTTGCTCATTGATATCTATCAACAGCATTTGCAGATTAGCACTGTGCGTTTTGAGTTGCTCATATTGTGAGACGAAACAGTCAGTCACCAGCGACAGCATGGCCACGTGGTTAAGGTGGTCATGCAGGACGAATGTCACACCGTTCACAATATTGTAAGGTTTTGACAACCTGAAGATTTCGGATAGCCGGAAGGTGATGTTCTCATCCCAACAGAAGGGTGAGCTTCGCTTAAGCCCACTTAACACAACCGGATCGCGCTGGTAATAATTGTTAGACAGGTACTGCTCCTGCCAGGCTTTTGGGTAGTTAGAGATCATTAACACATCGGCAAGGTTATGCTTGCTCAACACAATGTAGGCATAGGTCGTCAGCCCACAGGGCTGTAACCGCCGCTCAATATATTCTCTGAGAGCGCCACTCATTACTGTATTTTCTCTAAAGACAGATAACATACGCTGCTCCCTCCGCGTGTGCCTGAAATCATGTCATATCACCTGTACTTAAGAACAGGATACGGCAGTATATTAGTACATCTTACATATCTGTCAGAGAGGAATATAATGGCAACTGTTTAAAAAGTTAGTCGTGCGATCCGCACATAGCGCAGTAATGTAACACCAGGGAAATTTTCTCCAAAAAATGCGACCTACTTCAGGTTAAAAAAACAATAAATCATGATAAACGTGCCGGGTTACACTGGCATTATCACTTTCATCCCATAAATGATGCCATTGCCTGCGCTTAATAAGCTGAGCCTTCCACCCGCTTGCACCTGAGTTTAATCTGCGCACATTCGGCAACGAAAAATAAGAAATATCACGCTATTTTTATTCCACCCATATCTGAAACTTATTTTTTCACCTCTTAATAATCAGTTAAGAAAGGCGTGATAAAGAAGCAGCTACAAATAAAAAAATAACAAAGATTGTCCATTTATCCTGGTGATATTTTATTTCCGCCATGTTACATACATCACCAGAAATTATTTATTTTCCATGGAATGGGAGTTTTCAATATGGGTGGTTATCGTCCCGCACGACTTGCTTTTTATTCTCACGACACAATGGGCCTCGGTCATGTCCGGCGTAACATGCTGCTGGCGAACTCCGTTTTAAAGTCCAGACCTGATACAGAAATTCTCCTCATTAACGGCGTACGTGAATCCGGCGTATTTCATTTTCCTAAAGGGATGGATTCGGTCACGCTTCCCACGTATCTGAAAACCCCGGCCGGTGAATATTTACCGCATTCACTGGGTAACGATATCCATCGTCTGGTCTCTTTGCGAGTCAGTATTATTCATGCGGCCCTCAAGTCCTTCCGCCCTGACGTGGTGGTGGTAGACAATGTCCCGCGTGGCGCGATGTCAGAGCTTGATAGCGTGCTCCCTATGCTAAGAGAGGAAAACGCACATCTGGTACTTGGCCTTCGCGATATCATCGATGAGCCACAGGCAGTGCAGCGCCAGTGGCAAAAGCTTGATAACGCAGGTGCCATTCGCGATTACTACAGTAATGTCTGGGTCTACGGCGATGCCAGTTTCTACGACTTAACGCAGGCTTATGGGCTTGACCAGGAGGTCAGGCGCAAGGTGTCATTTATGGGTTATCTGGACGCAACGCACCATGCCCAGCAGCCGCAATCTGCCGACAGCCTGTTGGCTGAACTTAACGAACCCTATGTATTATGTACGGTTGGCGGCGGTCAGGATGGCTTCCGTTTGGCCTCACGTTTTGCGCAGTCCTCATTTCCCGAGGGATTTACCGGCATATTAATTACCGGCTCGATGATGCCTACGGCCGAATTCGAAGCGCTACAAAAAATAGCGGCCACACGCGCTGACCTGCGCATTATTCGCTTCGTACCCAACCCACTCGCGCTATTACGCCAGGCACACAGCGTGGTAGCTATGGGTGGATATAACACAACCATTGAAATATTATCGCTCAATAAACGCGCGCTCATTATTCCACGTGTTTCACCCCGGCAGGAACAATGGATTCGTGCCTCACATCTGGCGCAAATTAATCTGGTGAGCTGTATTCATCCTGATGAATTAACCGTTAAGGCACTGAATAACTGGATGGCATCACAATGGCAGCCGGAAAATCCCCGTCAGCATATGAGTCTGAATGGTCTGTATACCTTCACTGAAAAAATGAATGCGCTGTTAACACAGAAAAGTCAGTTAACCGCATCTGTGCAGTGCGAGGTATAGCATGTCACCACAACGTTATATCGGCTACGTTGTCAAACGCTATCCGCGTTTTTCAGAAACCTTCATTGTAAATGAAATCCTCGCCCATGAACGCGCAGGGTTAAAGATTGATATTTTTGCGCTGGGAAATGTGGAAGAAACCCATTTTCAGGACACCATTGCTCTGGTGAAAGCCCCCGTAAGCCGACTGAATGATAAACAGCGCAGCGCTGAAGCCTTCTGGGCGTTACTTGACAGGGCATGGCGCGAGCTACCGGGTCTTGCCCACTGTCTGGACAAGGGCCGCCACCGCAATGTGCATGAGTTTTCCCAGGCGCTACAGCTGGCGCTCACCGTGCGCGAACGTGGTATTGAGCACCTGCATGCCCATTTCGGCACGCGTGCAACCACTGTGGCACGACTTGCAGCGCAGCTAAGCGGGATCAGTTACAGCTTTACCGCCCACGCGAAAGATATTTATTACCCCTACGAAGAAAGCACCGAGCTTGAAGGCAAGCTGCGTGATGCCTTTCAGACCGTGACCGTTTCAGATTACAACCTGCGCTGGTTGCGTGAGCGATATGGCGACAGTGCAGCCTCAACAACGCGGCTGTACAACGGTATCGATCTGCAGAAATTCACTTTTACTGCACCAGACACAGCCCAGGAAACGAAAATTCTTGCCGTAGGGCGGCTGGTTGAGAAAAAGGGATTCTGCTACCTGGTTGAGGCAATACGCTTGCTGCGCGATGCGGGACATCCGTTGCGCTGCAGCATTATCGGCGACGGTCCGCTGCGGGCGGCGCTTGAAGCCCAGATTAAAGCCGCACAGCTTGAAGACATCATCACGCTGACGGGGTTTTTACCCCAGCGGGAAATCATCGCCGCCATGCGTCATGCCACGCTGATTGTCGCTCCCTGCATTATTAGCGAAGAAGGGGATCGCGATGGCCTGCCAACCGTCTTACTTGAGGCGATGGCACTCGGCACGCCGGTTATCTCAACGGATGTCGCCGGTATCCCTGAGCTGGTTATTGACGGTGAAACCGGGCGTTGCGTTGCGCCACAAAATGCGCAGGTATTATCTGAGGCTATTGCCGGGCTGGTCACTAACCACGCACTGCGTTCTCAGCTCTCACAAACGGCAAGGGCATTGATTGAGCGTGAGTTCGATATTGACCGTAACGCCGCACGTTTGCGGAATATCTTCTGTAACGCCATTTCCCACAAGGGTAAGGAAACCGCCTGATGAAAGTGGCTTATATCTGCGCCGATCCGGGCATTCCGGTTTTCGGTCAAAAGGGTGCGTCGATTCATATCCAGGAAGTGCTGCGCGTGCTGTTGCAACAGGGTGCTGAGATTACGCTGTTTGCCCAAAGGCTCGGGGGTGACGTGCCTCAGGCGTTTCGTGCACTGAAAATAATCACGTTACCCACACTGCCGGGTACGGATGAAGAAACGCGTGCACGCGCCGCCCTCAACGCTAACACGATGCTGGCAGAACAGCTTAGCGCGGCAGGGCCGTTTGATGTGGTGTATGAGCGCTACTCGCTGTGGAGCCATGCTGCGATTACCTGGGCACACAATGCGAGTATACCGACGGTGCTGGAGGTGAATGCGCCATTACCCCAGGAGCAGCGCCAGTACCGCAAACTGGTGCTGGAGCAGGAGGCATTTGCCGTACTCGATAACCTGCTCAACCACGCCGACACCATCATTGCGGTCTCAGCAGGTGTACGCAACTGGCTTGAAACCTTCGCACCGGCGCAGGGCAAGGTGCACGTGGTTGAAAACGGCGTTGACCCAACGCGCTTTGCACCGCGCACCGATAACGACGAGCGGGATGCGCTAACGCTGGGCTTCGTAGGGACACTCAAACCCTGGCACGGGCTACATACGCTGGTTGATGCCTTCATCTTACTGCGACAGAAAGGTTACAACGTCACGCTATCAATTATTGGCGACGGACCGCAGGCAAGCGAACTTCAGCAGAGGCTGGCGCAAAGCGGTGTCTGCGGCGCTCAGTTTCACGGCGCTGTCACGCCAGCGCAGGTGCCGCCATTGCTTTCAGGGGTGGATATTGCCATTGCGCCTTATCCGCAGCTGGAAAATTTCTATTTTTCACCGCTCAAAATTTATGAATACATGGCCGCAGGGCTACCCGTTATCACCACGCGTGTCGGCCACCTTGCTGAACTGGTTCATGATGGAGAGACCGGGCTGCTGGTTGCGCCAGAAGACCCGGCGGCGCTGGCGCAGGCAGTCATTGCCCTTATTAACAACCCTGCGCTACGCCAGAAAATGGGTAGCGCAGGGCGTCGCGAAGCCGAACAGCACCACAGCTGGACTCAGGCGGTGAACCGCATCTGGCAACTGGCCGGTCTGCGGTTACCGGCAGGAGCGTGCGATGGCCGTTGAATCATCCACGTCGGTCCTGCGCGCGTTCTGGCCCTGGATTCGCCAGCAAAAAGGACTGATTGCTGGCTCGTTTATCGTGTTGCTGTTGGCAAGCGTGATTCGCCTGCTGGAACCGTGGCCGCTGGCGTTTGCCATTGACGTGGTCATGGGCGATATCAAACACAATACGTTGTTAAATGGCCTGAGCATCAACGTACTGGAGACTGAAAAACTGCTGTGGCTGTGTGCGATTGCAGTGGTGGTGATTGCCATTCTCAGGGCGGTTGCAGGTTATGCCAGCACGATAGGCATGGCGCTGGCGGGCAGCCGGGTCATGAGCGCTATTCGCCGCGCGTTATTCGCCCATCTGCTGCACCTGCCGTTGTCGTTTCACCAGCGTAGCCGCACGGGCGATCTGACGATGCGCCTGATAAATGACATCGGCATGATGCGTGAAGCGACCGTCACCGCCATCATGCCGCTGCTTTCCAGCATCGTCATTTTTACCGGGATGCTTGGCATCATGTTCTTTCTGGACTGGCAGCTTACGTTGCTTACGCTACTGCCTATGCCGCTGCTCGCGCTTGCGACAATGCGCAGCGGAGGAAAAATTCGCGATGTCAGCCGCGCCCAACGCAAGCGCGAAGGGCATCTGGCGGCACGTTCAGCAGAATATATGACAGGCATTGCGACACTCCAGGCGATGTCGCTGGAAAAGGCGGCGACCGAAACCTTCAACGGCAGCGACAGCCAGAGCCTGCAACAAAACGTGCGGGCAAAACGTCTTGCTGCGGGGCTGGAGCGCCAGGTTGATGTACTCATTGCCGTGGTAACAGCGCTGGTGTTGCTGCTTGGCGCGCGCAGCGTGCTGGGCGGCAAAATGTCGGCAGGCGAGTTGCTTATCTTTATTTCCTATATGAAAAACGCCTTCCGACCGGTGCGCGAATTTGCAAAATACAGCAGCCGCCTGGCAAAGGCCGTAACCGCAGGTGAGCGCGTTATTGAACTGCTGCACCAGCCAGTGGGTATTGACCGCGAGGCGGGCAAACCACTGATTGCGCGTGCTGGTCTGAACCTGGCATTCGAAAACGTGCATTTTGCCTACCACAGCCCCCATGAAAACGAGCCAGCCTCTGTATTACGTGACGTCAGCTTTACCGTTCCTGCCGGACAATCGCTTGCTATCACAGGCCCATCGGGTGCCGGTAAATCAACGCTCAGCCAACTCTTGTTGCGTCTTTATGAGCCTGACCGTGGACGCATTACGCTCAATGGTACGGATGTACGCGATTATGCCGTAGACAACCTGCGTCGCCAGATTGGCTACCTGCCGCAAGAGAGTCTGCTGTTTGGCGTCAGTATTCGGGAGAACATCGCGCTGGGCGCTGAGGGTGAGGTCAGCGACGAGGAGGTGATTGCTGCGGCAAAGCTTGCCAACGCCCACGACTTTATCCTGCATCTACCGCAGGGTTACGGCACGGTTGTCAGTGAGCGCGGCATGTCACTTTCCGGCGGGCAGCGCCAGCGTATTGCCATTGCCCGTGCCGCCATCCGCAACAGCGCATTTTTACTGCTCGACGAACCGGGTGTGGGCCTTGACAGCAAAAACGAGCAGGCGGTGACCGACGCTCTCGCGCGCCTGATGCAGGGTAAAACCACGGTCATCATTACCCATAACCTGGCCCTGGCGGCAAAAGCCGACAGCATTCTGCTACTTGATGGCGGGCAGGTCATTGAGCAGGGTAATCATGCAGTGCTCATGGCACAACAGGGACGTTATTTCGAACTGTGGAATATTCAAAAAGGAGTGGCGCTATGACCGCCCATCAGCTTGAGCAGGCGCTCATTGCCGCTGACTCGCAACTGCCGGGGCTGGCATTGCTGCTGGATGAGACTCAGCTATTAGCCACGCTGCGCCAGCTTACGCCGTTTACCCACGCCCGCACACTACGCACCCGCTATTTGCGCTACAAGCCGGGAACCAGTTGCGTGCTGGCGCTGGAAATAGACGTGGAGGACGGCGAGCCTCAGCGCTGGTTTGCCAAAGCCATGAGTCAGGCTCGCTTTACGCAATCCTGGTCACATCCTAAACGTCAGGCGATGGTGAGCACGGGTCATCCTCATGCGCCGCTGGCTATCGCAGACAAGGCCATCATGCTGCAACACCCAAGCCAGGATCGGGATATTCGCTATCTATCACTTTTCTGGGATGAACAACAGCGTGCCGCACTGTTGCAGCGCTGGCTGCCGGGTGAGGCGGACAGTGGCGATATCAACTGGCGTTTTTTACGTTACAAACCCGGACGACGCTGTGTGGTGGGGATTTATCGCGACGCCACACCGCTTGCGGTCGTGCGTTGTGCCAGCGCAAAAGAGTACGGCACTGTATTGCAAGGTTGCGCCACAGGCGCAGCTCTGGGTCAGCTTGAGCTACTGGGACTTGATGGGCACCTGCGCATGACCGCCACGCGTTGGACGCCCGGGCAGAGTCTTGACCGGTTGCTCAACACCACCGACATGCCTGAGCTGACCCGCAAAGCGGGGAAAGCGCTGGCGGCAGTGCATGGCGCTGCTTTCACACCCGCACTGCAACGCGATAGGGAAGCGATACTGCGCCCGGTATGGCGCGAGCAACAAAGTCTCGCGGTGATTTATCCGCAGATGCAGATGCGCTTTGAGCGCTGTGCCGCGCTGCTTGAGCAACACATCGGGCGCTTTAGCGCCCCCTCAACGGTGCTTCACGGCGATTTTTCGGCAGACCAGGTCGTGGTGGCGCCAGACGCAAGCCTGCGCATCATCGACTGGGATCGCAGCGCCAGCGGCCATCCGTTTAACGATCCTGGTACGTTTATCGCCCGTCTGGAAATGGACGTGATAGAGGGACTGTTGAGCCGCGAGCAGGCTGACTGCGCCCGTGAAGCTTTGCTGGCCGGTTACTGCGACGTACGCACGATATCCCTCGACGGGCTGGAATGGTACATCGTGCAGGCGCTGCTGTGCCTTGCCACTGAACCCTTCCGCCAGCGCGCGACCGACTGGCCGCAGCGGACAGAACGGCTGCTGACACGCGTTGAACAGCTTTGCGAAGCAGCGTCGCAAAACGCCGCTGGCTGGCAAAACCGACTGGCGCAACTCACCGCAGCGTCTTCTCTGGAGGCCCCCCTTAAACTCGCACTGGGCCTTGCCCCCGACGCAACGCTCCTTGAAGCCAGTTTACTTCGCCATAAGCCTGGGCGGCGCGCGCTCATCGCCTGTCGTCTGGATAACGGGGCGGGCGTACTGTGGACGGTGCTCGGTAAATACCGTGAAAAGGGACTCGACCGTCATGCGTTTGCCTGCCAGCAGGCGCTGTGGCAGGACGGGTTTGGCACCGGACAGCCGGTTAGCGTACCTGAACCACTGGCCATGCTTGCACCACAGAAATTGTGGCTCCAGCGGCAGGTTGCCGGTGTGACGATGACCGCCTGTTTACAGGCAAACATCACAAGCGATGCACTGATGACATCAGGCACAGATGCGGGCCTGGCGCTGGCTACCTTGCAACACAGTGCCGGATTACGCCACGCCGTGGGTGCTCGGCGCTGGACGCTGAATGATGAACTGCGGGTACTGGAGCAGGGCTTTCACCAGGTTGCAGTACGTTATCCCGCCTGGCAAGGCCGCCTTACGGCGCTGCTGAACGCCTGCAACGCCCTGGCTGCACGACTTAGCGGTACGCCGCAGCGTGTACTACACCGGGATTTTTATCCCGATCAGGTGCTGGTAAATACCGATAACCCACGCCATTTGACATTACTGGATTTTGATTTGTGCTGTATTGGCCCGGCGGCGCTGGATGCCGGTAACTACCTGGCGCACGTCAGTGAACTGGCGCTACGTCAGCACGGTGAACTACGGGCATTTGCGCTGCACGAAAGTGCCTTTTGTGAGGCCTGGCTTTCGGTCTGCGAAGACGTTAATGCCGCTGACGTGCAAATGTTTCGCGCGTTGTCGCTGGCAAGACATATTTTTCTGAGCACACGTTTTAGCGCACGCACACACACCACTGCACCGCTGCTTGATAGCTGTGAAAAGTTAATGGAGTCCTTTTCATGACAGGAAGTTGTACTGTAGCGCGTTACCCCGCGCGTATCTGGCCGTTTGGTCTGAGCCTTTTGCTGGTGCCAATAATAGCCAATGCGAGCGACACCGCCCCAAAGTCAGACGCTCAGGCTGAGGAGTCGCTGTTACAATTTCACACCACGCTAAAAATGGAGGCCTGGTCACTGCGTAATAAATCGCTGCGCAAAGGTGAAAAGCGAGAAAACGAGCTGGAGCTTGAACCGCTGGCGCGTTTTCGCGTTGATGTGGCGAAAAAACGGCCGGTTTACGGTGCGGTGGAGTTGGAGCTTACGGATAAAACCACGCGTAAATCTGGCGAACCGTCGGTGAATAAAACAAAGCTGGATTTAACCCAGGCCTACCTCGGCGTTGATGCCGACGCGCTTAATACCGACCTGCGTATGGGGCGCTGGCTTTATCGCGATGTGCGTGAGTGGCTGTTTGATGAAAACATGGATGGCCTGCTTGCCCGCTGGAAGCAAGGGCGTTGGCAGGCTGATGTGATGGGCGGGCGCGTCAATTATATGCAAAAAGATCTTCTCGATCGCAACTCACGTAACAACAGCAAGAAATCGACGCTGGCAACGCTGTTGCGATTTAAAATGGACAAAAACTGGCAGGTAGGTGGTTATCTGGTGTCCAGTAAAAATACCCGCGATGAGGGTTACCGACAGGTGCATTACGGCTTGCGCTCGCATAGCACGCCTGAGAAAGGCCTGCGACACTGGGCCGAACTGGGAATGATGTCCGGTGACAGTACCGGCACGCGTCACCAGGGTTACGTTATTGACGCAGGCGCAACCTGGGTCTTTGACAGCCCACTACGCCCACGGCTGACGCTGGGCTATGCATTATCCAGCAAGCACTATCGCCAGACCGGTCTGCAGTCGAACGAGGCGAGCTTTGCGGGCGGTACCAAATTTAACATTTATGGCAACACGCTGGCACCGGAGCTTGCGAACCTGCAGGTGTTTACCGCCGCTATCGGGATGGATATTACCCCTGACGCCGATATTGAACTGGTGTATCACCACTATCGCCAGACGAGAATGGGTGAGCTAAAAACACACGATCCGGAACTTAAATCGCGCTATGACCAACGCTCAACCCACAGGCTAGGCGATGGTGTGGACCTGGTTTGGGGGGTGGATATCACCAAAAATCTGCGTACCGAACTGATTGCGGGTGCATTCCTCCCTGCGCGACGTTTTCGTGCGTCCTCTTCAGACGACGCACCGCGCAGTTCTCCGGCCTATTCGGTGGGTTTTGAAGCTGAGCTGAAGTTTTAAATGGTGCCGTTTGTGCGCCAGATACACCACGCAACGGGGGAAGGACGTCGCGGAGATAATGCAGGCCACACGTTGCCCGACGGGAAGCAGGCGGCTAACCACGATTACGCGCCCAGGCCGCAGGCACAATTACGGCCAGGTACAGCGCTGAACTCATCTGAACAGACCGTTGACCTTAGCCAAAGGTAGCGAGAAGGGGCCGCTAAAGGCGGCCCGAAGGGCATCAGACTTCAAAAAACTCTACGTTGCCGCCTACGAGGTGATACATACTGCCAACAATTTTAATTTTCTTTTCCTGCTCCAGCGCCTTCAGCACCGGGCTGTTGTGACGAATATTCTCTACCGTCAGCTCGACATTTTTACGCGCCACGGCATCTACAAAACCGTAGTTGCTGGCAGTGCGCTCGCCCGCGTAATCGGTCTTATCAATGGCGGGTTTAATCTTCTCAAGCAGACCGGTCAGGTTACCCAGTTCGGCATTATCAATGGCGCCTTTCACCGCGCCACAGGCTGTGTGACCCATTACCAACACCAGTTTGGCGCCCGCCACTGCGCAGGCAAACTCCATACTGCCAATGATGTCACTGTTGCTGATATTCCCCGCCACGCGTGAGTTGAAGGTTTCACCAATCCCGGTATCCAGCACAATTTCGGCCGGTGCACGCGAGTCGATACAGCTCAGGATCACCGCTGCCGGGAACTGGCCGCTGGCACTGCTGCGTTTTTGCGCCAGGTAATCGTGCTGGAGCGGGCGGTTTTCGCGAAAGCGCAGGTTTCCTTGTCTGAAATGCTCAATCACGGCATCCGGCGTCATCCTGTCGCGTTCTTCTTTGGTCAAGGATGCGGCAAACGAGACAGAAGGGACAGCAAGTCCCGCGACACCCGTCACACTGAGTGCTGACAGGGCAAAAGTTTTCTTCAGGACGTTGCGGCGGGACAGTGACAGATTCATTTGGCCTCTCATCATTTCAATAGCTTACTCATCGAATTTGAGCGCGGACTCTATGAAATCAGAACAGCAAAAACCACCTGAAGAACATGGGTAAAGATTTGTCGTAACCGCTTGATTCAGTAAGGAAGGCGATAGCACGCGGTTCTGTTACTATGATGAGAGATTTTTAGAAATGTCTGACTTACATGTCATGACGCTACCCTGCGGTTTCATGACACACATTGCCACGGCCAGCGCGCACATTCGCGTACCTTTTATCATCACAAGATGATGTCCGGGCATCATAAAAAGGGCCAATAACAGGGAATCCCGTTATGGATATCAGTACGCTTATTTTTAACCGCAGTGCTACCAGACTTGCGCAGAGTGAAAGAAAAATTCCGTGGGATGAACCCGCATTCAGCCAGCGCATGCTGGAAAACCACTTATCTCAGGAGCATGACTGGGCCAGCCGTCGGTTGCCGGTGATTGAACGCCAGATTGAATGGATTGTGCGGCAACTGGCACCTGCCGCGAGCGTGCTCGACCTTGGCTGTGGGCCAGGTCTGTACACCCAACGCCTGGCACAGCGCGGTTTTCACTGCACGGGAATCGATTTTTCGCCCGCCGCCATCAATTATGCACGCGAACAGGCATTAGCCTGTGGACTCGACATTCACTACCAGCAACAGGATGTACGCAGCTATATGCCCGAGCGTCAGTTTGATTTCATCATGATGACCTTTGGTGAGTTGAACGTATTCAGCGCTACAGAGGTAAAAAACCTGCTTACGCGCTGTCGTCAGTGGCTTGCGCCCGGAGGCCAGCTGCTGCTTGAAGTGCATACATGGGATGAAGTCAAACGCCAGGGGCAGGCATCCCCGCAATGGCAGCGCTGTCCGCAGGGGCTGTTTTTACCGCGCCCGCATCTGCTTTTAACTGAACATGCCTGGGACGAAGAGGCCCGCACCAGTTCAACACGGTTTTGGGTGATTGAAGAGCAGGGCGAGGTGTTGCGCTTTGGTAGCCAGATGACTGCCTGGCGTGATGAGGAATACCGCCAACTGCTTAACGAGGCAGGATTTCATCGACCTGTAAGTGTGGATGCTGACAGTTGGCCTGTTAGCGAAACCTTTGAAGGTAAACTGTTTGCACTACTGGCTCAGACTTCGCAATAAGCAGGATGCTCAGTCAGGGCGTTTTCGACTCGGCGAACGGGATAATCAACGCGGGCCTGCAGGCGGCCCGCATGTGTATCCGTCGTACTGTTACTTTTTATCCTGTGACCAGGTGGCCGCGCTGACATTCACTTTCACCGGCAACAGACCAATACGGGTAAACGTATCTGCAAGTGCCTGCTGTTCCCTGAACACCTCAGGCGTCATGCGCTGCGCACCAAAGGGCATACGCGCCAGCGCACGCTGCCAGACAGCGACCGGTAAACCAGTAGAGCCAGACAAAACGCCGGCAGCCTCATCGCGGTTCTGGTTAGCCCACTGACTTAACCGCGTGAGTTCATCAAGGATGTTGACTGCGGTCTGTGGGTAAGTGTCGGCAAAGCGGCGGCTGGACAGAAAGAACGTGTAGTGCGGCACCAGTCCTTCGGCGTTACGGATCTGGCGTGCTTTAAGCGTGGTTTCGACTTCTGCCAGATACGGATCCCAGATAACCCAGGCATCCACTGCACCGCGCTGAAAGGCCGCTCGCGCATCAGCAGGTGGCAGGTAAACCGGTGTGATGTCTTTGTAGCTCAGCCCGGCCTGTTCCAGCGCCCGGACCAGAAGATAGTTCACGTCAGAACCTTTATTGAGCGCCACGCGCTTACCTTTAAGTTGCGCAACTGACTTTACCGGTGAGTTTTCTGCCACCACAATTGCCTCCGTTTTAGGGTTGGCGGGCGAGTGGCCGAGGTACACGAGTTCTGCCTGTGCCGCCTGTGCAAAAGCGGGCGGCGCATCGCCCGTGGCGGCTAAATCTATGCTGCCTACATTAAGTCCCTCGAGCATCTGTGGGCCAGCGGGAAACTCAATCCAACGCACGCGCGTCCCCTGGGTTTTAAAACGCGCCTCAAGACTGCCCCGGTATTTCAGCAGCGCGAAAATATTGGCTTTCTGATAGCCGATATTGACGGTCTCTGGTGCGCTCTGTGCCTGCGCCAGGCTGACTGAGGCTGAAAAGGCGAGGGCAGTAAACATGCTGAGTAATTGATTTTTCATCTTTGTTTTCCATCCCTAAGCGATGGAGTCCAGGATAACAAAACCGCCATATGGAAATAAAAGAACAATAACGCGCTTGCTTAGCGAAAAAATGGATATGGTGATAAGTGAAATCTAATCTATGGTATTACCCCTGTTACGGGTCATGTTGTCGCACATTACAAATAAGTTCACCCCGCGTCCGTTGATTAGAAGGCTCCTAAAATTATCGATCAGAGCGAAATAAGATTAATGATTAACCAGCGCGGGCATTTTCGCGGTTGTTATCATGCTGCAGGCTGTTAGGATAGCCCCCGATTTATGCTTTTCGGATACAGGCATGAAAAAAATACTCGGCATCGCTGTGCCGTTTTTATTTTTGGTTGCATGCGGTGACCCTAAAATTGATGTATCAAGTGATAAAGCGCTTGAGCACTCTATTCAGATAGTTTGGGCCTCGCTGGCGCAGGAGAAACAGCCTCTTTTTGATGATGCTATTAACACGATTACATTGAGTCAAATCAGTGTAGAAACCCTTATCCGAGCCGGGGTAAAGAACGAATCTGCCGTCATCGAAGAACAACTAAAAAGGGCGCTGGCAGGCAAAACTGGTGAAGAAATTATTGCCTGTGCCGACATGCTGTCAGCGTACTGAAATATAAACCTGTTATGATTTTAATATCCGCAATCGCCTTTTTATAACAGCACTTCAATATAATCCAGGAATAACACGCGCGTGAAATTATTCAGTCACTGCCTGGCATTGCTATTCATTATGCCCACCAGTGCATTCGCCACATTCAAGTTTTGTGATATTTATCAGGGTCAGCTGATGCACTGTAGTGACGTTATCACCATTGCTTCCAGTATCCCGGTTTATCGTGATGGCGGTTATCGCTATTGTTATATCCAGGCGGGCAACGCTATCTATTGCGAAGCCCTGGCAAGCGTCAAAAAATTTCCCGTGCTCACCAAAGCAGGATATCGGGATTGCGATATTGTTGCTGGCGCAGTGACATCCTGTACTGCCTATTCAAACGCCACGCATTTTGCCGTTGATCTCCCGGACGAGGATCCACGCGCGTGGATGCGCTGGCTGAAATCCTCGTTGTGTCTGTTGCCGTCGGCCTGGCAACCGGACGAGTGCGCAGCGCATCCTCATTTACCGCAGCAGATCACATTTTTTTAAGCCCGGCTGTTTCCATGATAAATCTGTGTGTTATCATCTGCCCCGTAACTACCTTTCTACTCGTACCGAGGGTTTGATGCTGGAAAATGTAATCATCTGATAGTCAGTCCCCCGACCTTATTCAGGCCGGACTGATTATCAATGCGCCGAAATCGAATGTGAACACGCCAGTGTTCGCACGTTTTGCACATGATGATTAACAGGTTTCAGTATGAATTTATCACGTCACGAACAACGTACCTTACACGTGCTCGCCAAAGGCGGACGCATCGTTCATTTCCGCGATGCTTCAGGGCGCGTCACCGCCGTTGAATGCTACAGCCGGGAAGGGCTTCTGCTCACCGACTGCACGCTCGCGGTCTTCAAAAAACTCAAAACCAAAAAACTTATCAAATCTGTCAACGGACAGCCTTACCGCATTAATACCACGGGGCTGAACAATGTTCGCGCCCAGCTGGACAACCGCTGAGAACAGGTAAAAACAATGACGATGAAAACACCTTTTACCGATAGTTATGACAAAGCTTTCCTTCTGGAGACCATGATGGGACCCAACGCAATGCGTATTATGGAAGAAATGGTTGATATGCTGCCTGTCAAACCTGGCATGCGTGTGCTTGATCTGGGCTGCGGAACGGGGATTTCCTCCATCCTGCTGGCGCAGAAATATGATGTGACGGTATTTGCCGCTGACCTGTGGATCCCACCGACAGAGAATGCGCAGCGCTTCGCAAACCTGGGGCTGGACGGGAAAATTATTCCCCTACTGGTCGATGCCACTAAAGAGATCCCGTTTGCGCATGACTACTTCGATATGATAGTGAGCGTGGATGCCTATCAATACTTTGGAGGCAACGACACGATGCTGGCCAAACTGCTGCCGTTTGTGAAAACAGACGGGCTGATTGCTGTGGCCGTTCCAGGATTTACAGGCGACTACACCGAAGGACATTTACCTGAGGTAGTGAAACCGTTCTGGACGCCGGACTGGTATTTCTACTCCTGTAGCTGGTGGGAAGCCTTATGGAAAAAAGAGCCTGGTATTGAGATAACCCAGCTGCGTGAAATGGACACCTGCCAACAGGCCTGGGCTGATTTTATGGAATGTGAGATGGCACAGGAAATGATGGTCCCCATTATGGAGGCTGGTGCGGGAGAGTATTTCAATATCATCCAGCTTGTTGGGCGCAAAGTGTAGAAACACAGCGCACCGATCTTGTTGGTTTCGCTAAGATCATTGCAACATATTAAAAGGCCAGCCCGACGGGCTTAATGCCCGTCACTTAAGCGTTTTAATGAATATAAACTCATCATTATGCTGACAAGGAAAACGAAGGAATCAGGGGTCCAGTCCTGTTCTACTTCATTGAAGGCTCGAATTATCGAACCTCATTTCCTTGAGTGACCAGCATTAGCGCTAAGGTGTGGCCTTGTGAAGCAACTCTCATAAATATGAATGAGTCATTGTAAAAAAAAATGAGCAAATGTTAGATTTATATTGCTTTAACCACGCAAATCTAGCGGATTTTACGAGAGGTCAGGATGAAAGAACTTAACACGGAAGAAATTGTACGCGTAAGTGGTGCTAAACCCCTCCCAGTGATGTCAATTATGCCAATCGAAGGGCTTGGTGGATTCGGTACATACAATAGTGGCAATGGCTATTTAGGCATCGGATACCAGACCAGCCCGTCAACTGGTTTTGGGTTTGGGTTTGGAGTTAATCCGATAAAAGGTGGTGTTGGAGTAAGTATTTCATACACCTTCTGAGTGTTAAAAGCCCTCCTGTATGGGGTAATGCCGATCGTTTAAGAGCACTTGAACGATCCTGTCAGTAAGAGACAATCCGGGTTCAGCCTCTCTGAATCCGGATTTTTATGTCTGAACATGATATGGATTTTGTCGCTGACGCTTTCCCCTCCGAACTGGATACCTTCTCTCGTTCTCTTGACCAGCGTGGATCCATCAGGCGCTCAACGCTGGCATGCCTGGTTACCTGTAACGCCATGAACTGCACCTGATGCAGGCAGAAAGAAATCACTGCTCAACATGGCTGATGAAGGCGTTATTTTTCACCGCAACCATACTCGCACAATAACACTACGCAGGTTGCCAGACAGCGTCGCGTACCTGTACCGGGCGCGGCAGCACGCCCAGGGCATAAAAACGGTCGGCAATTTTCTGTTGCTCGCGCACGATAGAAAGATTCATTGCCTGCGCATGATGACTACGGCGCGCCAGGGCACGCTGCATGGTTTCCGGCGTAAGACCCAACTCGTCTGCGAGCAGACAGGCGGCCTCACGCCGATGGCAGTCAATATAACTCCCGGTTTGTGAGAGGGCGCGCATCAGTGAATCCAGCATATCCGGCGCGCGTTGTAAAAAATCCTGATGCGCCAGGTAAAACTGATGATTATTGACCCGTCCGACACCATCGGCCAGCACGCGCAATCCACCGCTGCGCTCGGCGTCACTCAACAGCGGGTCCCACAGCATCCACGCATCCACCGACATAAAATCACCTGGCGTCAGCGGCGTTCGGGGTGGGGCGTACACAATGCGCACGTCACGTAACCCCAACCCGACTTCATCCAGCAGTTGTAACAGCAAATAGTGAACATTAGAGCCTTTGTTCACCGCAATACGCTTGCCTTTTAAATCAGCAAGTTCACGCACCGGGCTATCCTTCGCGACGACTACTGCAACGCTTTGCGGGGCGGCAGGCTCCCAGGCGACGTAGCGCAGCGGGCTGTTTGTCGCCTGAGCAAATAAGGGCGGTACTTCACCGGTGGTACCAAAATCAATTTCATTATTATCCAGCGCGTACAGCAACTGTGGCCCGGCGGGAAACTCACTCCACAACACGTTCACTCCCAGGCCCGCAAATTGTGTTTCCAGCAACCGGCGCGCCTTGAGCACGCCGAGATTACCAAACTTCTGATAGCCAATACGCAGTTCCCGCTCCGCTACGCCGGAAGGCATCAGCGCCGTATTGGTCCCCGCCAGGCTGCGCCGTGGCCTGACAATGCCGAGCCTTCCCAGGTGGGTGCGCAGTGTATTACGACTAACACCAAGCAGGGCTGCAGCGTGTTGTTGATTGCCTCTGCTGAGATCGAAGGCATTACGCACCAGGGAATCCATCATCTGTTGATACAGCGAGACATCCGGCGTCTGATTTGTCTGCAAGTGCTGGCGCACCATATCGTCAAGCTGACCTGCGCTTGCGACCGGGGACGTTCTTGTCGGGTTAAGGCGTAATTGCCCGGGTTCAATCAACGTCGATTGGCTCAGCAGAACCGCGTTATGCAGCGTATTTTCCAGCTCGCGGATGTTACCGGGCCAGTGATAATCACACAGCGCCCTGAGGGCCTCATCACTCAGACGCAGTGCAGTACGCCCGAGCCGCCGCGCATAGAGCGTAAGAAAATGTTCTGCCAACAGCGGAATATCCTGCTGGCGCTGGCGCAGCGGCGGCAACGTTACCGTCGCCACATTAAGGCGGTAAAACAGGTCTTCGCGAAAACGGCGTTCGCGAATCGCTGCCATCAGGTCGACGTTGGTCGCGGCCACCACGCGCACATTGGTTTTAACCGGCCGACGTGAGCCTACGCGGGTCACTTCACGCTCCTGCAATACGCGTAGCAGTTTCACTTGTAACGCCATACTTAACTCGCCAATTTCATCAAGCAACAGCGTGCCGCCTTCGGCCGCCTCAAACCAGCCCTGATGGCGCTCACTGGCGCCGGTAAACGCGCCTTTTTCATGGCCAAACAACTCTGACTCCGCCAGCGTCTGCGTTAGCGCACCACAGTTCACAGCCACAAACGGCTGTTGGCTACGTTTACTGTGGTGATGCAGATAGCGCGCTACCACCTCTTTACCCGTACCCGTTTCACCAATAATAAGCACCGTCGCATCAGTAGGCGCCAGTCTGTCGAGTTCACTTTTAAACGCCAGCGAGGCGGGATCGATAAGAACAGGTTCGGACCAGGACACAGGCATCTCCTCTGATAGCGTTTTGCGCACAGTAACGCGCCCCATCTGCGCAGGCGAGAGGGAAAAACGCCAGCCACTGCTGCAAATGCATCACGCCACGCAGGCAGGTGTTGCATTTGCAACAGTACTTACGCCTCGCCTAAACAAGCAACCCACTGAATAATAAGAGATTAATGATAATAAAAAACCTGGCACGAATTCTGCTTTAGCACTTATAACCAAAGCGGTATTTTCTAACGAAAAAATACGACTAACGTTATATAGGAAAACGCAAATGCAAAAAAACGCCCAGGACGCACTCAACATTTTTTGGTTTCTGCCCACGCATGGCGATGGCCGTTATCTCGGTACCAGCCAGGGTGGGCGCGCGGTCGACCTGCCTTATCTGCAACAGGTCGCTGTCGCCGCCGACAGCCTTGGGTATTACGGCGTGCTGATCCCTACCGGTAAAAGCTGCGAGGATTCATGGCTGGTTGCCTCAGCGCTGGCTCCGTTAACGCGTAATCTGCGCTACCTGGTGGCAGTGCGCCCCGGACTGCAACCGCCCACACTGGCTGCACGTATGGCCGCCACACTCGACCGGCTCTCACAAGGACGGCTTTTGATTAACGTGGTCACCGGTGGCGACCCGGTTGAGAACAAAGGCGACGGAATCTTCCTGAGCCACACAGAGCGCTACCAGGTCACGCGCGAATTTCTCGATATCTATTCGCGACTGATGCGCGGTGAAAAGGTGGACTATCAGGGCGAACATCTGCGGGTGGAAGGGGCAGAACTCCTGTTCCCGCCGGTACAGCAGGACGGACCACCGCTCTACTTTGGCGGCTCCTCAGATGCGGCGCTGGACGTTGCCGCCGGACAGGTTGATACCTATCTGACATGGGGTGAACCACCTGAGCAGGTGCGCGAGAAGATAAATGCCGTGCGTGAACGGGCGCAGGCGGTGGGACGCCAGGTTACGTTTGGCATTCGTCTGCACGTTATTGTGCGTGAAACGGAAGATGAAGCCTGGACGGCGGCAGAACGGCTCATTTCCCATCTTGATGATGACACTATCGCCAGTGCGCAGGCCATTTTCTCACGTATGGACTCCGCAGGTCAGGCGAGGATGAGCGCGCTGCACGGCGGTTCACGCGACAACCTGCGTATTGCCCCAAACCTGTGGGCGGGCGTCGGGCTGGTGCGCGGCGGTGCAGGCACGGCGCTGGTAGGCAGCCCTCAGCAGGTGGCCGAGCGCATTCGTGAATATCAGGCACTGGGGATCGAGAACTTTATTTTCTCCGGTTACCCGCACCTGGAAGAGGCGCACCGTTTTGCCGAGCTGGTCATGCCACTGCTGCCGCTGGCCGGACGCGCCGACCAGGCACAGCGCACGGTCAATACCGGCCCGTTTGGCGAAACCATTGGCAACGATCGCCGCCCGACCAGGCACACCAGCGCAGGCTGAACGCAGAGGAGTTGCCCCATGACGGCACAACACATTGTCATTATTGGCGGCGGGTTCAGCGGTACGGCGCTGGCGTGGAACCTGTTGCGCCACGGGCCTGAAGACTGGCATATCACGCTTGTCGAGCCACGAGCACAGCTCGCACAGGGTGTGGCGTACGGCACCAATGACCCTGCGCACCGCATCAATGTTCCGGCCAGCCGGATGCAACTCACTGCGGCCGAAGAAGGCGAGTTTGACCGCTGGTATCGGGCATCACCGCTAATCAAAGAAGATGCCGCCGCCACTGCCAGCGACGGCAGCGTTTACCCCCAGCGCGGTGCGTTTGCCCGCTACGTGCAAGAAAAACTCGCCCAGGCACAGCGCCAGAATGCATCACGGCTGACACACATCCAGGACCATGCCGTAGACTGGCGCAATGGATACATTATGACCGCTCATGGTCAGCACCTGCAAGCAGACAGAGTGGTACTGGCTATCAGTCATCCTGCGCCCGGCACTGCCGACAATACGTTACAACGTCACAAAAAAGTCATTACTAACCCGTGGCGCAGTGGAGCACTGGAGATGATAGCGCCTGATGCGCGTATCGCCATTCTCGGCACCGGCCTGACAATGGCCGATCTGGTCGCAACACTGCACCGGCGCGGGCATCGTGGTCACATCAGCGCGTTTTCACGCCGTGGATTGCTGCCGCGTAGCAATCTCAGCACGCAAACACCGGAATATGTGCCTGAACCGCATGCCCCGCTAAGGAGTGTGCGCGCCTGGCTTCGTTACATACGTCAGGAAATTCGCCGTGCTGCGCAGCAGGGATCACCGTGGCAACTGGTGCTGGACGATATTCGCAAGCGTGGTCAGACACTCTGGCAGCAGCTGTCGCTCAACGAGCAGCGCCGTTTTTTACGCCATCTGCGCCCGTGGTGGGACGTGCATCGTTACCGCATTGCGCCACAGGTGGCAGAGGTGCTGACCCGGTGGCAACACAGCGGGCAGTTAGCGGTAGCCGCCGCTCGCCTGCAGGCAATCCGTGAAACAGACAATGGGCTGACGCTGACGCTGGCATTGCGCCACGGCGCAACCCAAACGCTGAACGTTGACTGGCTTATTCTTGCCACCGGTCCCGATCATGGCGCGTTGATACAAAGCGACCGGCTGCTGACGCAACTGGCGGGGCAAGGTTACCTGCACGCCGATGCGCTGGGGCTGGGTATTGCAGTAGATGCGCAGTCTCATGCCCTTGATGCGAATGGGCAAACGGTGCCCTGGTTGTATGTTGTCGGGCCAGCAGCACGCGGACGTTTTGGCGAACTGATGGGGCTGCCGCAAGTTGCTGAACACGCCGAAACGCTGGCGCAGACGCTCATTCATGATGTAGCCAACGCCCGGCACGAGGGATGTCCCGCCGCGCTCAATCCCTGATTCATTTCTGAAAAACCATAACAACAATCCTCGCGCACACGGGCTATCCCGTGCCGCCTGTACGATGGAGTTTGCCTATGTCATCGCAGCGTAATATTCGTCTGAATGCTTTTGATATGAACTGTGTCGGTCACCAGTCTCCAGGTTTATGGCGCCATCCCCGTGACCGTTCCTGGCAATACAAAGATCTGGCGTACTGGACCAGTCTGGCGCGCCTGCTGGAGCGCGGCAAGTTCGATGGTCTGTTTATCGCCGACGTGCTCGGGACCTATGATGTCTTTAACGCCAGCAACGAGGCGGCACTGCGTAGCGCCTCACAGGTGCCGGTTAACGATCCGTTAGCGCTGATTACCCCTATGGCACTGGTGACCGAGCATCTGGGATTTGGCCTGACCGCGTCGCTGTCATTTGAGCACCCGTATCCCTTCGCCCGACGCCTTTCTACACTCGACCATCTCACAAAAGGCCGAATCGGCTGGAATATCGTGACCTCGTATCTGGAAAGCGGTGCACGTAACATTGGCCAGCAAACCCAGACCAGCCACGACGCCCGCTACGATTATGCCGACGAGTATTTACAGGTGGTGTATAAGCTGCTTGAAGGAAGCTGGGAAGAGGGCGCCGTGCTGCGCGATCGCAAAAGTGGCGTGTTTACCGACCCGGCGCGCGTCCATCCCATCAATCACCAGGGCGAGTTTTTCCAGGTGCCGGGTATTCATTTATGCGAACCCTCACCACAGCGCACCCCGGTACTTTACCAGGCGGGAGCCTCAAGCCGCGGCAAACAATTCGCCGCACAGCACGCTGAGTGCGTGTTTGTGGCTTCGCCTTCTAAAGCACTGCTAAAGAAAACCGTTGCTGATATTCGCCACCGTGTCGCGCAAACCGGACGAGACCCATACAGCGTGCTGATTTTTAATATGCAGACCGTAATTGTGGGGGACACCGACAAAGCCGCTCAGGCCAAATGGCAGGATTATCGCCAGTACATCAGTCACGAAGGCGCGCTGGCGCTGCTCTCAGGCTGGACAGGCGTGGATTTCGGTCAATTCCGGCCCGACGAGATACTTAAATACCAGCATACCAACGCCATTCAGTCGGTAATGGAAAACTTTTCATCAGCCGACCCTGAACGCCAGTGGACCGTTGGCGCCCTGGCCGACTGGATTGGTATAGGCGGCTTTGGTCCTCTGCTGGTCGGTAGTGCGCAAACGGTGGCAGACGAGTTACAAAGCTGGGTGGAAGAAACCGACGTGGACGGCTTCAATCTGGCTTATGCACTGACTCACGAGACCTTCAGCGATGTGGTCGAGCTGCTGGTGCCCGAACTACAAAAACGCGGGGTATATAAGCAGGATTACGCACCAGGCACATTGCGCGAAAAACTGTTCGGTCTGGGAGACAGGCTGGAAGCACCGCATCCCGGCGCGAGCTATCGTCGTACGTCACAGCAGCCGCAACCCAACCTTACCGAGACTACGCAGTGAGGGGCGCTCACGCACTGTGCTAATGGGCGTACGCGCCAGGTACTGTTAAGGAATAAAAACCACATGCTTACCGCCGGATTAATCGCAAGATTAATCCGGCACGCTTGCTTTACAAAATTCGTCTGCCGTAAGGTGGATTAATGGCAAAATTACCCGCATGGCTCTGGGTGCTCAGGAATTAGGTGGCACACATTACACGATCTGTACTGTCTTGCTGGAATCCGACCTGTGGCCAATGCAACGCGAGCGTAATTTACGTATCTTCCAGCAGCAAACCGTACCGCAAATAGTCAAGACACTGCTTAAAGAATACCAGGTAAACGTTGAAGACAAGCTGGCTGGCAATTACCGCAGCTGGGAATACTGCGTTCAGTATCAGGAAAGCAGTTTCGACTTTATTAGCCGCCTGATTGAACTGGAAGGCATCAGCTATCATTTTTACCATGAAAACGGTAGCCATACGCTGGCTCTGACCGATGTCACACAGCAGTTTCAGTCTTTCAGCGATTATGACGTTATTCCTTACCATCAAACATCGTCCGGCGGGGTAACCAGTGAAGAAGGAATTGCGCGTTGAGAGCAGGAGGAGGCTCAAGTCACACCAGGGCTATACAGCATTGATGAGAATGGATAGCAGAAATTAAGTAAAAAACCATGTACAAGATGAAAACCCCCTGGTTTTTCATTATTTAATGTTGGTTCAACCCACTAAACAAGAATGCCTTCAATACGCTTATCCGCCTGTTTGGGTTGATAAAACTACTCGCACAACTCCTGTATCTTGTTGTTGTCAGCAGATGACCCACCGATATCAGCGTGGTGTTCATAAACACATCGCTATTCCGAATCTCGCCCTTATGCAACACGCAGGAAGCATTATACACAAACAGGTCCATTATTTTATGCACGATGCGCTGGTCTGCGGCAGACGCTTTCGAACCTTCAGTATGGTATATTCCTTTAGTCGTGAGCGATTCTCTATCTAATCTATTGGCGTAACCAGAAATAAAGATGGCTCTGATTTTGGCTGAAAAATCAGTCGGTATCAGGAGAGGGAATAAAATGAAAATGAAGCTTATACCTGAAAAAGTCGGGTTCAGAATATCAACTACAGACCTGGAAGTTATCTATACTGAATCAAAAGGTGTAGTTTTGAGAATTGATGTTCAAACACTGGATGATATGAATTGCGGAAACCATCGAGAAATAAAAATAATTTTTAAAACAGTAGCTGAGTTAAAATGTATAACTTTGAATTTTTTTGAATCGAATATCGACTCCTTTGAAATAGAAAATGAACCTGATACTTTTCATGCTATAGATTTCTGGAAGAAAAATGGACATCATCCGAATCCTCATTTCTACCAGATACTAAACTCTGATGTTCTTAAGAAGAACATAACAATATATGATCCCGGTAATCGTTTAAATTTAAAACACTATTTAATTGCTGGTTATGATAGCTACTTAGAAATTATCGCATCTCAATATGAACTTCTTTAAATAAAAAATATTTACGGGACAACTATTTGATGCAACGGCGGGCATGTGTACGATTTCAGATTCTTATTTGTGTGTTACATCTTCCCATGCCCTTATAAATACAGCTCCAGTTTTACTGGCATGCATTCTAACGTCGGGTCGGCGTAAATTTTAATAGCACCTGTTTCAGTGAAGGGTATTTATATAAAAAAGCATGGCGACCGATGAGCCACGGATAATCAATATGGTTATTAAATTGACAGGAATAGATGTACAAGCCTGTCAATTTCAGGCCGCCCGTCCACTCCAGGAGCACAAAGCGCTATTTTCTACAGTTTATTCTTCGTATATTCAAAAAACATATATTGCTCAACAACCTGTGTGCACCTCTTCACCACTGAGCATAAAGGTTGCGTTCTCTCGCCATTGATTTTGCAAACTGGTATCAGCACATAGCACCACAACGAGTGCGCCTTAAGCAGCGTGTTGTATGCTAAACACACAGCATATCATACGTGACTGTTAACCAAATGCATGGTTGGAAGGAATAAGTTTAACGTCATGTGAAATAATTTATCACTCTCAAACCCCAACCATCTGGCATAAATCACAACCTCTTTAAAACCTAATTTATTTTACTTTTTTAGAATTATCTTGTACTTTGCATATGAAAAAATATGCATGTAAAACACTTAACTTTATTAATGACAAACATTGTGTTAATGAAAACGGTCTTTCAGCAATCCCTTTCCCTCTCGCTCGTTAAAATTAAACGTGTGCCTACACCTCACTCTTATAAGAGCACAGCATAAAAATTCAAAATTCTTATAACTTATTGATAATAAAAAACGCTACTTTTTAATTTAGCAAGGGACTCACTTTTCAACCTATTATTTAACGTATAACCAACATTGCGCGCGAGTCGATCATGAAAAAATTCACTGTTCTGTGTGTAGCGGGCACCCGCCCGGAAGCTATCAAAATGGCCCCGGTTATCAAATCATTGAAAGGCGTATCCGAACTTAACGTGAGTGTACTGACTACCGCACAGCATCGCGGTCTGCTGGACCAGGTGTTTACGCTTTTTGATATTCAGTGTGATTACGATCTGGATGTCATGACCCAAAACCAGACGCTGCCAGAGCTTACCGCAAAGCTTATGATCGGCATCGACAGCGTTCTTGATAGCGTTAAGCCAGACCTTATTGTCGCCCAGGGTGATACCACTACCGTTTTTGTCACCTCGCTTGCCGCGTTTTATCGCAGAATCCCTTTTGCGCATGTTGAAGCAGGCCTGCGCACAAATAATCTGTACTCTCCCTTCCCGGAAGAAGCTAACCGTGTACTCACGGGCCATCTTTCCGCGCTGCATTTTGCGCCAACGCAAACTGCACGTGAGAATTTACTTAAAGAGGGCATTAGCGATGAAAATATCCATGTTTGCGGTAATACCGTCATTGATGCCTTACTTGAAACCGCCAGGATCGATACACCACTTGAGATGGCAATCCCTGATGATGCACGGGTCATTCTGATCACCTCACATCGGCGAGAAAACTTCGGCCAGGCGCTGGACAATATCTGTCACGCCATTCTCAGACTCAGTGAAAAGTATCCCGACTGCCATATCGTTTATCCGGTACACCCGAACCCGAACGTGAAGGAAACGGTCACGCGCCTGCTCAGCGGCAAACCCCGCATCACACTCACGCAACCGCTGGAATACGACAAATTCGTGGCAGTGATGAAAAGGGCGGTCATCATTTTGTCTGACTCCGGCGGTGTGCAGGAAGAAGCCCCAGCGCTGCGTAAACCGGTACTGGTTCTGCGCCGTGAAACCGAACGCCTGGCCGCGCTACGCTGTGGTGTGACGCGTCTGGTTGGCACAGAAGAAGACGATATCGTACGGGAAGCCTCGCGCCTGCTGGATAGTGAAGACGAGTACAACAAAATGGCGACCGGCGAGTCTCCTTACGGCGGTGGTCATTCCAGTGAAAAAATCACCTCTGCCATCGTGGACTACTTAAAAGCGCACAAGCAGTAATAAATCCAGCACGGAACCATATCAACACTATCGGGCGGCATAATGAGTTGGTTTATTGATGTTTTTGCGACTTATCTTTACGGACTAAAAATTATTGCTATCACCCTGGCCCTGATGATGTTAATCAGCGGTCTGGACGATCTTTTTATCGACATTGTGTACTGGTGCCGACGCATCAAGCGTGCACTGACTATTTATCGTCGTAAAAAGCATATGGATTATCGCGAACTTTACGTTCCGGATGAAAAGCCGTTGGCGATAATGGTTCCGGCCTGGAACGAGACCGGTGTTATCGGGCACATGGCCGAGCTGGCAGCCATGACGCTGGATTATGAAAACTACCATATTTTTGTGGGAACCTATCCCAACGACCCGGACACGCAACGCGATGTGGATGAAGTCTGCGCGCGCTTTCCTAACGTCCATAAAGTCGTCTGCGCCCGCCCCGGGCCAACCAGCAAAGCTGACTGCCTCAACAACGTGCTGGATGCCATCACCCAGTTTGAGCGCAGTGCTAACTTCCGTTTCGCCGGTTTTATTCTGCATGATGCAGAAGACGTAATTTCACCGATGGAATTGCGCTTGTTTAACTACCTGGTGGACAGAAAAGATCTTATCCAGATCCCGGTATATCCGTTTGAGCGCAGCTGGACACACTTTACCAGCATGTCGTATATCGACGAATTCGCAGAACTGCACGGTAAAGACGTTCCCACGCGTGAAGCTCTGGCAGGCCAGGTACCCAGCGCAGGTGTAGGGACCTGTTTTAGCCGCCGCGCCATTATGGCGCTGCTGGAAGACGGTGACGGTATCGCCTTTGACGTGCAGAGTCTGACGGAAGATTACGATATTGGGTTTCGTCTCAAGACCCGCGGTATGACGGAAATTTTTGTGCGCTTTCCGGTCGTAGACCCGTCTGATAAAACCACGCGTCGCCGCTTTTTGCAAAGCGCGCGTTCATCCAATGTCATCTGCGTGCGCGAGTATTTCCCGGACACGTTTACCACAGCGGTACGCCAGAAATCACGCTGGATAATCGGCATTGTTTTCCAGGGCTTCAAGACCCACAAGTGGTCAAGCAGCATGACGCTCAATTACTTCCTCTGGCGTGACAGAAAAGGGCTGATGAGCAACTTTCTGAGCTTTATCGCCATGATAATTATGATTCAGCTCGTACTGCTGCTGGCATATCAGCGTCTGTGGCCAGATGCCTGGCAGTTCCTCTCTATCTTTGCCGGTAGCAGCTGGCTGGTCACGCTGCTGTGGATTAACTTCGCGCTGATGAGCAACCGCATTCTGCAACGCGTGATTTTTGTGACCGCCTATTACGGCCTGGCACAGGGCGGGTTGTCGGTGCTGAGGTTATTCTGGGGCAATCTTATCAACTTCATGGCGACCTGGCGCGCGCTGCGACAGGTCCTGCAGCACGGCGACCCACGGCGTGTGGCGTGGGATAAAACCACCCACGACTTTCCCAGCGTCAGTGGTGAAAACCGCGCGCTGCGTCCGCTGGGCCAAATTCTCATTAAGCATAACGCGATTACCGCTGAACAACTGGAACAGGTGCTACTAAACCAGACGCCAGGCCTGAGGCTTGGGGGATCGCTGGTTATCCAGGGTTACGTTACGCCTGAACAGCTGGCACAAGCGCTGGCAGAACAAAACGACGTCACCACGGAGTCTGTGGATATTCGCAATATTCCACAGTCGTTAATTGACCAGGTACCAGGCTCGGTGGCGCTGCGCTACGCCGTCATTCCGCTTCGCCTTGAGCATGACACCCTGGTACTGGCCAGTGAAAATGGCATAGATCCCGTGTCGCTTGCAGCGCTTGCCCGTAAGCTCCAGCGCCCGGTCAAATACGTGATTGTGCCCCCAGGTCAGGTGGTCATAGGGTTACGTCACTGGTATGCGCGCCACCGCGGTGTGGATGAGCAGGCGATGCTGAGTGCGGCCGTCAAACATGGCTGGATCACTCAGGAACAGAGCGAGTCACTCTGGCGTTACTTTGTGCCGCGCCAAGTGCTCTTTGCCCAGGTACTCACCACGGTCGGCCACATTAAAAGCTCGACCATGAATGCCCTGTTACTGCGCCATGAACGCAGCGAACTACCGCTGGGTGAATTTCTGGTGACTGAGAACGTCATCAGTCAGCAGACGCTGGATCAGGTGCTGGCGTTGCAGCAGGAATTACAGGTTTCCATCCAGACACTGCTGAGTGAAGCGGGGCTGAGCCAGGAACAGATTCATCAGTTAGAACAGGAGCAGGCATGAATAAAATGCTACAAAGCCACGGCAGCATGCCGAGTTTGCTGTGCCTGTTGCTGGGTTCGCTATGGTGTACCAGCGCGCAGGCTCAGGTGCCTGCTGACGACAGCGCAAAAGCGCTGGGGTTGAGTGACTATCGCCACTTTATTGTTTACCCGCACCTCGAAAGGGCTATGCGGGCGCTGAAAAACAACGATGAGGCTACCGCACTGCGCGAATTTGAGCGTGCTCATCAGAAAGCGCCGGACAATGTGCAACTGACGCTGTATCTGGCACAAGCCCTGCGTCAGTTTGGCCATGACGAGCAGGCCAGAGAACTGTTGAACGAACAGCTTAAAATTAACGCGGGTGATAAACGCCTGCTGGCAAGCCTGAACGCGATTCCGCGTAAGCAGGAGAACATCACCAACCTCACAGAACTACTGGCGCAGCAAAAACGCTGTGAACAGGCCTCATCCGCGCAGTGTCGCAGTGAGGTAGGTGAAAATGCCATTCGACTGGGTGAGCTGGATATCGCACTTCAACAGCTTAGCAAGGGCGATTTCGCCACCACTGCACAAGGCAAAACCCTTTATAACAATTTGCTACAACGTGCCATCTATCTCAAACGCTGGCAACTGGCTGATACGCTTTTAAGTCGCAATGCGCAAAACCTGACGCAATCAGAACAACAGCAGTGGTTTGACGTGCTGATTGCCGGACACCTTGATGACAAGCTGCTGGCTTTACAGGCAAAAGGCACATTCAACCGACCTGATGAGCGCATTGACTATGCCACATCTCTTGCCGAGCGCGGTGAAACGGCGCGCCTGCGAGATTATCTGACCAAACCGCCTGCGACCTTCAGCAGCGCTACACAGGAGCAACGCTGGCTCTATCTGGTAGGGCGTTACAGCGCCGATCCTCAGTCAGCCCTGGCGAGTTATAACGCACGCTTTGCGCAAAACCAGCGTTACATCGTAGGCGCCACCTTGCCGCAGATGATGAAAGAGAAAAACTATGCGGGCGCGCAACGTCTGCTCGACAGCCTGCCCGCAGATGCACTGCCCGAAGAGCGCTATGCGCTCAGCGAAGCTGCGCATAACACAGCCGAGACACTACGCCTTGCGCGCCAGTTCTGGCGTGAGAACCCAACACTTGCCAATCTGGACCGGTTGAGCTGGCAGTTGATCCAGGCCGGACAAGCGCCGCAAGCGGCAACATTACTGGCACAGCGCTATCCCTTCGTCAGCAATTCTCCCATTGCACATACCCTGATAATGCGCCTGTTTACCCTGGCACAAGCGCATCCGAATGCACTGACGCCTGCGCAAAAAGCGCGCCTGCTCAAACCGCTACCCACGGCAGAACTGCGTCTGGCACAGAGCCGGTTGCCTGGCGTCAGTACTGACTGTAACCAGGTACAACAGCTTCTCGGCGATATGCCTTCAACACTGGATGCCGCCGCCTGGAGCATGCTCGGTAACTGCTGGCGCGATACGCTCCCCGGGATGGCGCTGTACGCCTTTCGCCAGAGCGAAGCACGGCTTGCAAATGATGACAACCATCGCGCCGTCGCCTATCAGGCTTACCAGGTTCAGGACTACGCAACCGCGATGCGTGCCTGGCACGCTATTAAGACCGAAAATATGCGTAATGACGACCTGATGGCCGCCGCGAATACCGCACAGGCAGCCGGTGACCGGCAGGCGCTTGAACGTTGGTTACAGGAAGAGCGCAACCGGGGTATGGATAACACCGAACATTACTGGTGGCTGCACGCACAACGTTACTCCTCTACCCAACCACAACAGGCGCTGGCCGACCTTAACCGTGCTATCGCGATTGAACCTACGGCTCGTGCTTACGCTTCCCGCGCAGAAATTTACCGCCAACAAGGCCAGTCAGAGGCCGCTATCAATGATTTACGCCAGGCTTTAGCGCGAGAGCCTGACAACAGCGCCACGCAGGCTGCGTTGGGTTACGCACTGTGGGACAACGGGGATGCCGCCGGTGCGCGTACTGAGCTGGAAAAAGCGTACGGTAGCCTGCCTGATGATCCCGCCATTGTGCGCCAGCTCGCCTATGTGAATCAGCGACTGGACGACATCCCGCAGACACAACGTTACGCCCGCATGGTGGTCGATGATCTCAACCGACAGGAGCAGGTCACTACGTTAACACCGCAGCAAAATCAGGAGCGCTTTAATTTCCGGCGTCTGCATGAAGATGTGGCGCGTCGCTGGACCATTAACTTTGACAGTACTATGGGGCTGCGTTCAGGCACACTCAGCAGCGCGAACACTATCCCTGGCGGGACATCAGCCAGTCAGAGCTATCGTAGCTACGGTCAGCTGGAGCTGGATTACCGTGCCGGGCGTAACGTACTGCTTGAGGGTGATACGGTCTCTCTGTATGGCAGAATCTTTGCCGATACCGGCGACAGCGGCATTATGTTGCCGGTTAAAGATCCCATGCTTGGCGCAGGCGTGCGCTGGAAGCCGCTGCGCGACTATGTATTTTTCCTCAGCCTTGAACAACAAACCCCGCTCGACAGAAACCGCGGAGAGTCTGACACCATGCTGCGCGCCAGCGCTTCGTTGTTTAACGACGGTAAATACAGCGACGAATGGCATCCGAATGGTCAGGGCTGGTTTGCGCAAAACCTGTATCTTGACGCAGCCCATTACGTGCGCCAGGACTATCAGGCCTGGACTGCCGACTATCGCGCCAGCTGGCATCAGAAAATCGCCGAGGGCCAGACTATTGAGCCTTATGCCCACGCACAAATCAGCGGCTATCGCGACGGCAGTACGCGCGGCGGTGAATATGTCGGCGTTGGCGTACGCTGGAATATCTGGAGCGGGCAAACGCGTTATGATGCATGGCCGCATAAAGTGAGCCTGGGTCTGGAATACCAGCGCACGCTTAACACCATCAATCAGAATGCGGGCGAGCGAAACAACGCATTCCTTACTCTGGGAGTTCACTGGTAATGAATCTGCTGCGTTTTTTATTGCTCACGCTGGTGCTGGCAAGTCAGGGGGCCGCTGCCATGACGGGTATCTTCTGGCAACCGCAATTGCGCGACAACCAGGTCAGCAACGACTCCTGGCAATCGCTCATGCAATCGGTACGCAAGCAGGGTTTTGATACGCTGATTTTGCAGTGGACGCGTTATGGTGATGCCTTTAGCAATACCAACGAAACGGCGAAACTGGTTGAACGTACTGCCGCCGCGCGCCAGGCAGGCCTGAAGGTCATCATCGGACTTTACGCCGACCCTGATTTTTTCACTCGCCAGCAGCAACCCGCACTGGCGCTGGAAAACTATCTCAACCGACTGCGCGTAAACGACCTGGAGCAACTGCGTCACTGGCTTGATGGCGCAGGCGTAGCGCCCGATGGGTGGTATATCAGCGCCGAAATCGACGACCATAACTGGCGCAACGAGGCACGGCGTCAGCCGCTGCTGAAATGGCTTAGTGACACCCGCCGTGGGATTAACGAACTGTCGGATAAGCCAGTCTATATCAGCAGCTTTTTTGCCGGAAACATGGAACCAGACGCCTATGCCCGTTTCATGCAACAGTTGCACAGCACGGGTTTGCATATCTGGATTCAGGATGGCAGCGGAGTGGGGACGTTGAGCGAGGCGCAGCGCCAGCTTTACCTGAACGCCAGCGCAAACTGCAGCAATGGGGCAGCTGAAGGGGTGATTTATGAGCTGTTCAACAGCCAGCCGGGAGAGACATTCCGTGCGGAGCCAAAATCCAGTGCTGAAATTAATACACTGTTGGCGACGCCATCGGCATGTGGAAAGAGCCGGGTTTATTTCTCGCTGCGTTATTTACCCGTAGCGCATACTATTCTGGCCCGCTAATAGCCAGACGACAGGCGTGTCTGTCTGGTTTTATAAAACCGGTGTCCGTGTGGTACCGGTTTTTTTATTGCCAGTCCATAGCGCGAAGGCGTCATCAAAGCGCCTTCTTCGGGCTGGCCTGAGGGGTGATAACCGGCGCAACGGTTAACAGTACATTTGCAAATAATCGGGTCTCGCCACTGGCAATAACCAGCCTCGTTAAGGGTGATTTTACGCGCGAATAAAAAGCCTCCCGCTCAAGGTAGTCCATCTGGCAGGTGCCGGATAATAACGCAGCGTATTCGCTGGCAATAGTATTTTGAACATCCTCTGGCCAGGCCATCATGGTGGCTCTCTCTACGTTGATAACCGCCAGAATTTTCTCAAGCAATAATGGCGCGCTGACCGTGCCCGCAGACAGATTGAGCCAGATAATTTCTGTTTCTTCAGCAACATTCCCGGCAAAAGCATAGTTTGCATCCGCAATCAGAATCTGCGTTTTATGGCCGCATCTCGCCAGAGCATTAAGGAGTGGCGGATGAATAATTTCAGTTTTAATCATTATTAACCTCTACACGCATTGCTGCTGTGTTACATCCGATAGATGCCGCCGTTAATATCTATAGTCGCCCCGGAGATAAAGCCATCATACTCAGACGCCAGAAAGGTAATGGCCCTGGCAACATCGTCAGGATTGCCAGCGCGCCCAAGTGGAATGCCGCGCACAGTTTCCTCAGCCGACGCCGCTGTGGTATGACGCTCATGAAAACGGGTACCGAGAATAAGCCCAGGTGCCACGGCATTAACACGAATACCGTATTCGCCCAGTTCAGCGGCCAGAGAACGTGTCCAGGTCAGGATGGCACCTTTGGTGGTGGAATAGACTAATGAACCCGAATGACCACCGGCACGTCCGGCCAGCGAGGCGAGATTAACAATGCTGGCGCCATCCTGCGCGGCCTTAAGAAAAGGGAGTGCGGTTTGAGTGACATTAAGCATCGTGGTCATATTGACATCAATAACTTTCTGCCAGAACGGTGTATCTATTTCACCTAACCATTTACGACCCACAATACCGCCAACGTTATTGATCAGAATATCAATACCGCCGAGCAGTTGCGCTGCTTTAGTGACACAGTGTCTGGTGTCTTCAACAGAGGAAAGGTCGCCATAACAATAATCAGCCTTTTGCCCTGAAGCATGGGCAAGTGCGACCAGCTCTTTCGGTCCGTCCTCACCGCTGTGGTAGTGGATAAAAATATCACAGCCAGCCTTAATTAACCGGGTGGCCGTCGCTTTACCAATACCTTGTTCTGCGCCCGTAATAAATACGCGTTTACCTGTAAGACTGCCCATCATTAACACCTCTTTTTAACATGCCGTCAGGAATGAATCACACCTTCACGCTGCTTTGCGCAGTAGAAAATGCATACTAAACCGGTGAGCAGCACACTCAGCGCCAGAAAGAGCAGGCCCGGTGTATTGCTGCTGCTGAAGTCTTTAAGTAGACCTACGACCCAGGGCGCAACAAATCCCCCAATATTCCCAATACTGCTCACTACCGCCAGACCTGCTGCGGCTGCCGCACCGGTTGAAATATTGGCCGGCATCGACAAAAAGCAGGGGACTGCCGTGTAAATCCCGATGGCGGCAAGACACAAGAATCCCATCGCTACCAGAATGCTGTAGCTAAAGAAGATAACGGCACCCGTAAGACCAATGGCCGCGATAATCATACTGATACCGGCAAAAACACCAATTTGCCGACTTCTGCTGGCCCACAGGCTCCACGGATAAACCAGTAGCGCCGCAAGACCATACGGAATAAAAGCAAGTAAACTGACCTGGAATATATCGTCTCCAGACAAGGCGGTAATAATGGAAGGTAGCCACATACCAAAACCATAAATACCGCACACCATGCCAAAATTAAGCAATGCATATAGCAGAAACTTTTTATTCTTTATGCCACTCAAAAAGGCAGCAAACGTAATTTCAGAGCCAGACTTACTACGCCCGGCGGTCTCAATGAGCCAGGCCTTCTCTTCCATATCCAGATAACCCACCTCTTTTGGCGAGTTCTTAATAAGAAAAGGGATGAGCAGCCCGATAATAATCGGTGGAAGACCCTCAATAATAAACAGCCAGCGCCAGGACTCCAGCCCGAACCAGTTGTGCTCAGGATTTAGAATAAGCCCGGAAAGGGGAGAGCCAATGGCGTGACAACGGCTGTACAATAATAAATAAGCCCAGAATTTTGGTGCGGTGCTTTTGAGGGAAGAATACAGTGAAATAGTAGACAACAGAGGGAAAGAAACCGGCCTCACAGACGCCAAGCATAAAGCGGCATATATACAACTCAAGCGGCGTGCGCACAAAACCCAATAAAGTAGCGAAAATCCCCCAGGTAATCAGAATGCGGGCAAACCAGACTCGAGGCCCGAATTTAATCGTCCCGGCATTACTGGGGATTTCAAACATAAAATAACCAATAAAGAAAATACCTGAAGCAAAGCCAAATGCCGAGGCGGTTAACCCCAGACCATCTTCCAGCGCGATGGCTGCATAAGCCATATTATTGCGATCCAGAAAGGCCAGGAAATACAGAAGCACCATCAGCGGCACAATATTTAACGTGAGCTTTTTAATGGCGCTGCGCTCAATTTCGTGCGGAGTTCTTTTAACCATTATATTCATCCTGCAAAATCAAACAGAATAACAGGGCAGGGGATCCCACCATGCAGTTGGCAAAAATGTAACGCGTTTAAATTCACAGCAATATCAGTATGCTATTAAGATGGTTATTTCTGGCCCAGAAAACACGCCTTTAAATAAACAGGGACCATTTATCTTTTATTCACCGTACATGATATCATGCACAGAAAATGAATGACGCGCCTGAAAATTTATTCGTTAACGCTTTTTCTTACGGACCCTCGGCTCACTAAGGCTGGTGCAAATAAAAACTCTTCGGGAGCCAACTGTGGGTTCTCAATACGTTGTAAAAGACGCGCTATCATCAGGGGGGCCATTTTCTCTAATGGCGGCATGACCGAACTCATTGGCGGGTAGGTCAGCTTCGACAGCGGGATATTATCTATCCCGATCACGGAGATATCGTCCGGTACTGCCACGCCCGCATCGCGTAACCCAGCCAGTAACCCCACTCCCACGGCATCGTTTATAGCCACAATCCCATCCGGGCGCGGCGATATATTGAGTATGCGTCCTGCCAGAGCATAGCCGAGTTCTGTCATTTCCGTATCGCCATAGCCACCAAGCGCTCTCTCTTCAATGACGCGCTGAGAACCCGTGAGCTGGTGGTTACGCAGTACCGTCTGGAAGCCGTCAATTTTATGGCTACGGCTCATGGTCAGGCTGGCCTCCGTGGCAAGAACAATGTTTTTGCACCCACGTTCAACAAGGTGCGATGCGGCAATACGCCCGGCCTCAACGTTATCCATTGATACACTGTCAAACTGCCTGAACTCATTATCGATATTACAGGCCAGTCGGTTGTCATAATTAATAATGACCATTCCCTGTCTGGCCGCCTTCACAAAATGTATTTTGCGAACATCGCTGGCGGCCACAATAATGCCCCGTACACCATGAGCGAACATATCCTCAATAAAAGCGCGTTCTTCATCTTCCTGCCGGTAGGTATTACCGAGCAGCACACGATAGTTATGCGCCCTGGCCGCTAACTCTACCTCACGGGCAAGGGCAGAGAAACTAGGGTTAACAATTGACGGCACCAGCAAACCAAACATGCGCACATGCCCCGTTTTTAATTGCTGCGCAATGCGGTTTGGCTGGTAGTTTAACGCCTGCATTGCCTGCTCAATACGTTCACGGGTTGCCGGACTCATCTGATTAAGACGACCATTTAGCACGTTAGAGACACTACTGACAGATACACCTGCGTATGTGGCAACATCACGTATATTTGCCATAGTCGGCATCTCCTGACTGGCGGCCTGCGTTTATGGATGAAGACCCCAATCGGTCTGTCTGTATCGTTTTAGTGAAACGTTACAGATAAATGTATTGGTCAACGATCGTCTGCGCAAGTCATCATCAAGCGTTCGCCATTACAAGTGCACCAGTTTGTGAAAACTATCAAGCATGCACGGGCCAGCACGCTAAACAAACAGAACGCATACATACTGTTTAGACCGAATAACAGTAGGGCTATAACGAATATTGCCCGTCATGATGACCGGAGATGGCGTAAAGCCGCAGGAAGAAAGAAGCAGGGATGGTGGTGGGCCGTTTCCAGCCCCCATTAGCGCAGAATGTCAGGACAGGTGCATGAGACCTGGTGCAGATGCTAAAACCGCTGTATCAGGTCTCAGCCATGCCTGTTTACCCATAGACACCCGTAGAGGCGATAACCTGGCATTAACGCTTTAATTTAGCGATAAAAGGAAGGTTGCGGTATTTGTTCTCCCACGGCAGACCATAGCCAATCAGAAGGTCGTCATTCACCATCTCGCAGGCATAGTATTGCTTGACCGGAATATCCACTCGTCCCGGTTTAACAAACAAAATGGCAACCGAGATGGATTTTGGCGCAAAGTTTTCTTGCAGGTAGGCGACCAGACGTTTCATTGTACCGCCAGACTCAATTGCATCATCAATAAGGATGATATCTTTGCCTTGTATATCAATATTATGATGAAAAACAATGGTCGAGTTATTATTCCGATCGCCCGGCGTGTGGGGGCAGGAGATGTAATCCATTGCAATCTCAAAAGTAAGCTGCCGGGTAAGATCCGCCGTATAAAGCATCCCGCCAGGTACAACTGTAATAATAACCGCCTCATCAAAATCCTGATTGAGCTGTGCGGCAACCTTTGCAACACCCTGCGCAATGGCTTTCTCATCAAGGATGATTTCCCCAACATTTTCATTTTTCATTATCAGATACTCTATTGTCTTTAACGCGAACGTTATCAATTTGCGTTACAGAGTATGCACAAGCGCTATGAAATGAAAGAAAGCAGTCAGTCATTGCGGGAGCGAAAGGGAGGGTGAAGTGCGTTGATAGGGTAAACTATTGTGGTTACGTTCTGGCGTTTTAACCTGCCATTGAAAAAAAGCCAGCGGAACGGTGAGATTATCCACTGGCCTGATACAGCTTCTCATTACACGAATCAGATATCGTCCATGGTATAGCTGACCACAATTTCGAGCGTCTGACGAATAACGTCTGCCATGACCACATCATCCGTTGTTTCCAGTGCTTTCACTAACCATAAAATAATGGCTTTGTGAGAAATATGTTTTTCAGACACAAGGATGGCGTTGATGGCAAGCTGCAACACCGCAAACTCTTCAACAAACCTGTCTCCTGAGTTGCGGAAATATTCCAACAGGCCGGAGTCAGGCAGCATGGCATGGATGGTGGATTGCTGAAACATAACCTGGTTCATTGAGTTTCACCCTTATAGTGATTTTGGTCGTAAGCTGTCAGTGTTTACGGGAGATATCTGAACGAGTGACACCAGGCAGCGCACGCGCGCTGTCCGTATTACTGTGTTGCGCATTTGCAACTGCATTCTGGTGCTGCAACGTTTTCTCACGAGCGCTGATTTCAGCGATAACGCTCTTAAGCATTTCTCGTCGCCGGGTATCAGTTTCCTGCGCCAGCATCGTGCGCAAGCGGGAAAGTAACGCTCTGGTCGTCACAGGACTTTTGCCGCGGAGAAGGAAAAGCACCGCCTCACCAATCAGCACATCTGTCAGTTGTTCATTTTCACTACTATTCATAGCAACATCTCTGCTGGCCGCTGCCCGGAAGATTTCCCCCCTGTAGCCCAGCCTGGCAATGAGGCAATGGGTTATGTCATTTTCAACGCTCAAACAGTAAACCAATTAAAGCATGGTAATGACCTTGCTCTTCTTCGTTACATGCATGCTCCATGCGGTGCAGTAATTTTGTGCAAATTGCCTTGCGGCTAAGCGAGCGTCCATCGCGCAGAATATCCAACGCAATTTCACCTAACGTTGCCTGCTGTGAAGGAAGAGAGGCTTTACTGAAATAACGGGTAATGGCACCTGAGGCATCCTGAATGTAAGCGTTCTGTTGCATATGTCACTCCAGTTAATTAACTACCAGTAAAGATGACATTAAACCTATACAATAATTTTAAAGTTGTACAGCATTAATTGTACAAATATTTAACCCCATATTTTGTGTTTAAATTTCAGTGCAATAGCCACAAATTTACACACAGTGGCTTGTCTTTTTTAAGCATGCGTACAGGATTTATTGCTGCATTTCCACATAACAGACAAAACCATATGCTAAGTAATGGTAAAAAATGTGTTAATTTCACAGTGGGTTACGAGACGCTTGCGCCAGTATCTGCTAAGGTGGCGACATATTCTCCTGCGCTCGGAATTTCCATGCTCACGACTCTTATTTACCGCAGCCATATATGTGAAGACGTGCCGATTAAAACGCTCGAAGACATGGTTGCCACAGCAAGCCAGCGCAATCAGCAAATGGGCATAACGGGTATCCTGCTTTTCAACGGCAGGCATTTTTTTCAGTTACTGGAAGGGCCAGAGGAAGGCGTAAGCGCAATTTTCCAGCATATCTGTGAAGACCGCCGCCATTTCAATATTGTGGAATTACTGCATGACCATGCGCCTGCGCGGCGATTCGGCAAGGTTGGTATGGAGCTTTTTGACCTGCGTGAGCACAGCAGCGATGCGCTGCTCCAGCGTGTGCTGGAAAAAGGCACAACCAGGTATCAGCTCACCTATAATGACCGTGCGTTGCAGTACTTCCGCTCTTTTGTTGAAACCCGCAACAAGGATAATTACTACGAAATTCCCCCGGACGATTACTGGAGTTTTGTTGTTGAGCCAGGTGCCTCAGAGGATGTGCTTACTGAAGATAGCACTGCCGCCTACACCTTTGCTTTCCAGCCAATTATCGACCCGCTTGCAAGGGAGGTGGTATCGCTGGAAGCTTTACTGCGAACACGCGATGGTGCACCCGCGTCCGTTTACTTCTCCACACTGGCAGATGACGAACTCTACCGCGCCGACCTCGACAGTAAGAAAGTGGCCTTTGCGATGGCCGGTCAACTCAAGCTCAATGAGAAGACGCTATCGGTGAATCTGATGCCCATGACGCTTGTCAACGTGCCTGATGCAGTGCGTTTTCTGGTACAGGAAATAGAGGCCAGTGGACTGGTACCTGAACAGGTCACAGTGGAATTTACTGAAAATGAAGTTATCTCACGACTTGATGCCTTTACCGACGGAGTCAGGCAACTCAAAGCGGCGGGCATCAGTGTAGCGATTGAGCACTTCGGTGCCGGTTTTGCCGGGCTTTCTCTGCTGGCGCAGTTCCAGCCAGACAAAATCAAAATTAATCAAGATCTTATCCGGGATGTGCACAAAAGTGGCCCGCGACAGGCTATTATTCAGGCCATCGTCCAGTGCTGCGCCTCACTTGAGATTTCTGTTACCGCAGTGGGGGTAGAAAAACCGCAGGAGTGGATGTGGCTCGAATCTGCCGGCATTTCCCATTTCCAGGGCAATCTTTTTGCGAAGCCGGGCCAGACGAGCATCCCGGCAGTGGCATGGCCTGAAAGAAAAGGGGAGTTCCTGCTTTTTTGAGCATCAACCGGACTGATAAGACAGCCTGCCAGTCTTTTGTTCTCATTTTGTGACAGCGGTGTTGTACAGTAACAAACTATTTGTACAAGTTACCTGAATTCGCTAACGTACACTGTAGTAGTGCAGGTGAACGAATGAGGGATCTATGGCCTTTTACAGTATTGGCGAAGTCGCTGAGCGATGCGGAATCAACCCCGTGACACTTCGCGCATGGCAGCGGCGCTATGGACTGCTTAAGCCGCAACGCAGTGAAGGCGGGCACCGACAGTTTGATGAAGAAGACATCCGCCGTATTGAAGAGATTAAACGCTGGATGGAAAGCGGCGTCTCCGTTGGCAAAGTCAAAGCACTTCTCGAACAAAAAACCGTGGCAGTGCATGACGGCTGGAGCGTCTATCAGGAAGAGCTAATGGCCGTCTTGCGCCAGGCCAGTTCTGAAAAGCTACGCGTAAAAATCACCGCACTGGGTCATCAACACCCTGTAGATACACTTATTGATAAGATCATTTTACCGGCTCGTCAGCGGCTAAGCCTTGAACAAAACACGGCCCGCGCCATATGCAGTTTTTTTGATGGCGTACTCATGGAATTTGCCGTGCTCAGTTTGCAGGCTGCCAGAGGGCTGGAGGCAACGACAGCGCTTCTGATGAGCTGGGGCAACAGCGATCGTATGCGCCTGTGGCTGGAAGCATGGCGTATATCGGCACAGGGCAAATCGATTGATGTGCTTGCCGAGCCGCTGGATTCACCTCGCCCGGAGCTATTCCCCGGCCAGCAACTCCTGGTCTGGACAGGCAAAGCGCTGTCGCGCCGCCAGCAGGAGCAACTCGACAACTGGCGCGAACAAGGTTACACCGTCACGTGCTACCAGGCCTGAAGCCCCTGCATTAACCCACTGATTCTCGCCAAAGCACCGCCCGGTCTGCACCGGACGGACTTTGTTAACTCAGAACAGAACCGAATAATTGACCCCAAACGTGCGGCCACGGCCTTTGTAGTCATACAGCGACGCAGGACCATAGCCTGGACTGTAGTAAAGTGGCGCGCGCTGTCCCCAGACGGTGGTGTAATCACGGTCAAAAAGGTTCTCAACGCTAAAACCCAGTGTCCCGACAGGTAGCTGATAGCTGCCAAGCAAATCGACGGTTGTGTAACCATCAATGCTGTTGCCCGTGTCATCACTGACGTTGAAGGACGTGGTGCTCTGAACACGCAGGCTCCAGGGATCGGGTGCCCAGCCAATATAAGCTGTCGCTTTTGACGGGCTTGCGACCTTCACATCGTACTTCTGCCAGCTACCGTTTACTTTTGACTCGGTTTTCAGCACGTTGAAGTTCGCCCCGGTGCTCCAGTTGGTGTCAGGAATAAAATAATCCACCGCACCTTCAACGCCATAAATACGCCGCTTATCGTCCACCACGCTGATAGTCAGATCCCGGTTAGCGACCACACTTTTGTCAGACAGCGAATAGTAAGCGGCAATTTGGGTACGCACATTGTCCCCCGTATAGCGCCAGCCCAGTTCGTAAGAGTCAACCTTTACGCCCTGTAGCTTGCTGGCCCCCACGTTTACGCTGTTAACCAGCGGTAAATGACCGTTTAGCGGCGCGCCATACGTACCGCGCCCGTAGTATTTCCCGGGGTCGGGCAACTCCACGCCCTGAGCGAAGTTAAACCACGTCTGCTGGCGCTCGGTGATATGCATCAACAGGCCCGCGTTGAACAGAACGTTATCGTAATCTGTTTTTCCACCGGGGATCGCATCCGCAGAGCTAGCGCTACCCGCGGCAATCTGCTGTTGCTGCGCGTAGCCGATAAAGTCATCCACCTTATTCTCGGTGTACTGATAGCGCACGCCACCGCTGAGGGTGAAGATATCGTTTATGTCATAACTGGACTGTAAAAAGGCCGCCAGATTGCTGATGTCGTAGGCCGGATAACGCCCGGTAGCGTATATTTTGCGGTTGTTTAGCCCGCCGGAGGCACTGGCCTGGGCTAAATCGAAGAACATCTGGTTGGAGGTAAAGCGCTCGTGATCGGCATCCACCCCATAAGTGAGCTGCCAGTTATCCAGCGGCTTGCTGTTAAGCGTGAGCTTTGCCCCATACTGGTCTGTATCCTGCTGAGACGATGAAAACGCGGTGGCTTGCTGGTTCGCATTGACCGTTGGGAACGGATAGAACAGCAGAGATTCATCGCGATAGTACACCTGACCGACCAGCTCCTGGCCCAGGAAGTCACTGTTGGAATATTGCAGGCTGACCAGGTGGCGCTCCGTTCCCGGAATACGGTCAGAGCTTAACCCTTTGCTGACGTAGGGGGTGCTGGCACCGGTGATGGCGGAAAAATCTTTGCCCAGGTTTAGCCCATAGTCGTCATCACCCTGGCTTTTGTAATACTGCGTCACCAGTTGCAGCTGCTGGGTTGCATCAATGTTGAGCGTGCCAGTCCCCATGACATCCAGGCGGTCGGAGTACTGCAGCCCGGTCTGGGTGTTATCGAGCAGGGTGGCATCGCCGTTACCGTCAAACCAGCCGCCAAATTTCTGATAAGCCACCGACATACGCCCGGAGATGCGCTCGTTACCGCCAGAGAGAGAACTGGCAATACGCTCATCATGATCTTTACTGCTGTTAAACCCGCTTTTGGTTCCCGCCTCAAATTCGATTTGCGTGTCCGACTGCCCCTTTTTGGTCACAATATTGATCAGACCGCCGGTACTGCCGCCACCGTAGAGCGAGGTGGCGCCAGAAATCACCTCAACGTGATCGATGTTAAAAGGATCGATGGAGTCCAGCTGACGGCTATCGGTTCGCGAGGAGTTCAGCCGCACGCCGTCAACCAGCACCACTAACGGGCGACCACGCACGTTCATGCCGTAGTTAGTCCGGCTCTGGCTGCTGACATCGAGGCCCGGAATCAGCTGCGCCAGCGCATCTTTTAATTCTTTGCCGCCCTGAATTTGCTGTTGCAGTTCCGCATTCTCGATAACCCAGGTGGTCTGGGCCATTTCAGCTACGGTGCGGTTGCTGCGGTTAGCGGAAATGACCATCGTTTCATCATCCGTTTGCTGGGCGAGCGCTGGCGCCATCATGGCAAGTAACAGCGGGTTAAGTGCCAGGAGTGTCTGCGTTTTTTTTATCATCATCATTCCTTCACGGGCTAACAACCATCAGCCCAAAAATGTGGAGTAGTGTGTTGTAGAAGGTGCAGCGTTAAGCTGCGGTTTTTCCCGACTCCCGCTGCGCCACTGGATGAGTGCGGGCGGTGTACTGAGATCGAAGACATCACGCCCCAGCGCGCGATTGAGAATACGGGCAGATCGCCAGACCATCAGGCTAAGCTGCGGTTCGGCAATACCGTGGGTCTGCATACTGGCATTCACCGCAAAAATGTGGTTCGTCTTTGGGCCATCCCACTCAAGCGTGAAGTCATCACGCACGTTGAAATGGCATTCATCGCGCAGGCTAATGCGCGACATCAGCGGCGCCAGCATTGGCGGCAGTGCAGGGCGATAGCCGGTGGCAAAAATAACCACATCGCTGTCGAGCGCGTCATATCCCTTATCCAGATGGTGTTCCAGCAACAGCTGCCAGCCCTGAGCACGGCTTTCCAGTCCGCTAACCGAACGGCTCGGCATCAGGCGGACATTACGGGGAAGTCCCAGCACCTCGAAGCGGTGATAGAGTTCCCGGTAGATAGCCAGCAGTGAGTCTGCGGTGATGCCGTCAGACGTCATCTTCTGTTCATTAAGCAGGGTCTGGCGCGCGCCGTCACTCAGGCCTGCAAAGCCACTCACGTACTCGGGCGTGAAGTACTCGTTAGCAAACGCGGCTTCATCGAGCGCATTAAAGTTATTGCGCCGGGAAACCCAGTCAATCTCAGCAACGTCTCCCCAGGCTCCCCGCAGGGCGTTGAGAAACACATCTGCGCCACTTTGCCCGCCGCCCACCACCGTGACCCGTTTACCGCGCAAGTCAGGCTGGCGCAGATTTATTTCGCTGGCATGAAAGCAGCCTGCCGTGGTGGTTTTTACGCACGCCGGTAAATACGGCTGTTTACCGATACCCAGGCATATATTGCGGGCAAACGTGTGTTGTTGGCCGGTTTGCACGCTAAAAAGCTGGCGTCTGTCGTCAAAACTGATGCTCTGTACCGGCTGATTAAAACGCAGATTGTCCATGCGCTCTGCCGCCCAGCGCAGGTAATCTGAAAACTCATCGCGCGATACGGTACGTAACTCAGCCGTCAGAAAACGGTAAAATTTCTTGCGCTTTACAAGGTAGTTAACAAAGCTGTAGGGGCTGGTCGGGACGACGGCGCTCACCAGATCCTTAAGGAACATCGTCTGCATATGGCAGTCTGGTACCAGCATGCCCGGGTGCCAGGCGAACTCGGCGCGGGCGTCAAAAAAGCGGCTACTGAAACCGTCAATCTCGTGAGAGAGTGCAGCAACACTCAGGTTAAACGGGCCAATACCTACGCCAATAAAATCAACAGTGTTTGTCATGATTCAGTTTCCGGTTACCAGCCACAGCGGGTTCTGCAAATCCTCACGGTAATCCGGCAACATGCGGCTGCCGCCGTCCTGTTCAGGCCAGGTCAGTTTTACCGGATTCAGCACTACGCGAATGATTTGTGGCCTGAAGAGTGAGAAAAGCGCAAAGCGCGCCGACAGTTCAGGGTGTGCCTGCATATAATCATTCAGCACCGCTGCCAGCAGTTGATAAAAGCGTCTTTCAGGCACGCCAGCGCGCACCATAAGCGGCGAAATAAAGCGCAGCACCGTAACAAAGTGACCGGTCTGCAAATCATGAATTAAATAGTCTGCGCTCAGGCGCGCCGTGACATCGCGCACTTCCTGAGGCAGGGACTCAAGTTCAGGGAAGGCATCCTGCACCAGCCGCATATCGCCCTGGAAATCCTTAAGCAACACGCGCTGCGGCACACCGTCTTTCATGGCAAGCGTAATGTTTTGCCCGTGGGCGATAAGCGCCACGCCATAGCGGCACAGCAGGTGATAGAGCGGGACCACCACCACGCGAAAAAGCTGACTGAGCCAGGTTTCTGCATCCAGACCGGAGCGGGCGATATACGCACAGATGAGCGGGTGATGGTGTTCGTCGCACTCCATCAGCGTTGCCATCAGAATCGGGGTTTCGTCACGATTGAGCCAGCGGCTTGGGTTTTCGCGCCAGATAACGCCAAGCATTTCCTGATAGCGATAGGGCGCCTGGGGCAGAGCGCCATAGCCACTGTGTGACACATAGCCTGCCGCAGGCTCACCGAGAATAACGGCCCCGGTTTCTACAAGCGTTTTGTCGGTCGCGAAAATCTGCTGCAACCAGCGTGAGGCCAGCGGCCCGGCAGCAATGTATTTGCCCGGAATACCGCGATAGCACGAGGTGTTATAAATAGTCAGCGGCAGTTTGATATCAAGCCCGCCCTGACGACTGGCATTGGTGAGCGTGCGCAGCGACTGCTGGGCAAGCCACTGGTCTCCATATTCCCCCAGAGACAGCATTTTCCCTTCGGCAAGCTCTGCGACAAAGTCGAGTGCAATTTTCTGCTGCCACTGCCACGGATGCACCGGCAACGCCAGCCAGTGCTCGTCCAGCCCGAGAGCCTGCCAGTGCTGATGAAAACGAGCCAGCTCCTGCGCGTCCATTGCGGCACTCAGGAGCTGGCCGGTATCCAGCGCACTGTCGCAGCGCCAGACCATATGTTCACGTTTCACCGCCAGCCAGTGCAGGCGAAAGGTATTACCGTACTCTGGCGCGTAGCGCTCCAGCGCCTGCTGGCCCCAGCCCCGGCGGCCTTTGTTAAACACAAATTTGGGGTGACCGCTCAGCAGGCACTGCAAGCTGTCTGCATCAAGATTTATCAGGTCAGTGGCACTCATGCCACGCCTGGCCGCCAACAGGCGCAAGTCCCCTTTGAGTGTGGCATAGAGATCCTGCATATGTTCAGCCACGGTGGCATCACTCATTCCCAGTACCGGCTGTAATTGCATGAGCAGGGTTTGCGCCAGAACCGGTTCGTTTGCGCAGCGTAGCGTCGTTGCATCAATCCACAGCCAGCCCCAGATACCGCGCGTAGCCATAAAATGCCATTCAACACCTGGCAAACTAATGCAGTAATGGTCCTGCTGATGAGATTGCGCTGTAAGCACCTGTTCGTATTCAAGTTCGGCCAGCATTTTGGCCACCAGCCGACGGTTCACCTCGTCCCAGTCTTTGCTATTCATCACAGTCCGGTCTCCGCGAAGAACCGATGGCGATGTGCCATCACCAGAAGTGAGCGTTTATGCGGAAAATCAAATTCTTTGCGCGTCTGGTAGCCCGCAGGCTCCAGATGGCGGAACAGGCGGTGATTATCCGCGCGCGGCTCCAGCACAATGCGCTGCGTGCGCGACTCATCAAGCAACAGGTAATGCGTCAGCCCACGCAGCCAGCTTTGTACATAGTGTGCACCGCGCCATTCCTGTTCACCCACCAGCAGATGCAGGCCGCGATCGTACGGCTGCCAGCAGTAGTGGCGGCCGAGGCGGTCTTCAGCCGCCCAGTAGATTTCAAAATACCCAAACGGGTTATCGTCAAAACAGCCAATCAGCGCAAATGTATGCTGGCTGTTAAGCTGGCGCGCCAGATAAGCGGTCTGTATCTCCAGCGGGCCACTTTGCTCCCAGAAATAATTCACGCGCGGATCGTTCATCCAGCGGGTGAAGCGTTCGGCATCCTCATCCGGATTGGCGACACGAAAACTTAACGTTTTACGCACGCGCATATCGTAACGGCGATAGACCTCGCCATCAGGGCGGGCAGGGCGTTGCGGGAAATAAATCTCACGGTCGGGGTCAAAAACCCTCTCACCTGTGGCGCGTTTCGCGGGCTGGCTCAGCCACAGCGGTAACTGCCAGAACGCGTCCCGGTGAATAATGTCGCTGTGCAACAGCTCAAAAAGAGCCTGCGCCTGCGGATCTTCACGCCATTGTGCGTAGGGTAATACCACCGCCATCGTCTGCGGGGAGACGATAAAAAGCTGATCCAGCGCGTCACGCAGCCAGCCCTCTGGCAACAGACCGGGCCAGCCTAACACGGTGCTGTTGTCTTGCCCCCATTCAAGGCTCAGCGCCTTGCCGAGTTTTTCGCAGCGCAGGCCACGCCCGCCGTGGACAATCATTGCCTGAGACATTTAATCCTCCTGAGCCAACAGCGGGTTGGCAAAATCGAAGTAGATAACTGCGGGGTCCACAATGGTGTTCTCGTTGTGGTCGTGCAGATAACATAAGAAATTGCCTTTAACGCTCCAGTAGCGGCTCTCCAGCACATAGTCGAGGCAGGTTTTATGAGTAACCTCTTTACGCAGCATCGTGAGCTGCTCGAGTACCCGCGCCAGCAAGTGAGTTTCACTGTCCAGCCCGGCGGCACCAAGTGCTGCGGTGACGGCGAAGGTGGAGTTAACCAGCAGGTAATACGGGAAATAGCGCAGCAGTTGTTCGCGCGTGAAAATGTTTTCTGCCTGTGCTTCACCAATGGTGCCCAGCCAACCCATTGCATGCGGCATAAACGCGCTGCCCTGACAGTCGCGATAGATAAGGCCAACAGGTAAGTCCTGTTGCATGTCTACCAGAATGTTTTGCTGGTGCGCCAGTAGCACCAGACCGTAATCGGCCTCAGCGGTAAAAAGTGGCTTGAGTACCTGCTGGCAGTAAGCATCAATCCAGGCGTGCGCGGCCTGCTGGTGGGTGATCCCCAGGCGCTCGCTCAGGCGTTTTACGGCACTCACCAGCAGCGAGTCGCCGCCATCTGCCGCCGACTGGGTCAGGGAGACCAGCACGTTGGTCTGCCGCTGTGGCTGCTCAAAAAGCAGGTTCTCGCGCAGCACAAACAGGCTTTCTTCCATGATGTTGCCATGAAGATCTTTCAGACCAGCCCAGCCGTCTTCCTGCATTACACGGAAGGTGGGAAAACGGGTCTGTAACGCCTGCCAGCGTTCTGTTTGTGCCAGAGATGCAAGACGCATTCCGCGTTTTACCTCTTTTACCGACAGCGTGCGCAGAGAGTTAGTCAGGCGCACACTCAGGGAAAACTTAATCATATCGCGGCTGGTGGCGCAGTAGAGCGAGCGTGATGAGGTCGTCGGTCGCCAGGACGCACCGACTTCCCCCAGGTCTCTTATCAGTCCATTAGTCAGGAGTTGCTGGCATGCGTGCTGTTGCAGCAAATACGCCGCCTGCCAGGGATGTAACGGGAACAGCCATTCGTTGTCGCTTAACTCACTGAGCAATTGCGGTGCATTCTCTGCGACAAATCGCGTCAGTCGTTGTTGCAGGTTCAGGTGCAGGCTGTCACCGACAATCTGTGATTGATCAACAGCAAACCAACGCAGCGGGAAGGAGGGCGCAAAGTCGGGAAGGTAGCGCTGCGCCTCCCGGGCAGTAAACGGCTCGTGAGATTTCGGTGCCGGATGAAATGCATGTCCCACCAGCAGTGCCTGCTCGGCCTGGGCAAAATTCAGCGGTTTGTCACGTAGCCCGGGCCAGTCGTGGCGGGCGGCGATGGACTCATGCGTGTAACGATGACTCTCCAGCACGCGCTGGTAGAACATCTCACAACAGCGGTCCATCAACGCATGCTGGTGCTGAAGTTTTTCGATAATCAGCCGGGAGAAGGTGGGGAAATCAATCGGCTGTCGGGTGCCCGGAGCCACCAAATAAGCCGGAAAGGTAAACCGATGATGCTGGGTCAATGAAACATAAGAAACATTAAAGTGTACAGACTGCGTCTCATCCAAAGGAACAATCAGAGCTGCTGATTGCCCCTCGGTTATCTGCCAGTCGTTGGTTTCACGAACAAGAGCGTTCAAAAAACACTGGGCAGCCACATCCCAACCAGAAACTGCATTTGGCAACGTCATCATCAATAGTTTCCACTCGATATGATAACGCGAATTCTGCCGATAACGTTTCTCATTATCAACAACTATTGCTAGGATTGGTAAAAATTATTTTACAATACATACACTTTATTTACGGGATTGAAACATTGTGGTTTCTCATAACATCGCAATAATGCCGAAAAAATCACTAACTTGCTGGCCACTAGCGCTCAGTGCAGGGCTGCTCGGCGTAGGTCAAAACGGCCTGCTGGTATCCATCCCGGTGCTGGTAGCTCAAACTCATCTCAGCCTGTCGGTCTGGGCAGCCCTGCTGACACTCGGCTCCATGTTGTTCCTGCCATCTTCTCCCTGGTGGGGAAAACAGATAACGAAAAGAGGCAGTAAACCCGTGGTGTTGTGGGCGCTGCTGGGTTACGCCAGCAGTTTTGCACTGTTGGGGCTGGGAAGTGCGTTGCTGATAACAGAGGCCGTAACGGGCGCTGTGGGGCTGGGAATACTCATCATCGCGCGCATTATCTACGGGCTGACGGTGTCAGCGATGGTACCCGCCTGCCAGACATGGGCACTGCAAAGAGCAGGGGAAGGCCAGCGTATGGCCGCGCTGGCTGCCATTAGCTCTGGCCTGAGCTGCGGTCGGCTACTTGGGCCATTGTGTGCGGCTGGCATGCTGATGCTTCACCCTCTGGCCCCGATGGGGCTGCTCATGATGTCACCACTCCTGGCGCTCATTGTTCTGCTGCGCTTGCCTGGCATTCCCGCACAACCCTCGGTAGTGCGCAAAAACGCTCGCCTGAGTCTCGACTGCCTGCCTTATCTGCTGTGCGCGCTGTTGCTCTCGGCCGCCGTAAGCCTGATGCAGCTCGGGCTATCTCCCGCACTGGCGAGACAATTCTCAACGGACAGCACCGCTATCAGCCATCAGGTGGCGTGGCTGTTGAGTCTGGCGGCTATTGCTTCACTGTCAGCCCAGTTCGCGGTGCTCCGCCCACAGCTTTTCTCCCCTCTGACGCTGCTTCTCAGCGCTGGCGTGCTGATGATGTACGGGTTGGCAATGATGTTATCCGTCAAGCTGTGGCTTTGTTATGTTGGCTGTGCGGTGCTGTCGTTTGGTGCCGCTCTGGCAACCCCTGCTTACCAGCTATTGTTAAACGACAGGCTTGCCGATGGCTCAAGCGCAGGTTGGGTGGCGACCAGCCACACCCTCGGCTACGGGTTATGCGCCTTGCTGGTACCCTGGGTCGCGAAAACCGGCATTGAAGCAGGTTTAATAATGGTGGCCCTGGCAGCCGCTATGTTATTTACCGCTGCGTCTGGCGTTATCGCCTTTAGCCGCCGCAGCACACATTAAGCACCGGAGCGTTATGTCTGAGGTTAAGCCTTACCGTTTGTTCAATGTCCACCTGTTGCGCAAAAATACTCTCACGCCGTCACTCCTGAGTCTGGTATTTGGTGGGCCTGAGGTGGCGCAGATGAAACGCGATGGACCGGACCAACGGATAAAAATACTGTTTCCCGCAGAAGATGGCTCGCCGCCTGCGCTGCCAGCAGAAGAGCACTGGCAGCAGCTTTTACAGGACATCCCCAAACCCAGCCGCCCCATTGTGCGTACCTATACGTTGCGGGACTGCAATCCAACCCGGTGTGAATTGACGGTGGAATTTGTCAATCATGGCACCAAAGGACCAGCCTCCGCCTGGGCCATTCACGCCCAACCCGGTGATGCGCTTCAGATTGTGGGCCCTGATGCCGCTTATCCCTTTGACAGTGGGGGTTATGAGTGGGCAGCGCCTGCAGGTTTACAGCATGCGCTGATCGTTGCAGATGAAACCGCGCTACCGGCTGCAAAAAGTATTCTTGAACAGTTGGCTAAACTGGCTACACCGCCCGGGGTACAGGCATTCCTGGAAGTCCCTCAACAGGACGACTGCCTTGATTTAAGCCATTTCAGGTTTGCCGATATCTTCTGGCTCCCGCGTGCGCCTTTTGGACGGACACATGGCGAATCTCTGATGAAAGCCGTTAAACAATACGCCCTGTTTCCGCTGAATTATCATCATGAGACCTTCCCGTTGCAGAAAGAAGATGAACACGTGTGGCAAAAAGCGGTGAGTGACAATAATGCGTTTTATGGTTGGGTGGCTGCACAGTCCACGGCTGTTAAGCAGTTGCGCCGCTATTTGACGGCTGAACGCGGCGTGGATCCCGCTGCGCTGAGCTTTATGGCCTATTGGTCAACAGAAAAGGGCGGGCGTGGGGCGTAGAGAAAAGGGCAAGCGACAGAGGCGAGTTACAGTCCCGAGGGTAGGTGAGGTGGACCCTGAATGTAATGATCCACCTTGACGCTATTAACCATTTTTAAACGGCGTCGTTCATTTATGCGTTCAGAATAAAATTAATATATTTATCGGTTTGTAAAACCATCTCATCGCCTTCGAAGGTTAAAAAGGATTTATTGATATGTTTTTTGATGGTTGCCGACTCATCACGTCTTAAATGGACAGAGTTGCCGGTAATGGTGTTTGCATTAATAGTATAATCATCAGAAACAATGAGATGTGCGTCCAGGCCTCCATTGACTTGCAAATACCCATCATTATAAAAACCAAATAAAATATTCTCTACTTTAACATTTCCTTTAACAACCAAATCATTCCGAATGATAATATTTTTCACATGAAGATTACCCAGCACATATAAACCAACATCACTTTTGACATGTTGAAGTGTGCCATTTACGCTTATATTACCGACAACCACAATCCCTGCAATATTACCGAGTGATATTGTGGTTATTGTTTTAAAAAAATCGAGCACATTTAAAATATTATCTGCTTCAACATCGCCATGATAGATAAAATAGGATTTTTTATTCTCCTCATCACTTCTATTCAAAAAATCATTTTTATAATCATGCCCATACATTTCCCTAAAGCGAACATCCAACTCGCCGGTTGCATTAATGAACATGCTATAATCAGTGGGTTTTGAATTCAAATGGTTATGAAAAAAATACGGGCCAACAATTTGAACCAGAGGATGATTGTCATCCATGTCGATATCATAATCAATATAACTTTTTGCCATATACAAATCCTTTTATAGTTACAATTTCAGCATGCCAGTCAAATATTTCCGATTTGAAATAACATTTTCGCCAGATTAAGTGCTTTACTCAGACCAGTCTCACGATACTATAATGAGTTCATCAACATATGCAATATAAGAATTGTTACGTCGATGATTTAACAAATCTGCTACAATACATTACAGCACCTTTTACCTGCCAGAATTTGACTACACACAGACAGACGCTAACTTTACTTCCTGAACAACGACGGATATAAATTCATTTTTATATCTCACTGACATAACCAGTATTAATGAGGTGATATATGGCAGAGCATCGTGGTGGTTCCGGTAATTTTGCAGAAGATCGTGAAAAAGCATCTGACGCAGGCCGTAAAGGCGGTCAGCACAGCGGTGGGAACTTTAAAAACGATCCGCAACGTGCGTCTGAAGCAGGCAAGAAGGGTGGAAAAAATAGCCATAGCGGCGGACGTAATTCAGGCAACTCCTGACCACTGATGTTGTTTTCATTTGTGAATGAAGACATTATCCTGCGAGCCTACTTAGGCTCGCAGTTATTCTTCCCGCTGAATAATTTTCTCAAGATATGATTCCATATTATGGCGCAGCAGATACGCTTTCACCTGACCTTCCCAGGCTTTACCGTTACCCAGTACCGCACGACAGTGCGTGGTAGCATAAAAATAGCGGTTATTATATAAATTCATCAATGCTTGATTCATTTCATCAATATTGTTGCCGGTTTTTTTTAATTTTTCCTGTTGAATAGACAGTGAATGTAAAACGCGTTCCCTCGTGAGATCGTCTGGCTGTTGCACATGTTCACATAATTCACTCAGTACCAGAAACATTGGCTGAATACCCTCGGCCAGAGCCGCCTGCATACGATCGTGTCCATCAAGAATGACATACGATGCCAGCCCGGAGATAAACCAAACCAGAATAGGGGGCAATGTCCCTTCGCGACACTTTTTACGCCACCATTTAACTCGCCCACAATCCGGTGTCACTGAATAGCGGGGAAGCAACTGATAACCTCCCCACCACCAGTCCACTAAAGTCACTTTCTCGGGGTTTTGCAGATCGCGAATATCCTCACTATAAAGCGACCAGAATACGCCCATGCCCGGAGAAGTTGAGGGTGTCTCAAATCGCCATTGTTTAACGGGTATTGGTTTATTTAAAACATAAGGTGCTGTGGGTTTAACGGCTTGCATTGGTCGCAACAACCAACGCCCTGGCGCTAACAATGACGTGGAGGCTTCCGTGAGTTGCCTGGCTAAGTAACGACACCAATAGCCTGACCGATGCTGTTCGCTTACTCGCCCGGCACTTTCAACCTCGTATGAGGTGATCGATGGCATCAATCGCCGTTGAGTTGGATGCTCAGCGTTAAACACCAGCCAGACGCCACTACTATCTTTCAGCACAGTCGCCCAAAACAAAGTTTCACCGTTGGCTAGCAATGCCATGCGCTGATTGTGCCCGCTTTGCATTTCAAATACCGGACTGCTGACGTTTTGAATTGTCAATTCCAGTCCCTGCCAACGGTTGTTTTGATCGACAAAATCTTTCCACCAATAATCTTTCACAACATCTTCCTGATGATATGCAAATTTTTTGACTCGGTTGTTGCCTGATAGTGACTCACCGTTATTCAGAATCTTTCTTAACCCCAGCGGTCTGACCTCCCGTATGAATTCAATCAGAAGGCGAAGCCCGGTTGGCCGTTGCCGACGGCTTTAATAGTAGATATGAAAGCCGTCCTCCAGCGGTGACTATTCTGAAAGAACCAGACTGAGCCGTCCATCCTTCACATAGGATACAGGAAGGTAGCCAAATTTACTGTGCCGTTACATAATTTGAGCTGACCCAACGAGCAGGCCATCGGCTAGCGGTGGGGGAGCGCTTTCTGGTGATGCATGACAAGATCGGGGAAAATATAGTGAAATGGGGGAGCCATTTGCCAAAAGATGCCTTCTTCAGGAGTAACTGATTTTTCTCTCATCTCTCCGAACAAGTCGCACAATGATATAAATAGGTTACTTGACGTTCTTATCCGCACGTTCTTGGCTAGTCGCCTAAAATATCATTTCAGGCGACTGGCTATATATAGCGAATACCGTTCCGTTATTGCCAACCATAATGAACAGCGGCCATCATACCGGCTGGCACACCAAGCACCATAGACAATGTCAAACCTGAAAATATCAATGCAATGGCCAGCGGGGTCTGACGAGGATCAGTCACCGTCGGCAAACTGGCGGATGTTATGCTGAAGTAAGCACCAGTCCTTCAATTAGTGCCGTCACACTGATCGCAATAGCACCAGGCCCAGCTGAAGTTGGGATAATCTCTGTTTCAGACGCGAGCAAGAAGAAAATGGGGGTGGGGTAAGTGTATGATTGATTATGATCTAAGAATAGTTATGTACTGAATGGATGATGGATTTAATTTAACATAATATACATTATGCGCACTCATGATGTAGAGGCTCAATGCTAATGTCTATTTGTGGCTCATTTAGGAATGTCCAGGCTATAGTTCTCAGACCTGTATGTCTAGACAACGACTCACTTTTCCTGATAATGCTCGGTATCACGCCGCGCCATTGCAGCCGTCTGCTGAAACGTTATCGTCAGTCCGGGCCACTGGGCATGAATAACCAGAGTCGTGGTCGCACCGGAAATCGCCTGCTTCCCGCATCATTGACTGATCAGGCCCTGAATATCATCCGTGAACGCTATGCCGATTTTGGCCCCACACTGGCGCGGGAAAA
>CBIFVZ010000007.1:0-92994 GCA_966185765.1 uncultured Enterobacteriaceae bacterium | reverse complement strand
TTGATGCTGCGGCAATCGGTTGAGAGTCAAATGCTGCAAAGACGTTTTCCGGCGCGTCACCAAGTTCAGCATGAATGCGTCCGGCCAGCGCTTCCCACGGCAGCGTAGTGGCATTGCTGTGCAGTTTTTCCAGCTCATCAGTCCACATTGGGTCCAGCAGGTCAGTACGCGTTGCCAGAATCTGCCCAAGTTTAACGAAGGTTGGCCCTAACTCCTCCAGCGCCTGACGAAGGCGCTCAGGCATAGTCTGCTTTTCATATTCTTCACGTCGACCAGAAAGCCGATTCACCAGTTGGGATAATCCCAGCAGACGAACAATATCCTGCAGGCCGTAACGTACCAGCACCGAGGTTATCTCACTCAAGCGCGCTCTGTCCCTGGCGGTAACCAACATCATCTTTAACATGGATTTTTACTCTCTCACTCATCCTTGCCTGATAATAAGAAGACCGACTGACAGTCGCCATCAGAACAGGTGGGAATTCGTTATTGTTCAGATTCACACCAGGCCTCATTCATCACACAATGGGTTCACGTGTGTTCGCGATCAAAATTTTCTGTGCCATTCGTCGCAAAATAGTCATCACCTCAAGCGAGTTACTCATTCAGAGGAGAAACAACCATGATGACTTATGACCGTAATCGCAATCCAGTCACCACCGGCAGCCGCGTCATGGTGAATGGTTCACGCCAGACAGGCGTCATCACCGCCATCCACGGCGATGGCATGAGCGCACAGCAGTTGCGTCGCTCAAAAACGGTAGAAGTGGCTGGTTGCGAAGGCCAGTTCGAGCCTGTTGAGCTGATTCGTCTGGGACTTCATTAAGCGTAGACTGTGCCACTGCGGCGGCACTCACATATATTTTTCAAACTGCCAGGCCGCCAGTGCCGTCCAGATAAAAAGTCCGGCACACAGGCATCCCAGCACCAGTCGACGACTCAGGAAGCTCCAGGCGCCAAAAAAGCCCATCACCGGTAAACTCCAGCGCCAGCCTGCCACCACAGTCAGCATAGCGACGATGAGATAATCTTTCATATCCAGTCTTCCAAAGATAAGCCTCTGAGTGTAAACCCCGTTACATGCAGCGCCAGAAATTTACGCGAAATTTTCGCCACCACGTTGCGCCAGTACGCCAGTGTTGCGTATCGTTATAGCATGCTTGCTTTTGCCTGTGGCTGGAGACGCCATGATTCAACACCCGGTCACCTCATCACGTATTGCCACGATTGGATACGATCCGGCTCGCGCTGAACTTGAAATCGTATTTAAAGAAGGGAAGATTTATCGCTACCGTGGCGTGCCAGAACACCTGTTTCGCACATTCCTTGTCGTTGTCTCAAAAGGCCGTTTTTACGACGGCGTCATTCGCAACAAGTTTCCACATACCCGGATTCGATAGCGTTGCCCCGCCGGGCGGCGGGGCAATAAGGCAGGTTACTCGTTGATACGTGGATGCTGATCTACCAGCGTTTTACGCTTAGCTTCCAGTTCGGCGATTTCGCGATCCAGGTCTTCAATTTTGTGCTCAATATTGTCGTGATGCTCACGCAGAATTTCACGGGCTTCATTGATATCTGACGCCGCAGGTGTGGCCCCCTTAAGCGGTTTATTGGCCGTCTCTTTCATATACAGACCGGTAATCAGACCAATCACACCAATCACCATCAGGTAATAACCTGGCATCATCAGATTCTGCGTGCTCTCCACCAGCCATGCCGCAAGCGTAGGCGTAAGACCGGCAATCAGTACGGAGATGTTAAACGCACTCGCCAGCGCACTGTAGCGAATATGCGTCGGGAACATGGCTGGCAGCGAGGCTGCCATTACACCGGTAAAGGAGTTAAGGATGACTGCCAGAATGAGCAGACCGGCAAAAATCAGGCCGATAACATTGCTGTTAATCAATATAAAGGCCGGCACAGCAAACAGAATCAATGCCACACTGCCGCAAATAACGAAAGGACGACGACCGAAACGGTCACTTAAAAGCCCCATCACGGGCTGTACAAACAACATACCAATCATGATGGCGATGATAATAAGTACACCGTGGTCTTCTGAGTAATGCAGGTTATGCGACAGATAGCTCGGCATATAGGTCAGAAGCATGTAATAGGTCACGTTAGTGGCAATAACCAGACCGATACAGGCCAGCAGACTGCGCCAGTGTTTGGTGGCAATTTCTTTAAAAGAAACTTTCGGACCATCCTGCAAGCCTTCGCGGTCGCCCTGCTCCAGCTTATCCACGTGCTGCTGAAACGCTGGGGTTTCTTCCAGCGCATGACGCAGATAAAGGCCGATGACGCCAAGCGGCAGCGCAAGGAAGAACGGAATACGCCAGCCCCACTCAAGGAAGTTCGCTTCGCCCAGAAGCGTGGACAGTAGCACCACCACGCCCGCACCCAGCACAAAACCAGCAATAGAGCCAAAATCCAGCCAGCTCCCCATAAAGCCGCGTTTACGGTCTGGTGAATATTCCGCAACAAAAATTGAGGCACCGGTATATTCGCCCCCAACCGAGAACCCCTGCGCCATTTTACACAGCAGCAGCAGCACCGGCGCCCAGATGCCTATCGTTTCATAAGACGGGATCAGGCCGATACAGAAGGTACTGATCGACATAATGACAATCGTGATGGCAAGGATACGCTGGCGACCATATTTATCGCCCAGCATGCCAAAAAAGACCCCGCCCAGCGGACGAATTAAAAAAGGAACGGAGAAGGTCGCCAACGCAGCAATCATCTGTACGCTGGGATCGGCACCAGGGAAAAAGACCTTACCCAGCGCGTAAGCCACAAATCCATAGACACCAAAATCAAACCATTCCATCGCATTCCCCAGCGAGGCGCCGGTGATAGCTTTACGGAGTTTGGAATCATCAATAATCGTCACATCACTCAGTGTGATGGGTTTAACCTTTTTCCTTCTTAACTTCATATTCATCCTCTGCGTTAACACTTACTCAGGACGGGTCTGTAAAAGGCCATCTGACTAAAAAATGATATGCCTGGCAGTATGATGCGCTATGCAGACCTTACGTCTGCTCCGTCCGGTAAATGACCCGTGCGGGTCGAAGTTATTATGATTTTCCTGCTTAAGCGTAGCAGGTTTCGGGGTAGTCACTGCGGGAAGGTAATGCCTGTCTCCCTTGCAAAAAAACCGGTGTCGCTCCGGGGTCATTATTAGTGATTCTGATCACACATTTCTTTACATAAGGCCTGAAATTTTGAGCTGCGTCAACCGCATGTTGCCCATTCCCCTCCTGTAAAGGCACATTTTACCCCCAGGAATATTCTTAAAAACACTCATTTTTAGCATGCAAAGTGCTACAGGATTTTATTCTGAAATTGCGCCGTGCCGCGTGATATCAGGGCTTGTCGCACCGGCTCATGACAAAACACCACAATTGAACGTAATGCATAAACGCAGCCGCGAGTAATCCGTCTAAAATTAGTCGTCGACCAGGGGTGTTATGCCTGTTCTGTCGCCAGTAAAGGGCGTCAGATTATAAATACTTACGCTTTGCTGTTTATTTTTCATACTAAAGGAGGTGCTGTTATGGGATTCTGGCGCATTGTCTTTACCATTATTCTTCCCCCACTCGGCGTACTGCTCGCCAAAGGTTTAGGCTGGGCATTTTTACTTAACATTATCCTGACGCTGTTGGGCTATATTCCTGGTCTGATTCATGCGTTCTGGGTACAAACCCGCGATTAAGCTCACTGTCGAGAAACGTCTTAAAACGCGTGCCGAACCAGGTTAAACCCCAGGTCTTATGCCACTATTATGATGATTACCTGAACAATCCCTGTAATAACCCTTTTCGGCGCCAATGTGCGTCGTTTTTTTTATCCACCGCCTCCCGTTCACCGCGACATATCCAGGCCACCTCGTTAATTACCGCCTCCTTCGCTGGTAACCCTACTCTCTGTACACCTCAATGCAGGTAGCGTTATGCTTGACACTTCTTAACCAGACACAGGACCACTGCGTGAAAACACTCGCTCTCTCCTTGTTCTTAGCGCTACCTCTCGTCACTCTTGCCGCTGATGAACTCCCTGCGCCCGTTAAACAAATTGAAAAACAGGGCATAGAGATTATCAAACCATTCGACGCCCCGGGTGGCCTTAAAGGCTGGCTTGGCCGCTATCAGGGAATGGGAGTTGCTGTTTATCTTACGCCAGACGGTAAGCATGCGATTTCCGGCTATATGTATGATGAGAATGGCAACAACCTGAGCGAAAAATTGTTTCAGGATGAGATCTACGTACCCGAAGGCCGCAAGATGTGGGATCGCTTGCTGAAAACGCCCGCTATTAAAGAAGGAGATGCTCGGGCGCCACGCACGCTGGTGGTCTTTGCCGACCCGTTCTGTCCGTATTGCAAAAAGTTCTGGCAAATGGCACAACCGTGGGTGGATTCAGGAAAAGTTCAGATGCGCACCTTGTTGGTGGGTGTGATAAAACCTGAAAGCAGACGCTATGCAGCGGCCATTCTGAGTGCCAAAAACCCCGCAGAAGCCTGGCAGCGCTACGAGACCTCTAACGGGAAAACGGTACCGCCTTTTCCGTCGACCACTGAAAAAGCGGTCTGGGAAGAGATTCAGCGCAATCAAAAACGCATGGATGACCTGGGAGCTAACGCCACCCCTGCCATCTATTATCTTAACGCGCAGCGAGAGCTTCAGCAGGTCGTTGGGTTGCCCGATGAAGCGCAGCTTAAAGCGATGATGGGCGACAACTAAAACCTTGTACCTGTTTTGCTACACAGTCAGTGTCACGCCCTCCTCCTGGGCGTTTTTTTCCCGACGCATGATACTTAGCGCAACCCCAAACAACCCAACCATAAAGGGAATTTCATACAGCTCTTCAATCAAATCCTGGTAATTCGCTGCATGTAAAAACAACGGTGCAATCGCCCGATGGTGCTCAACGGCATCAGCAATCAGAAATGATATGACTACCAGCGCCACACCCCACAGGGGCAGCGTTTCATGATGCAGGCGTAACGCCAGCTCACGACGCAGCGCCACAGAAAAAACAGGGTAAAGGACCAGTAACGCAATAAGCACAACAGAAATGGCGCGAAACACCCATCTCGGCCCTTCCGGGAAGAAATCACGCCCCCAACTCATGCCGCGACCAAACAGCGTTAACCACCATACCACCGACCACAGCCAGAACTGTTTCGGCCCCTGTGCCAACGTAAACGGCTTCATATAACTTACGGTAAACAGTGCTGCAAAGAGCAGCCAGAGCGACTGCACATCTTCAATGCATTTAACCAGCAGGCCGTCGAGCAAGGGAATTTTTATATCTACCAGAAAGGGAAAAAACAGACACGTTGTAGCCAGCAGCACCACTGGCATGGATAATGATTTATCAAACTTCATAATAAAAGCCACAGAAAGGTAAAACCCGAGAATATAATTTAAAATCATTCAGGATATTCTCCTTGCGTGCTATTTATACTCCCCACAACCCAATGGCGCATTAAAAATCAAAAAACATTACCGCCAGAAAAATTATAAATTAACCACGTAAATTAATTAATCATAATAACCATTGCAGTAAATACGTGTTGTTACCCGCATGTGATATACTTCATCGCTCGCACAAAGGCAGGCGCGGCGCCTGCTCATCAAAAAAGAGCAGGCTATTGAATTACTGAAAGAATAGCGACCTCATCAAAACATACACATCACTACTCTGTGGCATCGGGAAAGCGCACAAAAAGAATATATTACCGCCCTGTTGTGCGCTTAAAAATCACAGCGTGAATAACATGACTTTATATTAACATCATGTCGGGTTATTTACTGGCTCCCTCTTTTATTATCACTCGGCCTTCATGTCTGCAACTGTGATGCCCGAGCCTTACTCCTTCCGGCAGCAATAACTGGCAATCCTTGCTGCTGCCAGGCACGAAATAGCGCTGCCTGTTGCGGGCTTAGCGGTATATCATTCCAGACAATAATATGTTCATACAGCCCGACAGTGAGCGGTGGTGACGCAATCGCCCCGGCCAGCACTTCCAGACGCAGGCCTTCAGCGCCATAGCGTATCGCCTCCAGCCACGGTTCAAGGCTATCCAGAAGATTCATTCCCAAAATCATGAGCGTGCCACCAGCGCGCTTGCGACTGGCGGCCACGATACGGGTTGCGTATTCGGTTAACGCACTATCAAGGCGGATGCGCCACAAACTTGCCTGCACGTTCGGATCCGCCAGCAAATTCTGTCGTAGCGGACGAATGACCTCGTCAACCAGCAACCCCGGCGGCAGTTCGCGCCCTAATCGTCCGAGGCTGTCGCGTAAACGGTGAGGCGTATCGGCCTTGCAGTGATGAAGCAGTAACGCCTGCGCTTCCTGCCAGCCTGCGCAGCTGCATGCTTCACATCCCCGAAGATGTTCTGCCATATGCCCAAGAGTAACCCCCTCAGCAAGAGCCAATACAATCTGCATAATTTGCGTTACGTGTGTGAAATCGTAATAGCGATGCCCGAAGGCATCGCAAAGTGGTTTAATCAGGCCGCAGCGCTGCCAGGCACGTAAGTTTGCCGTAGAAACACCACACTGAATAGCCAGCACGTCAATCGTAAATGCGCTCATCAGGCGTTCCTTGTAATATGATATGCCCGTCGCCCTGAGGCATGATTATCAACTGCCCCGGTACGTCGAATATCCGTACTGGCTTAACAGGAGTGGAATATGAAGCTTCTGATTTTTTTCCGTTACGCTAAATATGACCGGCACTTCCGGAAAGAACGTTTTTTTACCTTCACCGTTAAAATAGTCACCGGTATGAAAAGTCACTTTATAAGTACCCGGCTCCATATCAGCTTCAGCAGGATAAAGCGATTTAATCCGGCCATCGCTGTCGGTTTTTGACTGTGCGACAGAATGCCATTTACCATCACTGTTTTTTTCCAGACTCACCGTAACACCCGGCGAGGGCAGCCCGGTCTGCTGATTGAGAATATGCACACTGAGCGTTCCCTCTGGCGCTGCCAGCGCAGCAAAGCTTAACAATGACATGGCACAGCCAATCGCTAATTTCATTTTTTTCTCCCTATCGTAATTTGAGCTGATAAGTTCATGCTCGCCATTATGCAATATAGGCGATATGGGTTCTTAGTCATAGAAAATAAAAACATCACAGTAAGCAAGGGGAATAATTAAAGTAGCGCTCCAGCCTCAAAAATCACTTTACAGATTGGTAAATAAACTTTTGCCATTCCAGCCAGAAATATTAAAAGCAGACACCTCAGGTAACATGCCGTTACACAAATAGAATTATCAGAAAATAATAAAATCGTACTGAGATGCTTTAAAAAAACCGGGCGCTGTGTGCCCGGTTTAAACTTCACGATCCATGCTTTACTTACTCATCCGTCAACCCGCGATTTTTCAGCATCGGTTCTATCAATGGGTCGTGACCACGCCAGTCCCGATATAGCGCGGACAACTCACCACTATTTCCGCGCGACAAAATCGCTTCCCGGAATCGCTCGCCATTTTCACGTGTTAAACCGCCCTGTTCTTCGAACCATTTGAAACCATCATCGGCGAGCATCTGCGTCCACAAATAGGCGTAATAGCCCGCCGCATAACCACCACCAAAAATGTGGGCAAAGTAGCTACTACGATAACGCGGTGGGATCGCGTCAATATCCACGTTTTCCTGCGCCAGCGCCGCTGCTTCAAAAGCATTAACGTCCACCACAGCCTCACCTGAGGGCAGGCTGTGCCAGTGCATATCCAGCAATGCTGCACTGAGCAGTTCGGTCATGTCGTAGCCTTTATTAAAGCGCGTGGCACGAAAAAGCTTAGCGCGTAACGCTTCAGGCATTGGTTCACCTGTCTCAACATGGCGCGCATAGTGGGTAAAGACGTCAGGATAGCTGGCCCAGTGCTCGTTAATTTGCGACGGAAACTCAACAAAATCCCGCGGCGTATTGGTGCCCGAGAGCGAGGCGTAACGCTGGCGGGCAAAAAGACCGTGCAGCGCATGACCAAACTCGTGAAACAGGGTAATGGTTTCATCCCAGGACAACAGTGCCGGTTCGCCTGGCTGCGGTTTCTGGTAGTTACACACATTGTAAATAACCGGCGACTGGCCCAGCAGTGTGGACTGCTCGACAAAATTGCCCATCCAGGCGCCACCGCCTTTACTGTCGCGGGCAAAAAAATCGCCATAAAACAACGCCAGACCGCGCCCGTCATTATCAAAAATTTCCCAGACACGCACATCCTCGTGATAAACCGGGATATCAAAACGCTCTACAAACGTCAGACCAAAGAGCACACCGGCAGCATAAAACACACCGCGCTCCAGCACGTTACTGAGCGCAAAATAAGGACGCACCGTGGCTTCATCAAGGCTGTAGCGTTCAGACTTCACCTGTTCGGCATAGAAGTTCCAGTCCCAGGCCTGCACCCACGCCCCGCTGTGTTGTGCCTGCAGGCACCGCTGAATGTCTTCCTGCTCACGCCTTGCGCGTTTTGTCGCTGCGGGCACAATATTGCGCATAAAATCGAGCGCTGCCTGCGGCGTTTGCGCCATCTGATCGGCCATGCTCCAGCTGGCGTAATCTGCAAACCCCAGTAACTGGGCCTGTTCGGCCCGCAGGCTGGCAAGACGTGTCACGATATTGCGGGTGTCATTGGCATCCTGCTTTTCACAGCGTGACCACGCCGCTTTAAACAGTTCTTCACGCGTCTGGCGGTTCGCCAGACTTTGTAGTGCGGGCTGTTGCGTGGTGTTAAGCAAACTCAGCAGGAAACGTCCCTCCAGCCCCTTCTCCTGCGCCGCACGCGCGGCGGCGGACATCTCCATGTCGCTCAACCCGGCAAGCTGGTCGCGGGATCCCACGACCAGCCCGCCAGCTTTAGTCGCGGCCAGCAGGCGGCTACTGAACTGGCTCGACAAACGTGCCGCTTCCTGGTTAAGCGCTTTAAGACGCGCTTTCTGCTCTTCACTCAGTCTGGCCCCCGCCAGCACAAACCGCTGGTGCATTACCTCCAGCAAACGCCGCGATTCATGGTCCAGTGTAAGCGTATCACGCTGATTCCAGAGCGTATCAATGCGCGAAAACAGCCACTCGTTAAGATAAATATCGTCATTAAGCTGCGCCAGTTCACCAGAAAACGCCTCATCCAGGGCCTGAATCTCGTCATTCGTATCTGCAGACGCCATAGCAAAAAAGACGCTGGTGACCCGCGAAAGCATCTGCCCGCTGCGCTCCAGCGCAAGGCAAGTATTGTCAAAACTGGCAGGCGCATCATTTTGCACAATGGCAGCTAACTCTTCGCGCTTAAGGCGCACCGCTTCATCAAACGCCGGGCGATAGTGTGCAACGGAAATCATATCGAAGCGTGGAGCCTGATAAGGCAGCAGGCTTACCTGATAAAAGGGATTTTCAACGGCCATTTTCTCTCCTGAAAGGCGGGCATTATGACGTAAGCTTATGCGGCTCCTTAGCACAGAGCAATGATTTCACCACGGCCATGCGCCTGAAGCTCCGCTCACGTGCTAAGGTATGACAACACTCAAAAATCATTGAGGAACAGTGAGATGATAATTCTGGTTACAGGTGCTACCGCAGGTTTCGGCGAGGCCATTGCCCGTCGCTTTGTTAAAAACGGTCACAAAGTCATTGCTACTGGCCGCCGTCAGGCGCGCCTGCTGGAGCTAAAAGATGAACTGGGCGATTTGCTCTACCCCATAGAGCTTGATGTGCGCAACCGCGCCGCCGTTGAGCAAGCCATTGATTCCCTGCCAAACGACTGGCGCGAGATTGACGTACTGGTCAATAACGCAGGTCTTGCGCTGGGGCTGGAACCCGCACACCGGGCAAATGTCGATGACTGGGAGACCATGATTGACACCAATAATAAAGGTCTGGTGTATATGACCCGTGCTGTGCTGCCAGGCATGGTGGAACGTAACCGTGGTCACATTATCAATATGGGTTCGACTGCAGGTAGCTGGCCCTATTCCGGCGGCAACGTCTATGGCGCAACCAAAGCTTTTGTACGCCAGTTCAGTCTGAACCTGCGCACCGATCTGCACGGCACACGACTTCGCGTCACCGATATTGAGCCTGGCCTGGTAGGTGGAACCGAGTTCTCAAACGTGCGCTTTAAAGGCGATGAAAGTAAGGTAGAGCAGACCTATAAAGACAGCAACGCGCTGTCTGCTGAAGACGTAACAGAGGCGGTATGGTGGGTGGCAACGCTGCCCGCGCATGTGAACATCAATACGTTAGAAATGATGCCGGTTAGCCAGAGCTTCGCCGGGCTTAGCGTACACAGACAGCAATAATTGGCACGCCCATTCGGCTGTGCGGGATGGGCTGCTATCAAAAAAGGTGGTAAAATTAATCAGTTACCACTTACCAGGCAAATATTATGGCCGCCGATACGCTTACTGCCAGTCAGCCCGTCAATCAGCAAATTTATCATATTCTGCTCAAGGATATCGTGGAGTGCCATATTGCACCGGGAACGCTGCTTTCGGAGAAAGACGTATCAGCGCGTTTTGACGTTTCCCGTCAGCCGGTGCGCGAAGCCTTTATCAAACTGGCCGAGAACGGCTTTATTCAGATACGCCCCCAGCGTGGCAGCTACGTTAATAAAATCTCAATCTGTCAGATGATTAATGGCTGTTTTGTACGGGAGGCTATTGAGCGCGCCGTGGTGCGCCGCGCAATCTCACGCGTTGATGACAGCAAATTGTGGCGACTCGAGCAAAACATCCAGCAGCAGCGCAGTGCCGTGGCGCGCCAACAGCCTGGTGATTTCTTTGCACTCGACAACGAATTCCACCAGCTGCTGGCGCAGATTGCGGACTGCAATCTGGCCTGGGACACGGTAGAAAACATCAAGGCGGCTATGGACAGAGTACGCTATATCAATCCAGGCCTTATCACTACGCCTGAGGTACTGCTTGAGCAGCACCGTGCTATTTTTACTGCGCTGGTACAGCGTGACGCGGCGACAGCCGATGCCGCGATGCTTCACCATCTGCATGATATCCGCGAAGCTATTCTCGTTATCCGCCAGGAAAACAGCGACTGGTTTAGCCCGGAGTGAGGCTTGTTGCCGTAACCTGTTCAGTATTGCGCCACCGACTGCTGGCTCATCACCCCTGATCAGGTCTGAATATTGACGCAATGGGTGCGCCGGTGTAGCGAAATGCGCTAAAATTCCGGCATTGCAGTCATCGCATTCAATAAGGAAATCATTATGACGACGCTACGTAACCGTCTGGCGCTGGTGTTATTACCACTGGCGTTTTCTGCCGCCGCCGTGTTGAGCATGCCCGCGACAGCGCAGACCAGTAAGTTAATTATCGAATCTGGCGACAATGCCAGCAGTCGCCAGCGTGCGGAGATGGACAAAGAGCAGTGGAAAGACACCCGCTCGCTGCGCCAGAAAGTGAATCGCCGCGCAGAAAAAGAGTGGGATAAAACCGACGCCGCTTTTGACCTGCGTGACAACTGCCTCAAAAGTGCGAATGTTAACGTTTACTGGGAAGCCAATACTGAACGCTGCCTGGACAGACGCACAGGTCGCGCGGTTGCTCCCTAACCTAACGGCCCCAGACGGGGCCGCTTTTTCTGAGGATCTTTTATGACCCGTCTTGACGTCAGGCTACGTCCTCTTGAGCGCGAAGACCTGCGTTTTGTTCATCAGCTCGACAACAACGCCAGCGTCATGCGTTACTGGTTTGAAGAGCCTTATGAGGCCTTTGTAGAACTGTCAGATCTTTATGACAAGCACATCCACGACCAGAGTGAGCGCCGCTTTGTCGTTGAATGTAATGGTGAAAATGCCGGACTGGTAGAACTGGTAGAAATCAATCACATTCACCGCCGTGCTGAATTCCAGATAATCATTTCACCTGAACACCAGGGTAAAGGCCTGGCTTCTGCTGCGGCAAGGCTGGCGATGGATTACGGCTTTACCGTGCTCAATCTCTACAAGCTGTATCTGATTGTTGATAAAGAGAACGCAAAGGCCATTCACATCTACGAAAAGCTGGGTTTTATGGTGGAAGGTGAACTCATCCACGAGTTCTTCATCAACGGCGAGTATCGCAATACTATCCGCATGTGCATTTTTCAGCATCAGTATCTGGCCGGACATAAAGCACCCGATGGCAATTTGCTCAAACCTACGGCGCAATAGTACTGTCCTGCCGTATTGCGGCAGGTTTCATCAGTAGTACTCAATATTATTTTTAATGGAATAGTGTGCCACGGTCGGTGGCTTTGTGCTTGTGTCACGCACTTCAAGCCTACAGGTTAGTGGATTGTAACGCGCATCGTACTCGCAGGTCTGACGCACGGTAGTGACCGTTTTTCCATTGAGTGCATTAATCACCTGGCCGTTGAGCTTTTTATCCCACTGCGTTGCGCTGGCGCTCACCGTAAAGGTGTCGTCTGCAGCGTGGATAATTTTGCCCAGCGGGAATCCCTCGCTGTCATAGCGATAAGACACCCTCACCTCAGCACTCCTGGCCCGGGTGACAAAACCGCGTGAATCCGTTTCATACATCAACCCAACCGCAGGCAGTTGTGCGAGTTGGCAACGTCCTTTGAGAGTAACGCGCGGCTCTTTGGTAAAGGCATCAAGTAGAACATCACGTTCGCGCACCAGTGCTGCGCCAGTGTTGTTATCAATATCGTGAAACTCCAGCGCCTCAAAGCATCCCTCTGGGTTAAGAATGCCCGTTACCATTTTTCTGACTTCACCGCTTTCGTTAAGCAATGTCTGGCGAAACTGCCTGACCGGTCCACGCAGCGGATCAAAATCAAACTCGTTAGCAAAACTTGCCATCTGCGGTGTATAGCCAACTGGCTCATGTGAGCGGTTATCACAGGCGCTCAACGCCAGCCCGCACAACAGCGCCAGGCCCGATAAACTTACCGTCTTCACGTGTACGACTCTCATCTTTTGCGAAGTGGCCCGCCATGATATGCGTTAAATACAATAATTTACACCCCATCTGCTATGCTTTTATTTCACGCTTAACATAAGGAAGCGACGATGAAATATTCCCTCTGGACTGGCGTACTGCTGTGCATGGCGGCAGTTCCTGCCCTTGCTGCACAAAATTCATGTGAAAGGGTGAAAGCGCAAATTGAACAGCGCATCATCCAGAACGGCGTGCCAGAATCTGGCTTTATGCTCAGTATTGTGCCTAACGATCAGGCTAACCAGCCTGATGCCCAGGTAGTCGGACACTGCGCTAACGATACGCAGAAAATTCTCTACACGCGCACCGCCAGCGGTAACTACCCGGTGAGCGGTGAAAGCACCCGCGACGCGGGCACGCCTGAACCACAACAGTAATCTTCCGGGGCGCGCAAGCGCCCTCATATTGCTGACAAAGAAGGAAAAAACGTAGTTTTTCCTTCTTTGTGGTGAGCAGGCGAAAATCAATGAACGATTTTCCTTATTTTTTATTGGGTGGCATTCACCCTGTCTGAGATAGGGTGAGGTAAGGCATCAGTCTCAGGGCGCGCAAGCGCCCTGCTTTTATTCATCAATTTCGCTCAACATTGACCGGCGTTAACATTCTCTACTCCAAACTGGGTAACACTCGCATCCGGTACTCTGTCTGTCCCGCCTTACTTTGACACTATAAACAGGCACCTTCCCAGCGGAGGAATGCCAGGGAGCGAGTTATGTCAACGTCATATCATCCTGACGGCATCAGCCGTCGTACTCTGGTTAAATCATCGGCGCTGGGTGTGCTGGCACTTGCAGCAGGCGGCATTAGCTTGCCTTTTGGCATAAAGGCCAGCGCCGCTGGCGTTGCTAATGCGCTTGCACCCTCAGATAGCCGCGTGGTCTGGGGCGCGTGCTCAGTGAACTGTGGCAGCCGCTGCGCGCTACGCCTGCACGTACGCAATGATGAAGTCTGGCGGGTGGAAACTGACAATACGGGTGATGACAGCTATGGCGACCACCAGGTGCGCGCCTGCTTGCGCGGGCGTTCCATTCGCCGGCGCATCAATCATCCGGACCGGCTTAACTATCCCATGAAGCGCGTGGGTAAGCGTGGTGAAGGCAAATTCGAACGTATTTCCTGGGACGAGGCGCTCAATACGCTGGCCTCACGCCTGAAACATACCGTTGAGCGCTACGGTAACGAAGCCGTGTATCTTAACTACTCTTCCGGCATTGTCGGCGGCAACATCACTCGCTCCTCGCCCTACGCCTCTTTGGTAGCTCGGCTGATGAACTGTTATGGCGGCTTCCTGAGCCATTACGGCACCTACAGCACCGCACAAATTGCCTGCGCGATGCCTTATACCTACGGCAGCAACGACGGCAACAGTACCTCGGACATTGAAAACAGCCAACTGGTGGTCATGTTCGGCAATAACCCGGCGGAAACCCGCATGAGCGGCGGTGGCATTACCTGGTACCTTGAGCAGGCCCGTGAGCGCTCGAATGCGCGCATGATAGTCATCGATCCCCGCTATACCGACACCGCAGCCGGGCGCGAAGATGAGTGGATCCCGATTCGCCCCGGCACCGATGCGGCGCTGGTGGCAGGTATTGCCTGGGTACTGATTAACGAAAATAAGGTCGATCAACCGTTTCTGGATAAATACTGCGTCGGTTATGATGAAAAAACGTTGCCCGCAGGCGCCCCGGCAAACGGTCACTATAAAGCGTATATTCTCGGCTACGGCGACGACGGCGTAGAGAAAACGCCGCAGTGGGCCGCGCAGATTACCGGTATTCCCGCCGATCGTATTATCAAGCTGGCACGCGAAATCGGTGACGCGAAACCTGCCTACATATGCCAGGGCTGGGGACCACAGCGCCACGCCAACGGCGAACAAACGGCTCGCGCCATTGCCATGCTACCCATCCTCACCGGCAATGTCGGCATCAACGGCGGCAACAGCGGCGCGCGTGAATCCACCTATACCATCACCATTGAACGCATGCCGGTACTTGAAAACCCGGTTAAGACGAGCATTTCGGTGTTTACCTGGACCGATGCCATTACCCGAGCCCATGAGATGACCAGCACACGCGATGGGGTACGCGGTAAAGAAAAGCTCGATGTACCTGTTAAGTTTATCTGGAACTATGCCGGTAATACGCTTATCAATCAGCACGCCGATATCAACCGCACCCATGATATTTTGCAGGACGACAGCCTGTGCGAAACCATTGTGGTTATCGACAACTTTATGACCTCCTCGGCGAAATATGCCGATCTGCTGCTGCCTGATTTGATGACCGTAGAACAGGAAGACATTATTCCAAACGATTATGCCGGTAATATGGGGTATCTGATTTTCAGCCAACCCGCCACTGCACCAAAGTTTGAGCGCCGTGCTATCTACGACATTCTGAGCGATGTCGCCAAACGCCTCGGACCCGATGTCTATCAGGCGTTTACCGAAGGTCGCAGCCAGCATGAATGGCTTGAACATCTTTACGCCACCATGCGGGCGCGAGACTCGGCATTGCCTTCTTTTGAGGCACTACGCCAGATGGGGATTTACAAGCGTAAAGACCCGAACGGGCATTTCGTGGCCTATAAAGCATTTCGCGATGATCCACAGGCCAACCCGCTTAACACCCCCTCAGGCAAGATTGAAATTTACTCCGCGCAGCTGGCGCAGATTGCCAGCACCTGGCAGCTGGAAAAAGACGACATAATCAGTGCGCTACCCGTCTACACGCCGGGCTTTGAAAGCTGGGAGTCGCCGGAACGTGGGCGCTTTCCGCTGCAACTGTTCGGCTTTCACTATAAAGCACGTACCCACTCCACCTATGCCAATATTGATATTCTCAATGCCGCCTGCCCGCAAGAAGTCTGGCTCAATCCTCTTGATGCCTCCCGGCGCGGTATCAACAACGGCGATACCGTACGGGTGTTTAACAGCCGCGGTGAAGTACGGCTGGCCGCGAAGGTGACACCGCGTATCATGCCCGGCGTCACGGCAATGGGCCAGGGCGCCTGGCACAATGCCAGAATGGATGGCGACCGTATCGATCACGGCGGGTGTGTGAACACACTGACCACGCTGCGGCCTTCACCGCTGGCGAAGGGTAATCCGCAGCACTCAAATCTGGTCGAGATTGAGAAGGTATGATGGCGCTTTATGCCGTCATACAAAAAATCCGTGACGGCGCTGGACGTTCCTGCCAGCGACAGGGCCGTTATACTACGCACCAGCGGGTAGTGGCTGTGTCACACAGGCCCGTGAATATTAACCTATGCTGCGACCGGTTTTGATTTCAGGTCGCCAGGCGTCATCTTCTGGCGGCTGATATGAAGGAAACGCAATGAGTTATGATGTGACAACAAAATTAACGACGATTGAACTCACCGGCCGCGTGCTGGGAGCACTGTTCTATTACGCACCGAGCAGCGAAGCCGCTGCCCCGCTGGTTGCCATGCTGTGCCAGCCAGGTTGGGAAACCCAGTGGCCGGTGGTCAGCGATAACCTGAATACGCTGGCGCAAGAAATGACGCTTGAGTCCGATAGCGAAACGCTGGAGCAAGCCTGGCAACGTTTGTTTATTGGCCCCTACGCGCTGCCTGCACCGCCCTGGGGTTCAGTCTGGCTTGACCGCGAAAATGTCTTGTTTGGCGACTCCACGCTGGCGCTGCGCGGCTGGATGCAGCAAAACGGTATTGCGCATAACAGTGAAATGAACGAACCCGAAGATCAGTTCGGCACTCTGCTGATGCTTGCCGCCTGGCTTGCCAGTGAAGGTCGCGAGCAGGCGCTTGATGAGCTACTGGCCTGGCATCTGTTCCCGTGGTCAGCGCGCTTTCTGGAACAGTTTATTGACGGCGCGCAGCACCCGTTCTGGCGGGCGCTGGGCGAGCTGGCGCAGTTAACGCTTGAGGGCTGGCGAAGTATGCTAACGCTCCCCGTCGCGCAGAGTAAATTATATCGTTAATCCACAGGCCAGCCGTTGGGCTGGCTTTTTTATGATAAAAAGTGACAACGTCACTTTCACCTGGGTCGCTTTAAGACTATTCCGCCCCTACCGGCTGTCACAGGTTTCCCACGGGGACAGCACCATGATTTCCTGCGTAAATCCCACCGGCCATAAGGTTACAAACTGGCGTTTGTACCGTTACGTTGCTATAGCTCAATAAGCAGCCACGGCTTCAGGCATAACGATAATGCGGCATGATGCCGCTTTTTTTCTTTTGACGTTTTACCAACAAACCGGGAGAAACAGCATGCATCTGACTTTCGCAAAGCGCGCCGGGCTGTGCATTCTTGCGCTGCTTATCGTGCTCGCTTTAGTGGCCTGGGGCGTGGGACCACAAACGCTCATCGCACGTAAAGTTGATCTGATTTATCTTGGCAGGCAGCACATGATTCTGGTTTTCAGTTCGCTGGCGCTGGCACTGCTGGTCGGCATACCCAGCGGCATTGCGTTAAGTCGCCCTTTTGCCCGCCGCTGGGCCGAATACGTCATGCAGATTTTCAATATCGGTAACACTTTGCCACCGCTGGCAGTGCTGGCACTGGCGATGGTGTTAATTGGCATTGGCGACAGACCGGCTATTATCGCGCTGTTTCTCGCCTCGCTGTTGCCGATTGTTCGCAATACTTTTGCCGGACTCTGCTCCGTGCCACCACCGCTCATTGAAGCGGCCAAAGGCATTGGCATGACACGCATTCAGCGGTTATGGCAGGTGGAATTGCCGAATGCCTGGCCGGTCATTTTGTCAGGTATTCGTATTGCGACGGCCATTAATGTCGGTACCGCACCGCTGGCCTTTTTGATTGGTGCCAGCAGCTATGGCGAACTGATTTTTCCAGGGATTTACCTTAACGACTTCCCAACGCTCATCCTGGGAGCCACCGCGACGGCGCTGATTGCGTTAATTCTCGATATGCTACTCGCCGCACTCGGGCGCTGGCTGAGTCCACATCTGGCTTAACAGGAGGCCGTTATGAAAATAAAAAACCTGCTACGTGCCGCAATGGCTTCCATCGCACTCCTGAGCGCCAGTCTCCAGGCTGCTCCCCTGGTACTGGCCACAAAGAGCTTTACCGAACAACATATTCTGTCCGCACTGACAGTCCTGTACCTGCAAAAAAAGGGGTTTCAGGTCGAAGCAAAAACCAACATTGCAACCGTTATTTCCCGTAATGCCATGATCAACAAACAAGTCGATATGACGTGGGAATACACTGGCACGTCACTTATTATTTTCAACCATATTAATAAGCGTATGTCGCCACAGCAGTCTTATGACACGGTAAAACGTCTTGATGCCCGCCTGGGGCTGGTGTGGTTAAAGCCTGCCGACATGAACAACACCTATGCTTTTGCCATGCAACGCAAGCGAGCCGACGCCGAGCACATCAGCACGATGTCGCAAATGGTGGCGAAAATAGAGCATATTCGCCAGACCGACCCGGATAACAACTGGCTGTTGGGACTGGATCTCGAATTTGCCGGGCGTAGCGACGGCATGAAACCCCTGCAGGAGGCGTACAACATGCCACTGGACCGCCCGCAAATCCGCCAGATGGACCCGGGGCTTGTGTATAACGCTATTCGCGACGGCTTTGTTGATGCCGGACTTGTTTACACTACCGACGGGCGCGTAAAAGGCTTTGATCTGAAAGTTCTGGAAGACGATAAGGGCTTTTTCCCAGGTTACGCTGTCACGCCCGTTGTACGCAAAGACACACTGGATGCTAATCCAGGTCTTGAACAGGCTTTCGACACGCTGACAAGCCTTCTGAACAACGATGTCATTACCACGCTTAATGCCAGAGTGGATATCGAGCACCAGACGCCGCAGCAGGTGGCGCACGATTTCCTCACCCAGAAAGGTTTGCTGTAAGGAGCGATGATGGAGACAATTTATTATATGCTGGATAACGCGGGTTACCTGGCAATGTTGACGCTACAGCATCTCATACTGGTCGCTGTTGCCGTCGGGTTTGCAATTCTGGTCGGTGTGCCGCTGGGTATTCTGATTGTCCGTCACAAATGGCTTGCCAGTCCGGTACTCAGCGTTGCTACCCTGGTACTGACTATTCCCTCTATTGCGCTGTTCGGGCTAATGATACCGTTATTTTCGCTGATCGGTCATGGAATTGGCGCACTGCCCGCCATCACAGCGGTCTTTCTCTACTCTCTGCTACCCATTGTGCGTAATACCTTTACCGCCATCGATAATTTGCCGCCGGAATTGCGTGAGGCCGGGCGAGGTATCGGCATGACATTCTGGCAGCGTCTGCGTTGGGTGGAAATTCCACTGGCTTTACCGGTGATTTTTGGCGGTATTCGCACCGCCGTGGTAATGAATATTGGCGTTATGGCCATTGCTGCCGTTATTGGTGCTGGTGGACTGGGGTTACTACTGCTTAACGGTATCAGCGGCAGTGATATCCGCCTGCTGGTAAGTGGTGCAGTCCTGATTTGCCTGCTGGCTATTGTACTTGACTGGCTACTGCATGGCGTCCAGAAAGCACTAATGCGCGGGTAAAGCCTGGCAGCGGACGGCACAACTTTGCTATAAAGGAAGCCGGAAAATGGAAAAAAAGGATGTGTTTATGTCAGTCATTTTGCAATTCGATTTCTCTTTCCCTGCCGAATACCTTGGTGATACTCTCACCGCCAATGCGCAGGAACTTGCCCACAGCATTACTCAGGAGCCAGGTTTTATTGCCAAAATATGGACTGAAAACCTCGACACTGGCGAAGCTGGTGGATTATATAAATTTGCCGATGAAGCCTCTGCCCGTCGCTACCTGGAAATGCACATTCCCCGTGCCGAATCCCTGGGCGCGAAAAACGTGCGCTATAAAATTTTCACCGTCAACGAACCCCTGACTGAAATCACTCACGGCAAACAGTTCCTGTAAAAACCAGGGGGCGCTATCGCCCCCATGCTCTTACAACGCGCTCACCGTATCGACCTCAAAGTGAAAAACGTACGGATCGGAAATCAGCGCAAACGCCTCGTCATCCGGATACGTCACAGCCATCTGATAGTACTCACCGGCAAATGCCTTTATCGCGGTTAAATCCTGCCACCATGTGGCCAGGAAAAAGTGTTCGTACTCTCCCTGCTTTTCACGGCGTACCTTTGCGGCCAGATTCCCCACGGTTCTTCTGGCATGCTGCACCCCCGTCATATCCAGATGCTTTGCAAAACCTTCTGCATGTTGTACTGGTACGCAACCATGCCAGGTGCGAACGATCATTGCCCCTCCTTAATTACTCACTTTTTCTTTATACTTATGCACTTTTAGTGGCAGTAATAACAGACTGCGTACCGTATGGCTAAGTTTTTTGCGTCAATTGTGAAGAAAAAAAGAAGATGTATCCTTACACATTGATATGATAAAGATTATCAATATCATTATTATTCTCATTTTTATTTGCTTATATTATGGACAATACCGCTATGCGTGCTACTAAAAATTACAGCGTTAAACCACTGGCATTCTTTATTGCCGCCATTGTCAGCAGCGCAACCTTCGCAGCAGAGGAAGCAATGCACGATGAAGAAACGATGGTCGTGCAGGCAACCGCCGAACAGGAACTTAAACAACAACCCGGCGTCTCCATCATCACTGCCGATGATATTGAAAAAAATCCTCCGGTTAACGACCTGTCTGACATTATTCGCACCATGCCTGGCGTTAACCTTACTGGCAACAGCGCCAGCGGTAGCCGTGGTAATAACCGCCAGATTGATATCCGTGGTATGGGTCCGGAGAACACCCTTATCCTGGTTGACGGCGTACCGGTAACCTCGCGCAATGCGGTACGTTATAGCTGGCGCGGTGAACGCGATAGCCGCGGCGATACTAACTGGGTGCCACCTGAGATGGTTGAACGTATCGAGGTATTGCGCGGTCCTGCCGCCGCCCGTTACGGCTCGGGTGCCGCAGGTGGTGTGGTGAACATTATCACCAAACGCCCCACCAACGACTGGCACGGCTCCCTGTCATTTTTTACCAACCAGCCAGAAAACGATAAAGAAGGGGCAACCAGACGCACTAACTTCAGTCTCAATGGCCCACTGGCAGGCGATGCGCTCACCCTGCGCCTGTACGGCAGCATGAACAAAACCGATGCCGACGCAGCCGACATTAACACTGCGCAGAACGGCTCTTACGCGGCAGGTCGCGAGGGGGTGCGTAATAAAGACATCAATGCCCTGCTCTCCTGGAAACTCTCACCGGAACAAATCATTGACGTGGAATACGGCTATAGCCGCCAGGGCAACATTTACGCGGGTGACACGCAATACAGCAACAGCAATGTCAGCCCCAACGGACTTATCAGTACGCTTTATGGCGATGAAACCAACCGCCTGTATCGGCAAAACTACGGTATTACTCACAACGGCATCTGGGACTGGGGCCAGTCGAAACTTGGCTTCTATTACGAAAAAACCAACAACACCCGCATGCAGGAAGGCGCAGGCGGCAAAGTTGAAGGGATGATCAACAGCACCGATTACACCACCAGCCGCCTGGAAAGCTATCGCTCGCTCGCCGAAGTCAGCCTGCCGATGCACCTGGTGTTCGAGCAAACCATGACGCTGGGTGCGCAGTGGAACCGCGAGGCGCTGGACGACCCGAACTCTATGTCGATGGTCGATGCCCCCGGCACTACGCTTGGCACGATTTCTGGCGATGCCAGCGCTCGCAGCAGCAAAAACAGCGCGAACACTGCCGCTGCGTATTTTGAAGATAATATTGAGCTGCGCCCCGGCACCAACCTGATTCCCGGCCTGCGCCTTGATTACCACACCGAGTTTGGATCTAACTGGAGTCCGAACCTTAACGCCTCGCAGGAGTTAGGCGATTACTTCAAGGTTAAAGCGGGTATCGCACGCGTGTTTAAAGCCCCCAACCTCTACCAGTCCAGCGAAGGTTATCTGCTGAACACGCGCGGCAACGGCTGTCCGAACACCATTGCTGAAGGCAGTTGCTACCTGCTCGGCAACAGCAATCTCGACCCGGAAATCAGCATCAACAAAGAGATTGGCATTGAGTTTACGAAAGACGGTTGGGACGCTGGCATTACGTATTTCCGTAACGATTACAAAAATAAAATCGTCTCCGGTACCGAGCTTATCGGTTATGCCTCAAACGGTAACAACATTCTGCAATGGGAAAACGGCGGTAAAGCTGTCGTGGAAGGTCTGGAAGCCAACCTGGTTGTCCCGGTCATGACCGATGCGCTGAACTGGCGCACCAATGCGACGTACATGATCAAGTCGGAGAATAAAGACACAGGCAACCCACTGTCGATAATTCCGAAATACACGGTCAACACCATGCTTGACTGGCAGATTAGCGATGCCGTGTCCACTAACCTGAACTGGACATTCTATGGCCGTCAGAAGCCGCGCGAGTATGCGGAGATTCGCAATGAAGTGGGCAGCCTGTCTTCGCGTGAGGTCGGTGCATACTCAATTGTCGGTATTGGCGCAACCTGGAAAGTAAATAAGAACTTTCGCGTAAAAGGTGGCATTAGCAATGTGTTCGATAAAACACTCTATCGTGAGAACGACGGTGCCTCTACCTATAACGAACCGGGGCGAGCCTATTATGCTGGCCTGACCCTGTCATTCTGATTGAAATAAAATTCAGGCGGGGATCCACCCGCCTTTTTAACCTCATTCACCGCATTCCCCCGAATATTAATCCGCAACCAGCGGCATCTTCAGCAATAATAGCGCATTGCGGCATTTTTTCCCTCAACATCCCCTGCACTCTCCATGCATTCACATCAAAGATTGGAATGTTTTGTGGTATTCACTTTATGAATACATTAGATTTATATATATGAAAAACAAGGAGGTTATAATTAAGGCATAAAAATTTGATCATTTTCAATATGTTATGCTAATAATGTATAGGTGACGTTCAAGGCCGCATGTGCAATACTTAAGAATATCTAAACTCTAAACCCTTAACAGGAGTGAGGCTTATCATTATGACCATTCAAAGTTCCGCATAACCATTCCTCAATCAGTTCTTTCTGCAACGTATCAGAGAGCAATCTCTTGCTCTTTAGTAAATTATCTACCGATGGATGCCCGGAGGGGAAAATGCGGTACGGCGTTATTGACTCTTTTGTCTGCCCGGCTTCAGGAACTATTTTTTCCTGTATTATTTCCACTAACAATCAAAAGGCTATTTTATGGTATGAAAGTAGCTATTTATTGACGCCCGGAGATATTTTAACCAAAGACAAAAATGTGCTAATGGTGAACGGAAAGCAGGCTGAATTTATTTTACACAACATATCGGCCTTTAATGCCGCGCTGTGGAAATCACTGCAAAAAAGAACGTTGTGTCCGGGAAATAAAATACACCGACCTTCTCTGTGTAATAATCGCGCTGAATGTTTGTTCAGCCATTGTCCTTACGGAATATGTGCCATCAGGCTACAGCCTGACAGTGAATCCGCAGCCATCCCCTGAATGGGCGACATATAATTTGCGGGTTTAAGACTATTCAGACGGCTCTCCTCGTATAGATACCTATACTCAAAGCTGGATTCATTGCGCAACGTGCGCAATATCCATGCTTTTGTGTCGCTTAACTCGCGCCACCGCCAACCAGGAGATGATAATGATAAAACTGGAGAACCTGACCAGACAGTTCGTGCAAAAAAATGGCCAGAGCTTCAATGCCGTCGATAATGTCAGCCTGAATGTACCCGAAGGAGAAATGTGTGTTTTGCTTGGCCCCTCAGGTTGTGGCAAAACGACCACCCTGAAAATGATCAACCGCCTGATAGCTCCCAGCAGCGGCAAGATTCTGATTAACGGCCAGGACACCAGTGAACTCGATACGGTGACACTGCGACGCAACATCGGTTACGTCATTCAGCAGATAGGTTTATTCCCCAACATGACCATTGAAGAAAACATCACGGTCGTACCTCGCATGCTGGGCTGGGATAAAAAACGTTGCCGCGAGCGTGCGAGCGAACTGATGAGCATGGTCGCACTCGATCCGGGACGCTATCTGTCACGTTATCCCAAAGAACTCTCTGGGGGGCAGCAACAGCGTATTGGCGTGATCCGTGCTCTGGCCGCCGATCCGCCGGTACTACTGATGGACGAACCCTTCGGGGCTGTCGATCCTATTAACCGTGAAGTCATTCAGAACGAGTTTTTGGACATGCAGCGTCAGCTGAAAAAAACCGTCATGCTGGTGAGTCATGACATTGATGAGGCACTGAAGCTCGGGGATCGTATCGCGGTTTTTCGCCAGGGGAAAATAATCCAGTGCGCCAGCCCGGACGAACTGCTGGCAAGACCCGCCAATGAGTTCGTCGGTACTTTTGTTGGCCAGGACCGCACGCTCAAGCGCCTGTTGCTGGTTAATGCCGGTGACGTGACCGACATGCAACCTACCATTACCGCCCAGCGCGACACACCGCTTGGCGATGCGTTTGCCACAATGGACGATCGCGATTTACGCTCAATCACCGTGGTTGACCGCGACGGTAAACCACTGGGCTTTGTGAAACGCCGTGAAGCGCGCGGCAATAACGGTATTTGCGCCGATATATTGCACCCTTTCCGGGTAACGGGAAAAGCCGAGGATAATTTGCGTGTCGTGCTTTCTAAGCTCTACGAACACAATACGGTGTGGATGCCTATCGTGGATGAAGATGGACGCTACAGCGGGGAAATCTCGCAGGATTATATTGCCGATTACCTCAGCTCTGGCCGTACCCGCCGTGCACTAAACATTGCGGGTAATTAACCTCCGGCTCCACGCAGGAGCCAGTTTTATGCTGTCACGGCTTTACGTTCAAGCGCGCCTGCAAGCGCCTGCATATCAATATAACCGCCCAGCTCGCGTTGCTCGGCACGCGGCAAATACGGCAGCTCACCAACCAACGGCGCATTGAGCTTCTTACCCAGCACATCAATAATTTCTGCGTAATGCGCAAGCCCCGGATTAATGCGATTTGCCACCCAACCTAAAAGCGGCAGGCCATCGTTAGCTATTGCCTGCGCGGTCAGCAAGGCGTGATTAATGCACCCTTCCTGAATCCCCACGACCATAAGTACGGGTAACTGTTCCTGTACCACCCACTCAGACAGAGGGCGTAAATCGTTCATCAGGCTGCGCCAGCCGCCTGTACCTTCCACCACAACGCTATCGGCGCACGCACTCAGCTCGGCCAGACCTTGCGACAGAAGACCGTAGTTGACCGGGCAGTTATGCGCAACGCTACTTTCCTGCTCGCTGATGGCGATGGGGTTAATGGCGCTGTACGGCAATTCCAGCGTTGATACACTCTGTAAGACCAGCGCATCTTTATTACGCAGCCCTTCTGGCGTTTGCTTGCTGCCCTTTGCGACTGGCTTATAACCGACCACACACTTGCCGCTGGATGCCAGTGCCTGAATGAGCGCACGCGACACGACAGTTTTCCCAACCGAGGTATCCGTACCTGTTATAAAGAAACGCTTAAGCATTGAATCGCTCCGGCAGTTAAGCTCAGGGAATATCAATCGATAAAATAATTACGAAGGGGGAAAGTCTAAAAGAAGCGTTCGTCACCCGGATTGAGGTAGCGCAATTTTTGGTGAATAAACTGTAAAATATCAGCCCTGAAGCAGCCTGATTAATAACGTTCCGTTATACATTGCATCTTTAACCAACGCCGTACCCGCCATCGTACCTCGGTTATCAAAATGGGTGGCCGTAACCTCTGTGTTGCGGCTGTAGGCGGGCAAAGACTGCTGATGAATGCACTCAAGAATAGCCGGATAGAGAATTTCTGAGGCGCGATTGAGTGGCGAACCTATCAGTATTTTTTGAGGGTTGAACAGGTTTACCATTATGGCAAGAATACGCCCAACGCTCGTTCCGACACCGCGAATCACATCACGCGCAAGCTGGTCGCCCTGCAGAGCGGCATCGCACAGCGATTCAATGGTCAACGGCTGACCGTGCAGAATGGAGCTAATCGACTGTGCCATGCGCTGTTGGGCCAGCTCCAGCACGCTCTCTACGCTGGCGATAGTTTCCAGGCAACCGTGGTTGCCGCAATAGCAACGCTTACCGTAAGGATCAACCTGCGTGTGACCAATTTCCACCAGGCTACTGCTGCCCGCATGCAGTAATCTTCCGTCAGTAATCACCCCCGCTCCGACGTTGTGATCGATAACAACCTGAATCACATCACGCGTGCCACGTGAAGCACCAAACATCGACTCCGCCATAGTCCAGGCACTGATGTCATGCTGAATAAATACCGGCACACCGATATGCTGCTCCAGCATTTCTGCCAGCGGCATATCGCTGACGTCATAAAAGGGCATGCGATAGACAATGCCAAGCTCGGTATTCACAATTCCCGGAAGGGTAATAGCAATCGCCGTAAGGCGCTCCAGGCGGTGCTGCTGGCGGGTAAAAAAACCGTCAATCTGGTTAATGATACGGGTGATAAGCGGCTCATCAGCCACCAGCGGCAGCGGTTCATCTTCTTCAACCACCATTGCACCGCTGAGGTCTCGCAGCGCCATAGCAAGACTGCCACGGCTGACGCGTACCGAGAGGTAATGCCAGGCTTCCGTTTCAACCTTGAGACCCACGGCAGGACGACCACGGCTACCCGGCTCCTGAATTTCGGTTTCCTGCACCAGATGCGCTTCAAGCATCTCGCGAACGATTTTAGTAATGCTGGCAGGCGCCAGCTGGGCGAGACGAGAGAGATCGATGCGCGATACCGGCCCCAGTGTGTCGATCAACCGGTACACGGCGCCGGCATTTGTTTGTTTAATCTGATCGATATGTCCCGGTTGACTGTCAGCCACCACGTCTGGATCCTTTATTTTCGCGCTTCGAAATAATATACAAGGGATGGTGAATCAGTTCGTCAGACGACGCCATAATTTTGCCCGTCATTGTGATTTAACGCACATTTTTTACGGTCTCTCCCGCCGCCGCCATCAGGAGTGCTGAAAAATGCACCGCTGCGGCGCCCATCTCACGGTGGCGCGGCCAGACCAGCCACATTTCAGACACGGCGTCCGCTTCCTCTATCGGCAGCCACACCATGTCTGCAAGTCGTACACGGCCAAAAGAGGCGGGAAGAATAGATACTCCCAGCCCTGCTGCCACCAGCCCGATAATGGTCATCGCTTCCCCTACTTCCTGAGTGATAAACGGTGAAATACCGTAGCGATGCAGTAACCCAAGAATATCGTCATACAAACCGGTGCCAACATGCGGATCAAAAAAGACAAACGGCTCGCTCGCCAGCGCCGCAAGCGACACCGACGGGCGCCCCGCCAGTGGATGGTCGCGGTGCAACATCGCCAGCAGCGGCTCACGCAGCACCAGTTGCCAGGCCAGGCTATCCGGTAGCTCGGTATTACGCATTAGCCCCAGATCCAGTTCGCCTTCATTAAGCGGTGCAATCTGAGCGCGGGTATTAATTTCCAGCGTCTGGATATGAACATCGGGAAAACGACGGCGAAAGCTGGAAAGGCTGTCTGATACCGAGCGAATAAACGGTGCTGAGGAGGTAAAACCTATTCGCAACTCTCCCGTCTCGCCGTGATGCAGCCGGGCGGCACGCGAGGCGGCAGCATCCACCTGGCTTAAAATCTGTCGGGCATCCGCCATAAACTGCTGGCCTGCAGCGGTCAGCCGCACGCTACGGTTGGTGCGTGCCAGCAAGCGCGCACCCAGTTCAGTTTCCAGCGCCTGAATTTGCTGGCTTAACGGTGGCTGGGAGATGTTTAATCGCGCGGCAGCGCGACCAAAATGCAGCTCCTCCGCCACCGCCACAAAATAACGTAAGTGACGCAGCTCGATATTCATATTTTAAACATATCATTTGAGATTATTAATATATTAGACAGAACAATCGCCACTTTCTACTCTGTCAGTACGTGATCAGCATCACCTTTACAAGGATATTTTGTGAGCCGTACGACTACCGTCAGCGTTGATGACCTTACACCAGGCGATGACGACATAGCCGGTCGCCCCGGTTACATTAAACGCAGCACCGCTCAGTTTACGCGCGCCACCCTGGCGTTGTTTTCGGCTGGCCTTGCCACCTTTGCCCTGGTGTATTGTGTGCAACCGATTTTGCCAGTACTTTCCCAGGAGTTCAGGATCTCGCCAGCCAGTACCAGTATTTCACTTTCCGTGACCACCGCCATGCTTGCCGTCGGTATGCTTTTTACCGGCCCCATTTCTGACGCCGTAGGCCGCAAGCCAGTGATGGTAACGGCACTCCTGCTCGCATCCGGCTGTGCTCTGCTTTCGACCTTCATGACAAGCTGGCACGGCATTCTCATCATGCGCGCCCTCACGGGCCTTGCCCTGAGCGGCGTGGCAGCCGTAGGCATGACCTGGCTTAGCGAAGAAATACATCCCAGCGTAGCGGCTTTCTCGATGGGGCTTTATATCAGCGGTAATTCTATTGGCGGTATGAGTGGTCGCCTGTTAAGTGGTGTGGCAACTGACCTGTTCGGCTGGCGCATTGCGCTGGCGGCTATCGCCTGCTTTGCGCTGGCCTCCGCGCTGATGTTCTGGAAAATCCTGCCTGCTTCGCGCCACTTTCGCCCCACGCCGCTGAAGGCCAGAACGCTGTTTATCAACTTCCGCCTGCACTGGCGAGACAAAGGTCTGCCGTGGCTGTTTGCCGAAGGGTTTTTGTTGATGGGCGCATTTGTGACGCTGTTCAACTACATCGGCTATCGTCTGATGCAGGAGCCCTGGCACCTGAGCCAGGCCGTGGTGGGGCTACTTTCGCTCGCGTATCTCACCGGTACCTGGAGTTCGCCAAAGGCCGGTGCGCTCACTGTACGCTATGGCCGTGGACCGATTTTACTGCTATTTACCGCCATGATGCTCGCCGGGCTACTGTTAACGCTCACAAGCTGGCTGTGGGCCATTTTTGCAGGCCTTCTGCTGTTCTCTGCGGGTTTTTTTGGTGCCCACTCGGTTGCCAGCAGCTGGGTAGGCAACCGCGCGCGACGCGCCAAAGGTCAGGCATCATCACTGTATCTGTTCAGCTACTACATGGGGTCAAGTATCGCCGGTACCAGCGGCGGCTACTTCTGGCATGATTACGGCTGGCCGGGCCTGGGGGCGTTTATTGCCTCGCTATTGATTATTGCCCTGCTGGTAGGACGCCACCTTCATCACCGCCTTCCCTGAGAGCGTTTGCGGCAGCCTTCGGCTGCCGCTCCCCGGTTGTTATACACTTCGTGAATGTCCCCTTACCCTCTGCGCTTGCATGAGATACAAACAATCCGCCACGAAAGCGCATAATTATGGTAAATTGCCCGCCGTTTTTTCATTTCATTGGTTGAATACGTCAAAGAATGTCGAAAATATGGTCAAAAGAAGAAACTCTCTGGAGTTTCGCCCTTTACGGTACGGCGGTGGGTGCCGGGACGTTGTTCCTGCCAATCCAGCTCGGTTCGGCAGGCGCCATCGTGCTATTGCTTACCGCGCTCGTTGCCTACCCCTTAACGCTCTGGCCGCACCGCGCACTGTGCCAGTTCATTCTGTCGGCTAAAACATCAGGCGGTGAAGGCATCACCCAGGCCGTTAACCACTGGTACGGTAAACGCATTGGTCAGCTGATTACCGCGCTGTACTTCCTTGCGTTTTTTGTGGTGGTACTGATATATGCCGTGGCTATTACCAACTCGCTGACCGAGCAACTGGCAAAACGCCTCGAGATAACCCTTAGCGTACGCGTGATGGTGAGCCTGGGCGTGGTGCTGGTGTTGAACCTGATTTTTCTGATGGGCCGCCATGTTACGCTGAAGGTCATGGGCTTTCTGGTGTTTCCGCTTATCGCCTATTTTCTGTTTCTGTCGCTCTGGCTGATCGGTAGCTGGCAGACTGCGCACTTTACCGAGCAACTGCACTTTACACCGCAAACGCTGCATGAAATCTGGATCTCCATTCCCGTGATGGTTTTTGCGTTTAGCCATACCCCGATTATCTCGACCTTTGCCGTGGATCACCGCGAACGCTATGGCGATCGGGCTATGGATAAATGCAAAAAAATTATGAAGGTGTCGTACCTGATAATTTGCCTGAGCGTACTGTTTTTTGTCTTCAGCTGCCTGCTGGCCATTCCGTCATCTTATATCCTTGACGCACGTGAACATGGGTTAACTATTCTCTCGGCACTGGCCATGATGCCTTCAGCACCTGACTGGCTGGGTATTTCTGGCATTGTGGTTGCGGTTGTTGCGATGTCGAAATCCTTCCTCGGCACCTATTTTGGCGTGATTGAAGGGGCAACGGAGATGGTACGCGCAGGTCTGGGCCAGGCTGGCGTGAAAAAAAGCCGCGCTTTTAACCGTGCACTGTCGCTGATGCTGGTAAGCGGCATCACGTTTGTGGTCTGCTGCATCAACCCGAACGCGATTTCGATGATTTACGCCATTAGCGGGCCGCTGATTGCCATGATTTTGTTCATTATGCCAACGCTCGCCACTCTGATTATCCCGGCACTTAAGCCGTACCGCTCAGTGGCAAACATGATTACCCTGCTCGTTGGTATTCTGTGCGTATCGGTGATGTTTATTCCCTGAGATTCTTCTATGGCGTGCTCCCGGCAGGGAGCCGCCTTTAGCCCATTGCCTGCGTGACCAGCGCAAAGCTCTGCGGTGCATTTTGTGCAGGCTGCCATGTCTCTCCCCGCACCATTATCACTGGGCGGTCTACTAAAACCAGCCCCTGATCCGCCAGCCAGTCGTTTATCTCACCCTGACTATCAAGACGCACAAAGGTGTTGGTGATATCGGTAAAAAGCGCACTGCACAACGCCCGGGCGTCTTCAGGCTGTGGACACACCAGTGGTCCCAGCATGTAACCACGGCCAAAACGGCGCAGTACGGCAAAACCCAGCCTCTCTCCCTGTTCATTCTCGAGTACGCTTAGCGGATAATCCCGCAATAGCCCGGCAATCAGGGCGTCACGCTGCATACCGCTGGCCTGATAGTCAAGTGCGGCAAGGGGCGCGATATCGGCCACGTGTCCGGGGCGCAGACGCATTCCTGTGCGAGGCAGACAGGGCGAAGTCATGTTCAGTATGCCCTGGTACTGACAGACGCAGCCGGTCGCCACAAAGCCAAATTTCTCATACAGTACACGCCCTTCAGGTGTGGCGTGCAAACGTACGCTGTAGCCCTCAAGTTTTTCCATGAGTGCACGAAAAAGCGCCTTTCCCAGCCCCTGTCCGCGTAGCGCTTCTTTGACAATCACCAACCCAATGCTCGCAACGCGCGCCCCCCAGCACCAGTACAGCGCTGTCGCAACTACCTTGCCAGCCTGCTCTACCACCATCCCCTGGCCGAGACGATATGCTTCCTGCCAGTCCTCCAGCCGGTTTGACCACCCCAACTGCTGGCTGAGGGCATAGCCCTGGGCTAAATCATGAGCCTTCATCGGACGAATCGTAAACGTCATGTCATCCTCCGTTTACATAAGTCTTCAGGCAGTGTAGCAGCACCCCATTTCGACAGTGTCTCGTTTTTTGCCCCATCAGCTGCTACCTTGCTGTTACTGATAACAAACTCACGAGTAACAATGAAGCCAACATACTATCAGCAGCTAACCCAGACCTTTCAACGCCTTTCCCGTTTCTCCCATCTCTCGGCTATCGCTGGCTGGGATATGTATACCATGATGCCTGCCGGCGGCAGCCAGGCGCGCAGTGAAGCACTGGCTGAGTTGAGCGTGCTGCAACACCAAATCCTGACCTCACCGCAGACCGGCGAATGGCTCGATGGCGCAGAGCAGGAGTCGCTTAATGAGCTTGAGCAGGCCAACCTGCGCGAAATGCGCCGCCGTTACCAGCAGGCGGTCCTGCTGCCTGCTGACCTGGTACAGGCGAAATCACTTGCCGGCAGCCACTGCGAGCACGCCTGGCGCAGCCAGCGCCCGGCCAACGACTGGCAAGGCTTTGCCGCAAACTTAAAAGAGGTGGTGAAATTCAGCCGCGAAGAGGCCGATATCCGCGCCAGAGCGGCGGGAGTCTCCCGCTACGATGCCCTGCTGGACGTATTTGAACCCGGCATGACCAGCCACCGCCTCGATGTGCTATTTGGCGACCTGAAAAGCTGGCTTCCCGCGTTACTCCAGCAAGCCGTCGAAAAGCAGGCGCAGCGCCCTCTCATGGCTCCAGAGGGGCCGTTCCCGGTGGAAAATCAGCGTGCCCTGGGGCTGGACGCCATGACGCTGCTTGGCTTTGACTTCAACGGCGGGCGTCTTGATGTGAGCGCGCATCCGTTTTGCGGTGGCGTGCCGGAGGATGTGCGTATCACCACACGCTACCGGGAAGACGAATTATTCAGCGCTCTACTGGGGGTGATTCACGAAACCGGCCACGCACGTTATGAGCAGAATCTACCGCGTGAGTGGGCAGGCCAGCCCATCGCGCAGGCACGCTCGACCGCCATTCACGAATCCCAGAGCCTGTTTTTTGAAATGCAGCTTGCACGCAGCACGCCGTTCCTTAAACGCCTGCGTGCGCAGATCATTGCTCATTTTGGTGAACAGGCAGCGTTTGAAGAAAGCAACTACATTGCCTGGAATCAACGCGTGAAGCCGGGGCTTATCCGCATTGATGCTGACGAAGTCAGCTATCCTGCCCATATTGTGCTGCGCTATGAAATTGAACGTGCGCTTATAGATGGCGATATTGAAGTGGATGACATTCCGGCACTCTGGGATGAGAAAATGCAGGCGTGGCTTGGTTTATCCACCCACGGCAACTATCGCGACGGTTGTATGCAGGATATTCACTGGACTGACGGCGGGTTTGGCTACTTCCCCACCTATACGCTGGGTGCAATGTATGCCGCACAGCTGTTTCAGAGCGCTCGTCGCGCCCTGCCTCGCCTTGAAGAAGATATCGCCCGGGGTGATTTACACGCACTGTTCGACTGGCTACGCCAGAACATCTGGCAGCACGGCAGCCGGTTTACCACCACACAGCTGATTGAAAACGCGACAGGAGAAGATCTCAACCCACGCTGGTTTCGCCAGCACCTCGAAGCCCGCTACCTGTAAAGCCCAGGCGCGCCACCCGGCGCGCTTGAGACTGATGACAAACCGCATCCTGTCACAGACAGGATGGATGATACCCAGTAAAAAATAAGGAAAATCAATTCATTGATTTTCATCTGCTAACCACAAAGGAGGAAAAACCACGTTTTTTCCTCCTTTGTCAGCAATCTAAGGCGCGCCACCCGGCGCGCTTTTTTTATGTTGTACATACCGTTACATGCCGATACCAATGACTCACGGAAAGCCCGTATATACAGGCATATAGTTTGTCTCAACGGCCCCGCAGTGGGGTTGCACATACACGACATGAGGGTTTTGCGATGAAAAAGGTATTAGCGCTGGTTGTTGCCGCTGCCATGAGTCTTTCCACTTGCGTATTCGCCGCTGAACAGGCACCGGCGGCTGGCTCTAAGGCACCTCAGACCACATCCGTTCAGCATAAGGCAATGAAAAAACACAGCAAAAAAGCCCCGGAACAAAAAGCTCAGGCGGCAAAAAAACATCACAAGAAAGCCCCAGAGCAAAAAGCTCAGGCTGCTAAAAAGCATCACAAAAAAGCCGCACCCAAAAAACAGGCTACGCAGAATAACGCCGCGTAAGCGCCTGGTGATGACAACAGCGCCCGTTCTGTCGGGCGCTGATTTTCGGAGTTCACGCTATGGCACGCCGCTATCGCTTCGAAATTCTGCTGACGCTACTGATTATCTGTGCTGTCGTCGCCGCCAGCTTCTGGTTTTAACAACGTAGTTCGCTGATTTTGCTCCCACTTTCTTACCGTCCCGGCTATAGTTATGTCTTCAGGGAATTCTCAAGCACCTGTCGCCCGCCCTTTGAGAGTGATATGCGTAAAATTTTTATGTTATTTGTGGGCTCGCTGTACTTACTGCCTCCGCCCGGCTGGAGCGACGTCGGCGATACCAACCCCCTTAATGCCGCAGAAATTCAGACGCTGTTTTTTGGCAAAGATGAACGCGTGCGTGTCGACAATCCGACAGCCCCACCGTGGGATGCCATCGGACAGCTTGAAACCGCCAGCGGTAATCTGTGCACCGCGACACTTATCGCCCCAAATCTGGCACTGACTGCGGGGCATTGCCTGTTGACGCCACCTGACGGCGCGCCGGATAAAGCCGTCGCGCTGCGTTTTGTCTCACGCAACGGTATCTGGCGCTATGAAATCCACGGTATTGAAGGCCGGGTCACCTCTTCCCTGCGCCGACGCCTGAAACCGGACGGTGATGGCTGGATAGTGCCGCCATCCGCTGCGCCCTGGGATTTTGGGCTGGTAGTGCTGAACTATGCTATTTCAGGCATCACGCCTGTTGCGCTGTTCCAGGGCGATAAAGATGCCCTCACCGCCGCGCTCAAGGCCCAAAATCGTAAAGTCACACAATCGGGCTACCCGGAAGACCATCTTAATACGCTCTACCGCCACGAAAGTTGCCAGATAACCGGCTGGGCGCAACAATCGGTGCTGTCGCACCGCTGCGACACCCTGCCCGGCGACAGCGGTTCGCCACTTTTATTAAAGACGGACGCTGGCTGGTCACTTATTGCTGTACAAAGTTCTGCGCCAGCGGCCAAAGACCGCAACCGTGCCGATAACCGCGCTATTGCCGTCACCGGCTTTCGCGATAAGCTGATGAAACTGGCGGAACTCTAACCCCGCCCATCGCAACAGCAGACAAAAAAGGGAAATGCTTTCGCATTTCCCTTGAGACTGATGCCTTACCTCACCCTGTCCCAGACAGGGTGAATGACACCCAATAAAAAATAAGGAAAATCAATTTATTGATTTTCGTCTGCTCACCACAAAGAAGGAAAAACCACGTTTTTTCCTTCTTTGTCAGCGATCTGAAGGGAAATGCTTTCGCATTTCCCTTTTTCTCTGTTCGAACATCGTTTTCTGCTTATCAGGCAAGCTTAATGAGCATCATACCCAGCAATAACAGCCCCAGTCCAAACCAGCCTTTGCGGTTGAGCCGCTGACCAAACAGTACCCAACCCGCCGCAACGGTCACGGCCACGCCGAAACCGCCCCACAGCGCATAAGCAACAGAAAGCTCTATGCCCTTTACCGCCTGTGACAGGGCGCTGAACGCCGCCAGTACGGCCAACAGCGACAAGATGCCGTAAATTTTACGACGAAAACCGTCGGAGAATTTAAGAAAAATATTGGCGACAATTTCAAGCCCTATTGCCAGCATCAACCACAGCGCGTGCACCCACTCAAACGGCTGCATGAGACACCTCCGTCTTTTCCCGGGAACGGGTACCCGATTTAATTAACGCAATGCCAGCGACCAGCGTGCCCAGTCCAGCAAGTTTCATTACCGACAGCGATTCATTAAATAACAGCACACTAAAAAGCGTAATAAATAATATACCAATACCTTCCCACATGGCATATGCCACACCCAGTGCAATACGCTTTACGGCAAAAGCCAGGAAAATATAAGAAATGGCGATCATCACCAGCATAATAATATAACCCGCAACCCCTTCACCGTCGCTTGCCCATCGCATCGACAGGGTTCCGGTAATTTCGGCAATAATAGCCAGGGCCAGTAATAGCCAGTAAAACATGGTTCTTCTCCTGCGAAGAATAATATCAGACGCAGCCCGTTTTATTTACGGACCGGACAAAAGACAGATTATTGGCGCACAATACCCGCCAGGTATTCAGGCCATCAAACAGGAGAAAGGGGACTACAGCGCGTTGCGCCAGTGTTGCTCACCGGCAAGCAGCCAGGTAGAAACGAAGGGGGTGTGACGGGTAAGAAATAAGGTGGCGAACATCTTGTTCATAGTATTTACAACTTAATCCGCGGGGTTGCTTCTCGTCATTGCGGAAAGGAAATTGTCTGCGAAAGTTAAACACGGTGCATTTTTACCACAACGGCCATAACCTCTCAATCTTTTTTCCGTTCTTTACGTGAGGTTATTTATAAAGCAGGTTTATTCCTCCAGCTAATCCTTCTATCATACCAGAATTAAGGATTGGCTTATTTTAAACATGCGCGGAGAGCCTGATGGCCAGACACATCATCACAATAAATGGGTTAAAAGTGGTCCTGATGCTCGGCATGCTTACCATCATTCTTGCCGGTATCCGCGTTTCTGCCGATTTGATTGTCCCTTTTATCCTGGCACTGTTTATTGCCGTCATCCTTAACCCGCTGGTACGCCTGCTGGGACGTCTGCACATTCCGCGCGTCCTTGCTGTTTCGCTGCTGGTGACTGCCATTGTTATGCTGGCCGTGCTGCTGGTGGCCTATCTGGGTACCTCGCTCAACGAACTGGCGCGCACCCTGCCACAGTACCGCTCCTCACTGGTCGCCCCCTTACAAGCGCTGGAGCCCTGGTTACAGCGTGCGGGCATTGAGGTATCGGTCGAAGAAGTCCTGAAGTATGTCGACCCTAACGCCGCGATGACGCTCATTACCGGCCTGCTTGCACATCTTTCCAGCGCGATGTCGTCTATCTTCCTGTTGCTGTTAACGGTGGTGTTTATGCTGCTGGAGGTGCCTCAGCTACCGGTTAAACTCCAGCAACTGATGTCGCGCCCGGTGGAAGGGATGGATGCCATACAGCGCGCGCTGAACAGCGTTACCCATTATCTGGTACTGAAAACCGCCATCAGCCTTTTCACTGGCCTGGTGGTGTGGGGTATGCTCTCCCTGCTGTCGGTACGCTTTGCCTTTGTCTGGGGGCTGCTCGCCTTCTCACTTAACTATATTCCCAATATTGGCTCGGTACTGGCCGCTATCCCGCCGGTCACCCAGGTGCTGGTGTTCAGTGGTTTTTATGATGCGCTGGTAGTGGTTGCTGGCTATCTGGTTATCAACCTGCTGTTTGGCAACATTCTGGAGCCACGCATTATGGGACGCGGACTGGGGCTATCAACCCTGGTAGTGTTTTTGTCGCTGATTTTCTGGGGCTGGCTGCTGGGACCTGTGGGTATGCTGCTGTCGGTGCCGCTCACGATCGCCGCAAAGATTGCGCTTGAGCAGAGCCTGAGCGGACGGCGCATCGCGTTTTTGCTCAGCGATGTCCGCCCGGACCTGGTGCTACCTGGCCGCAACACAAAACAGGATTAACGGAACGGGCCTTCGGCGTTGAGTACCTGGTCGATAATGCGCAGCACACCGGCCTGGTTGTTGGACATGGTTTCATAACGCGCCACGTCTTTCACTTCGCTTGCCGCATTCGCCATTGCAAACGAATAGCCTACCAGACGCAGCATCTCTACATCATTACCGCTGTCACCCACTGCCACACACTCCTGAGGCGTGATATGCCATCTGTCGAGCAGGCGTTGTAACCCGCTTGCCTTGTGCGCACCGGGAATAATCAAATCGACAAACCCAAAACCGCTGGTTACCGGCTTCACAATGCCGTCCAGTGAGTGATGCAGTTGGTTTACCAGCGCCGGGATTTCGGCATCCGGCAGGTTGAGCGAGAATTTGAAAATAACGTCATCCACATCACGCAGGTCGGCCACTGGCTTCAGGCGATGGTAGTGTTTTGCCATTAGCGCCATAAAGGCCTCGGGTGTGCCTTCACGTACATAAGCACTCTCAAGACCGCAGGCGACAAAATTAACACCCTCGAACGAGGCCAGCGTATCCAGTACCTTCAGGTAGTTATCACGGCTCAGTTCACCGTGCCATAGCCGTTCGTCACGGTCACACACCAGCGCACCGTTCTCGGCAACAAAAGCGATTTCATGGCGAATGTCAGGGAAAAAGGAGATAAGCTGGTAGTACTGATTGCCGCTGGCGACGACGAATTTAATGCCTTTATCACGCAGTGCAACATACTGCGCCATAAACCTTTCTTTATCATATTGTTTATTATCATCAAGAAAGGTGCCGTCCATATCCACGGCAATAAGTTTGATTTTCATACAACCTCATTATTGAACTACCGGTGTGGCGAACGCATAGCAGTATAACAACCGTGCAGATGGCAACAAATGCGTTTACAGCATTTCAACTGGCAGGTGGTTATTTATTCAGCGACAGGAATGTGTTTTCTGATTATTCCCGGCAGAAAAAACGGCAGTGCATGCAACATGCACCGCCAGAGAATTACATCGTGTAGCCCGGTTTTTTCACAAGCTTATCGAGCGCAGGCACAATGATCGGATCGTAAACCTCAGCCTTCCAGTTTTCAGGCGTGACCTCGGTTAACGCGACTGAGAGTGCGCTGTCTTTTGACTGCAGATGCTTTTTCACTGCCTCGCAAACATCGTCAGCCAGCGCCTGCTTTTGTTCTTCAGAAAGGTCTCGGGGGAAATATTTAATATCAATATGTGGCACGGCATTTCTCCTGTTTTCCTGCTCATTATCACGCCAGAGTCGCAGCGATGAATCAGAGTAGACTGCCGCTCGTCATATCGCAATCCTGCGACGAATGGATAAAAAATAACGTCGATAAACTAAAAGGTTAATTTCATCTTCAGCTTATCGCTAAAATAACAAAATATCCCGTCGAGCAACGCCGACATGAGTCACTTGAGGTTAAACAGTAAGGCTATTTTACCCACGGCAAATCGGTAAAGCGGGTGGTATAACAGGGCGAGAGAAAATCCCGCCGCATCGCCCATTGCTCGCCGGTTCCCTGCCCGGCAAACCACAACGTTCCCCTGCCTTTACGGTTAATGGTGTCAATGGTTTCCATCAGCTTTTCGCTGTTGGCACGCGGCCCACAAGAGTCAAACAGGTTAAGCTGCGCGACGCCCTGGCTGAAGAAATCCCCCAACATCACACCCACTTTGACGTAACGCGGCCCGGGCTTCCACACCGCATCCAGCGCACGCACCGCCGCAGCAATGATGTCTCGGGTATCCTGCGTCGGCGTCTGTAAGCGTATGCCTGCGCTGTTGCTGTAATAGCGCTCTGCGGCATCGTGCGGGCTGTTTTTAACAAAAGTCGAGACATAGCGGCAGTACTGACGCTCAACGCGCAACTTCTCTGCCGCACGCGCCGCCCAGGCGCAGACCGCCTCGCGCATCGGCTCATACTCGGTCACCCGGTCCCCAAACGAACGCGAGCTGATAATTTCCTGCTTTGCAGGCACGAACTCTTCAAACGCCAGACACGGCTCACCGCGCAGTTCACGTACCGTACGCTCCAGCACCACGCTGAAGTTTTTGCGAATAAACCACATATCGCACTCCGCCAGTTGCAGGACGGTTTTAATACCCATTTCCTGCAACCGACTGCTGAGCCTGCGCCCGACGCCCCAGACTTCTTCAACTGGTGTTTTTGCCATAAGTCTGCGCTGGCGCTCCGGGCTGGACAAATCAACAACCCCGCCCATTTGCGGGTACTTTTTAGCCGCATAGTTTGCAAGCTTCGCCAGCGTTTTGGTCGGCGCGATGCCAACTCCAACCGTCAGGCTGGTGTACTGCAGAATGCGATTACGCATTTCATGCCCCAACGTTTCAAGACTGGTGATGCGCGCCATACCGCTAAGACTGACAAAGGCTTCGTCGATAGAATACTGGTCTACGGCCGGACAAAACTCCTCCAGAATCGTCATCACCCGCCGGGACATATCGCCATACAGCACATAATTAGAGCTGAAAACCTGTACGTTATAGCGTGCAATGGTTTCGCGGATTTTAAAAAACGGTTCGGCCATTTTAATGCCAATACGCTTAGCCAGCGGATTACGGGAAATAACGCAACCGTCGTTGTTGCTAAGTACAATCACAGGCCGCTCCCGCAATTCAGGGCGGAATACCGCCTCACAGGCGGTATAGAAATTATTCACATCAATAAGGGCAATCATGGTTATTTATGCGGCTTAACGGTAAATGTCACCACGCCGAATATTTCCAGCTCATCTTCATTGTGAATACGAATTGGCGGGTAGTTAACGTTGTGAGCCACCAGCTGTAATACCGGGCGCGTGCGCAGCTCTTTAAGCGTAAATTCGCCGTCAAGATAGGCTATTACCAGGTCACCGTGCGTTGCACGTAGTGAGCGGTCAACGACCACCAGGTCACCTTCGTCTATACCCGCTCCAGTCATGGAATCACCGCTGGCCCGCACGAAAAACGTCGCGCTGGGGTGCTGAACGATAAGTGCGTTAAGATCGATAACATCTTCAATGTAATCCTGCGCCGGGCTGGGAAAACCGCAGGGAATACGCTCACTAAACAGCGGTAACCTGATGATTTCCCTGACAGAGGAAAGATGAGAGAACGTCATAATTCTGCTTCCATATAATACTGGTTTTATATACAGTATTACTATGTGGCGGGAACGATCAAGATGCGTTTAGAGCGTTTTTCAGAATCGATTGAATGTATGGAAGATTTATTTTGACTGGCTTAAAAACAACCAGCGAAACGCTTACGTTTACTATCATCAAATACCGCTAATGAATATATTTTACCCAACCCTTGCGCGCCGGGAGTGCGCTCCTGGTCAAACGCTAAAGTGACACAGACCGTTATTTAGCCCGACAGGAGAATGCCCTGCCCGTTTTTACCTTTTGTTATTTCCGCCGTTTTACGGGCACCCATTTATCGCAGCGGTTATTACTTTCATGCCTCTCACCCTGCTGTACCAATAACGGAAATGACACACATTAATAAATAGTGCTTCCATAAATGTCGCAAGCGCCATATCGATGAGTACAAATAACGCTATATTGTTACAGGCATTAGTATCGTTATCACCATAACGAAAATAGCGGCACTCACTTTTATCCACGCGCCAGATATATTACCTGGCGAAAAAAGTTACCATTATTTATGTATCCGTCCTGCGTAAAATGGCATATTTCACGGGGCAGCCTCTCCAGCCAGTGCGTTAAGAACCGTCGTCAGGCAGCGTGATTGCCTCGCTCTGCCGGCCCTGAAACCAAAGCATGCCTATATCCTCTTTTTCCCTCCTTCAGGCGCATTCATAAGCCTCACTTATAGCGCTATTCGGGATTTAAGAATAATCCCAGCGCTCCGGGCGTCTATGCTTACTGTTTAAAAAAGTCTGCGTAACTATAACCCATTCTCTTTTTCTTTTTTGATTACCGGAGGCCTGGCATGAGCAACCAAGGCGATATTCCTGAAAACAATCAGGCTGACGAGAACGCGCAACAGGATTTCAGGCTAACGCGTCGCACATTACTGAAAGTGAGTGCTGCAACGGCCGCAACTGCGACGGTATATTCTGGCGCCGCACTGGCCGAGGGCGAGCGCCCGGTGACGCCACCACCTCAGACCATGCCGTTAACACTCAACGTTAACGGAAAAAACCACCAGCTTGAGGTGGATACCCGCACTACGCTGCTGGATGCACTGCGCGAGAACTTGCATCTGACCGGCACCAAAAAAGGGTGCGATCATGGGCAGTGCGGAGCCTGTACCGTGCTGGTCAATGGTCGCAGACTCAATGCCTGTCTGACGCTTGCGGTCATGCACCAGGGCGCGGAAATCACCACCATTGAAGGGCTGGGTGCGCCTGACAGCCTGCATCCCATGCAGGCTGCGTTTATCAGGCACGATAGCTACCAGTGCGGCTACTGCACGCCGGGGCAAATTTGCTCCGCAGTGGCGGTACTTAAAGAAATAGAGGACGGCATCCCAAGTCATGTGACCCCCAGTCTGGAGACGCCACCTGAAATATCCGGCGATGAAATCCGCGAACGCATGAGCGGCAATATCTGCCGCTGCGGTGCCTACGCCAATATTCTTGCCGCCATTAAAGAGGCCGCCGGGGAGCAGAAATCATGAAAGCCTTCACCTATGAACGCGTCTCTACCCCTGCCGAAGCAGCAGCCAGCGCACAGCGCACCAGCGGGGCAAAATTTATCGCAGGTGGCACCAATCTGCTCGATTTAATGAAACTGGAAATTGAGACGCCTACCCACCTTATTGATGTCAACGACCTTGGGCTGGACCGCATTGAAGCGACCGACGATGGCGGCCTGCGCGTGGGCGCGCTGGTGCGTAATACCGCACTCGCCGCCGATGCGCGCGTACGCCAGGACTACGGCGTACTTTCACGCGCGCTGCTTGCCGGGGCCTCCGGGCAGTTACGTAACCAGGCCACTACGGCGGGCAACCTGCTCCAGCGCACACGCTGTCCCTATTTTTACGACACCAACCAGCCCTGCAATAAGCGTTTACCCGGAAGCGGCTGTGCAGCCCTTGACGGGTTTAGCCGCCAGCATGCGGTCATCGGCGCAAGTGACGCCTGTATCGCCACCCATCCCAGTGACATGGCGGTTGCCATGCAACTGCTGGATGCGGTAGTGGAAACGATAACGCCCGGTGGCGAGACGCGCAAAATCCCCCTCGCCGATTTTTATCGCGCCCCGGAGAAAACCCCGCATATCGAAACTGCTCTGACGCCCGGTGAGCTTATTGTCGCCGTCACGCTCCCGCCGCCTGCTGGCGGAACGCACATTTACCGCAAAGTACGCGACCGCGCCTCCTATGCTTTTGCGCTGGTGTCAGTAGCGGCGATTGTGCAACCCGATGGTAGCGGGCGTGTCGCGCTTGGCGGTGTCGCCCATAAACCCTGGCGAAAACAGGAGGCAGACGCCCAGCTCCCCCACGGCGCACAGGCGGTCTATGACGCGCTGTTCGCAGGCGCCCACCCGACGCCTGAGAATACTTTCAAGCTGACGCTGGCTAAACGCACGCTGGCCTCTGTACTGACGCAAGCGAGGGCATAAGCATGAAATTTGATAAGCCGGCAGGCACAAACCCCATTGACCAGCTCAAGGTCGTCGGTCAGCCTCACAGCCGCATTGATGGCCCGTACAAAACCACAGGCCGCGCACACTATGCCTATGAATGGCACGATAAAGCCCCCGATGCGGCGTATGGATATGTTGTCGGCTCGGCAATCGCAAAAGGGCGCATCGTCTCCATAGATATTACCGCCGCGAAAAACGCGCCGGGCGTACTGACGGTGTTAACCGCAAATAACGCCGGGGCGCTGGGTAAAGGCGAAAAGAACACCGCCACGCTGCTGGGCGGCCCGACGATTGAACACTATCATCAGGCCGTGGCGCTGGTCGTCGCCGACACCTTCGAACAGGCTCGTGCGGCAGCGGCGCTTGTTCAGGTTGAATACCGCCGCGAACGCGGGGCTTACAGCCTGGCCGGGGAGAAACCCGCTGTCAGTAAACCACCGGAGGACACACCCGATAAAAATACCGGTGATTTCGCCAGCGCCTTCGCGGCCGCTCCCCTGACGCTTGACGCGACCTATACCACTCCCGACCAGAGCCATATGGCGATGGAGCCACATGCCTCGATGGCGGTCTGGGAAGGCGATAAGGTTACCGTGTGGACCTCAAACCAGATGATTGACTGGTGTCGCAGCGATCTGGCTGAAACGCTAAAGCTGCCGCCGGAAAATGTTCGCATCATTTCGCCCTATATCGGCGGCGGGTTCGGCGGCAAGCTGTTTTTACGAAGCGATGCGCTGCTGGCGGCACTCGGCGCGCGCGCCGCAAAGCGCCCAGTCAAAGTCATGCTGCCGAGACCGACTATTCCTAACAATACCACTCACCGTCCTGCCACCATTCAGCATATCCGTATTGGTACCGATAAAGACGGCAAGATTACCGCGATTGCTCATGATAGCTGGTCAGGTAACCTGCCCGGCGGCACGCCAGAGACGGCGGTCCAGCAGACCGAACTGCTTTATGCGGGCGAAAACCGCCATACCGGGCTGCGGCTGGCAACGCTCGACCTCCCGGAAGGTAACGCCATGCGCGCCCCTGGTGAAGCACCAGGGCTGATGGCGCTTGAAATTGCCATTGATGAAATGGCGCAGAAAGCCGGTATCGATCCTGTCGAATTCCGTATTCGTAATGACACCCAGGTCGATCCGGCTAATCCGAAGCGCCCTTTCTCACGCCGCCAGCTCGTTGAGTGTCTGCGAACCGGCGCAGAACGTTTTGGCTGGCAGCAGCGCAACGCCACGCCTGGTCAAGTCCGGGATGGACACTGGCTGGTTGGCATCGGCATGGCGGCCGGTTTTCGCAATAATCTGCTCGCCCCCTCCGGCGCTCGGGTGCATCTTAATAGTGAAGGGAATATCACCGTTGAAACAGACATGACCGATATCGGCACCGGGAGCTACACCATTATTGCCCAGACGGCGGCGGAAATGCTCGGCGTGCCGCTGGAAATGGTAGAGGTGCGCCTCGGTGACTCCGCGTTCCCGGTTTCCGCTGGCTCCGGCGGCCAGTGGGGCGCAAACACCTCGACCGCAGGCGTCTATGCCGCCTGCGTGAAGCTGCGCGACGCCATTGCTGAAAAACTCGGTTTTGAACCGGACCATGCACAGTTCAGCGATGGCAAAATAACCAGCGGCGAACGCAGCGCAGATATTCGTGATGCCGCAACAAGCGGCACGTTAACCGCAGAAGACAGCATTGAGTTTGGCAATCTCGATGAGCAGTATCAGCAGTCTACGTTTGCCGGGCACTTTGTCGAGGTCGGCGTGGACAGCGCAACCGGCGAAGTCCGGGTACGCCGGATGCTGGCCGTATGTGCAGCAGGACGCATCCTTAATCCCATAACCGCGCGCAGCCAGGTCATTGGCGCAATGACGATGGGAATCGGCGCGGCGCTGATGGAAGAGCTGGCGGTCGACACGCGCCTTGGCTATTTCGTTAATCACGATATGGCAGGTTACGAAGTGCCGGTTCATGCCGACGTGCCAGAGCAGGAGGTCCTTTTCCTTGAGGATACGGACCCGATTTCATCGCCAATGAAAGCCAAAGGCGTCGGCGAACTGGGGTTGTGCGGCGTGAGTGCCGCGATTGCCAACGCAGTCTATAACGCCACCGGCGTGCGGGTGCGCGATTACCCCATCACGCTTGATAAGCTTATCAGCGACCTGCCGGACGCGGTTTAAGGAGGCGCAATGTCACTTTCTGTTGGCGGGCTGACAGACCAGAGCCAGAGAACACCGCGCCAGGCGTTTGCCACGGACGACAGTCGTGAGATTTTACGCTTTGCACTGGAGGCGTTAACCGGCGGCAGAGGCGCGGCGCTTATCACGCTGGTTGACATTCGCGGCGGCGCGGCGCGCCCGCTGGGCGCTCACATGGCGGTGCGTGACGATGGCCTGTACTGTGGGTTTGTTTCCGGCGGCTGCGTTGAGGCCGCCGTAGCCTTTGAGGCTATGGCGGTGATTGGGAGCGGCGTTGACCGCTGCGTGCGTTATGGTCAGGACTCGCCCTGGTTTGATATTGTGCTGCCCTGCGGCGGCGGCATTACGCTCGCTATACATAAGCTGCACTCAGCGCAGCCGCTGCTGGCGGTGTTAAACCGCCTTGAGCAGCGCCAGCCTGCCGGGCTGCGCTATTCGCCGCGCACACAAACGCTGCACGTGCTGCCACAGTCGCCCCGTGCGCGCTGGCATCGTGATGGTTTCGAGACCCGCTATCGCCCCGGCGTGCGGTTGATTATTTACGGACAGTCTGTCGAAGCGCTGGCGACCACCGAACTCGCGCTGGCAGCAGGCTATGAAGTTCTCGCTTTTGAGGAAGGCGATACGGGGCAGATAGACACCAATACAGCGGTTATTTTGCTGTTACATGATTTGCACCGCGAGCTGCCCGTCCTGCAAGCGGCGCGCGAGGCCAGCCCGTTTTACATCGGTGCGCTGGGCAGCCAGCGCACCCACAGCCTGCGCAGGCAAAAGCTGACCGAACTTGGCTGGCGGGACGACGAGATTGACCGCATTAAGGCCCCCATCGGGCTTTTTCCGAAGGCGCGGGATGCGCGTTCGCTGGCACTGTCGGTACTGGCGGACGTGGCGGCGGCGCGGTTAAAGGAAGAAGAGTAACGCTCCTGCGCTCGCTGGCTGGCGGAAGCAGCATTTCACATCGCGTATCTATGCCTGCGGGTAACAGGCTGGCGTACTCTTAAGTGCTATCACTGCGGGAAATCACGCCTGATAATACTTTATGTAGAAGTACAACAGGTTAATTCTCATAGCTGGCATTACTGGTCGCTGGTATAAAACGCGCCTGACACGGGCAGCCGCTTTTACTGTGCAGAGTACCCGCCATACGACGCCCATTAATCAGTCGCCCTGGTATACCGCCTTCAATATAAAATTCGCCAACATGTTTGCCACAGCTAACGCGATCGTGCTCCAGAGCAAAACCTCGCCCCAGATTGTGGCGCGTACCATCGCCAGCGATTATCACCCCTCCGCAGGTGGTTTTATCTAAAGTACATAACAGGAATCCTTTAGCCATTTGATTATTCCTCTTCCCTTTATTAAACGTCAGTCTCAGGCGGGTGAAACCACCGTACTCCATAACGTTTCGTTACTGTGACCACTAATAATAATCTGTGGTAAGCGGTTTTCACATGACATCTGAGCGGCAGCGGCAATCGCAAGCCAGGGGGCGACGCAGCCTGTGTAACCAGTCATAGTATCCAGATCGACGATATGATTTGCCTGTGCAGCGGACTTCAGCAAAGGCTCCCCCAGTGCCCCGTTTGCCTTTTCTTTCTGTTGAGAAGAAAGTCCGGCAAGCCAGAGACGCTCTGGCGCGCGCTCATCCAGTGCAGCCCAGTATCCGGCCAGCTCAATACCTTCATTTAATCCATCCGGCGATGACGCCTGCGGGCGGTGCAACAGCGCAAAAGGTTGTAGCGTTCGCTGTGTCAGAGTATTACCAAGCAGTAGCATAGTGACGGACTCCCCTTTTTCGGCCGGGGAATCTGGCGCAATCTGCACCGCCAGCACCAACAATAGCGCCTGCTGTTCAGCACGCTCATCCAGCCATTTATCAACGTCCTCCAGACCATTGCCGTAGATAATATGAGGGGCCTGGTGAATTTTTGCTCGCGACCAGTTTTCAAGCACCAGCGCTTCAATCTGACTGGCGAGGAGAATGCTGTTGACTTCTATATGAAGCGCTATTGGCGCGTTGTCCGCCAGCAGAGAAAGTGGTTTTGCCAGAGAGTCGATCATTAGAGTGATGAGCGGATTAAACGTGCTTTCAGGTGTTGAACCTGGCAGAAAAGGTAGACGGCTGTGTCGAACATTTTGTTCGCCCTGCCATGTTGGTCTGGCTTTGACAGGGCTACTCCCCGTAATAAAGACACCAGCGGTAGAAGCAGAATTTTCAGTATAAAACTCGCTCCAAAGAATTTGCAGGGTGCGGCGCCCGCGCTGCGTATAGTGCCATAATGTTTCCTCGCGGGCCCTGTCAAAGCTGTCAGCCCAGAGAGTATTCAACAGATAATAAATCGTACGTATGAAAGCAAGGACTAACCATATTAATAAGCAAATGAACAAAATAAACGCCAGCGGCACTGGTGTGTCGTAATTTTTTGCAAGCACCAGTGAAATAAGCCCCCCTGAAGCCAGCAGAATAACCAGTGCGATAAACCATAGCCCTACAGAAGGTGGCGATGAGCGCTTCGCCTGAGGTGGAATAGCTTTAATATTTACAGGCATGGGTTTGGTCCTTCCGTTTTTATATTCGTAATCTGTGGTTCTGCCGCCGTGGTGGATTCACGATCAATGGCTTCTGGCCAGTGAATGTTATTACGCGGACACCAGCTACGTGGGTGTTTTGCTATCAGTGGGCGCTCCGGTACCGGCTGGTCGTTCATGTAGTGACAACAAAAACTCCATAATCCGCGCAACATTTTCGGGTGGCCCACAGTCCAGCTCAGCATAAAGCGATCGATAACCTCAAAGGTACCCGGTTTACAAACGGCACACGACAGACGATGGCCCGAGTCATAGCGCCCAATCTGGCGAATCATTTCACCATGAATATCGGCCCAGTCGAACACCTTTACTTCGGCTCGCCAGCGTACCCACGGATTCCAGCTCCGCCTGAATTCATAGACATACACTTTCTGACGGGCGCGATTAAAGCGAACGGGTGCACCGCGTGGGACGAAAACTGCCATACGGACAAAATATAAAGTCAGGGATAAAAGAAAAAACATTATTATGCAATCAAATATGAACTCTCCTCCCCAAGAGGGAGGGATATAAAAATATGATAGTAGTGACATAACCAAAACAAAGACACTAATAATCAAAAGAAGCCAAACACCATGCCAAATGATGTTTTCAAATCTAGGTATCTCGATAAAAGACGGCGTCATTTTGTTACAATAAATCATTCTCGGCGCCGTTGATATACCGGCATTCTTATCGGGCAAGTCTTCTTCCCAGTTTTTCACCTGTGGCTTAAGCTGTGAATTACCACTCTGATAATTTTTAAATAAAGCCTCATACGTCGTCTGGTAAACGCTTGCAGGTTTTTCATTATGTTCGGACATGTTCTTTCCTTTTAACGTTCCGTATCTCAGCTTTGTGCCAGTTGATACCGACGATCGCCTTTATGAGGCCAGTAGGTCGTATCGAAAAACACTCTATGGTGCTGTTGTGGACTCATGGTCAATCGCTTCTGGCCAGTGAATGTTATTACGTGGACACCAGCTACGTGGGTGTTTTGCAATCAGCGGGCGCTCCGGTACCGGCTGGTCGTTCATGTAGTGACAACAAAAACTCCACAATCCGCGCAGCATTTTCGGGTGGCCCACAGTCCAGCTCAGCATAAAGCGATCGATAACCTCAAAAGTACCCGGTTTACAAACGGCACACGACAGACGATGGCCCGAGTCATAGCGGCCAATCTGGCGAATCATTTCACCATGAATATCGGCCCAGTCGAACACCTTTACTTCGGCTCGCCAGCGCACCCACGGATTCCAGCTCCGCTTGTATTCATAGACATACACTTTCTGACGGGCGCGATTAAAACGAACAGGCATACCGCGTGGATAAAAGATTAATAATTTAAAAAGCCATATAGTTAACGAAAAAAAAGTCAAAAAGACCAAGGCATAAAAAAAACCTCGTTCAAAATTAGAATTAAAAACGGGAATAAAAATAATAACAAGCACCATAACCAAAGGAACAATACTGGCAAAGAACATCAACCATGCTGTTGCCCATGATATATTTTCCTCATAACGTGGCATCTCAAAAAAACAATCATCAATTTTATTAACATAGATAAGGCGCGGTGCAGTGGTTTGCTGTGCTATTTTATCCAGAAGATCCTCTTCCCAGTTTTTCACCTGGGGTTTAAACCTGGAATTCCCACCTTGATATTTTTTTAATAACGCCTCATACGTCGTCTGGTAAACGTTTGCAGGTTTTCCATTATGTTCGGACATGTCCTTTCCTTTTAACGTTCCGTGTTTAAAAGTTGAGCCAACTGATACTGGCGATCGCATTTATATGACCAGTGGTTTACTCATCCAGTGCCGTGGTGGATTCACGGTTAATGTCCGCTGGCCAGTGCACGTTATCCCACGGGCACCATTCGCGCGGGCGTTCGGTAAACAACGGGCGCTCCGGCACCTTTTCATGGCGCATATACAGGCAGCAGTGGCTCCACAGTCCATACAGTAATTTCGGGTGGCCCACGGACCAGCTCAGGATAAAACGCTCAAGCACCTGATCCGTACCTGGCAGGCACACCGCGCCATACAGTCGATAACCCTGGTTATAGCGCCCGGTTTCATAGCTCATTTCAGCACGAATATCTTTCCAGTCGTAGACTTTGATCACCGTCGGCCAGCGCGCCAAGGGATTCCATTTACGCTTAAACTCATAGACGTAAATTTTCTGACGCTTGCGGTTGAAACGGATTGGGTTATCACGAGGGGAATATAATGTCATTTTTATAAAAAAATAAAAAAATAAAAAAATAGGACAGAAAACAAAAACTAAAACAAATAAATTATCAAAAAAAACATCATTAAAAGTAAAAACCGCCATAAAAAAAGCCATTATAGATGAAATTAGCATCACCACAGTAACAAACCAGCTGCCCCCCCACCATATATCTTCATATCTGGGGATCTCCATCCAAGTGTCATTAATATTATTTACCATAATAAGGCGAGGCGCAATACTTTGCACATCAGTATTAAGCGGCATATTGGCTTCCCAACCAGTAAGCCCCGGCGTTAATTTCGGTTGTCCAAAAAAATCGTTTAATTCTGTACGCAGCACCTCTGGCTTTATACGCCAGGGGCCTTTTGGGAGCAATCTCTTCCCGCTCATAACAGCTCCTTAGTCCTTTATTTCTATCTGTAAGGCCAGTTTACATTGTGCATCATTTTTATCTGGCCAGTAGACCACGTATAACACAGCCTTATTGTAACGCACCCTGTCGACTTCACACTCCCATTCGATAATCAGGGCATCTTTTTCTTTGCGCTCAGCCGTTTTGATATAAGTAAACTTCTGCTCTGGCAGGGTGAATATTTTATTTTCTATAAACGGCGTAACATTATGCGACGCTTGTTTTAATGGAAAACGAGGCCCATGCTGACTGCCCACCTCCAGACTGTATTGCCATGCTGACGCGCTGTCGCTGTAAGATGGCAGCGTAATTTTGATAGCGACAATATCTCTACACGTAAACAGTTCTGTAGGTAAATCCTGATAGACCACCTCCGCCGTCATACCTGAAACTAACGCATTCCAGGCGGACAGCGCCGTATTTAAGTCTTCAATACTGTTCACCTGCCATACCACATCGCTATCCCGGGGCCGCCCAAAGCAACAGCGCCGCAGCCATATCTCAAATGCGGTACTTCTGGCCTTATCTCCCATTGTCACTAAAAGTGCACCAGTAAAAATCAACAACAACGCCAGACCTGCTGGACCTAATAGAGCAAAATTACTTGCTACCGCAGCACAAGCAGCAAATCCACCTCCAATTAAATTTAATGCTCCCCCTGCTACGTACCATTTCCAGGATGAATCACCAACATCATAAACATCAGATGCTTTAAAAAACATCCCAAACCCATCAATAATCGCCGATACCCCCGCCAGTACTCCGCCCGCACGAACAAGAATATGTGCCTGCCTGCTGTATGCCCCCCACGGCTTTTCCGACGTTAACGTACGGAAAAAGCCGCCGCTTTCTGCCACTGCGCTACTGACCATCACAACTTTCGACAACAACGTAAGGCGCAGCGCATTACTGTCAGCCACCGGGCTTTCCATACTGTCCAGCGTCGCTTTAAGCTCTTTCATCTGGTAAGAAAACATGCCCAGCGCCAGCGTCAGACCAATGGTGTTTCCGCTCACTACACGGCGTATCATCTGCGTATGCTGTTTTATCAGTGCCTGACGCTGGGCGGCGTTAAGCAACACCACCTCATTGCTGGCATTATCGGGCAGAGACAGCGAGGAGACGCGCAGTTCGCTAAAATGCTGTAAATACCCCGGCTTTGTCAGCGGCATACGCTCAACGGCCTGCGGGCTGGTGCCTGATTTTTTCAGCGCCTCTTTATACTCCTGCCACGGCATGTCCGTACTTAACGTCACCGTGAGTTTCATATTGAGCAGCGTTGGGTCGGTTATCTGCATCACACCGCCGGTTGCCGCAGTTTTCACCGTCTGCTGGCCCTGCTGTAAGCTGCCTGCAAACGTGCCCGGGTAATTTACCAGGCTCAGACGGGTGTTTACTATTTCCTGATTAAGCTGCTGAAACTCCCCCACCGTCATCTGAAGCGAAAATACCGTGGTTTGTTTGCCCTCAGCGAGATAGTTAATCCCCTGGAGCACACGCAGCCAGCCGCTTTCAACCCCCTGCGCAACCTTATTGCCCAGGCGACTCATGGCTCCGCTCATGGCGATGGTGCGCTCGGCCATAAAACGCCGCCCGGGATTGCTGCTCACAAACTTGCTGACCTCATCAGAACCGGCAGACGTTTTTAAATACCCAAACCCAGCAGAGCCGGCAAAAACAGCGTCCAGATTTGCCTGTCGCGGGCCAAGCAACCCCAGCCATGCCGGACTGGTGGTGTCCTCCAGCCACGACTGCCACAGCGCCTCGGTATGCGGGTCGGTCAAACTGCCGCGAGTACACAGGCCCAGCGTGATAAACTGTCGGGACCAGCTTAACAGGCTCAGCTCCGGGGTGTAGTCCTGGCGCACTGCGGTAAGCCAGCTGTCCGAGCGGCACCAGGCCGCAAGGTCACTTCCCACCGCCTCAATACGCTGCTGCCAGCGCGCCAGCGTTTGCTGATGCTCCTGAACAAACGCCGCGTGCGCCGCCTCGTCGTAGCTTTTTTGCAGGCGCTCATATTCCATTTTGTAGCGGCCTGCTGCCACCTCGGCTTTCGTCATAACCTGTACAGTGGTCGCTGGGTAGCCTGACGAGGGGCGGCCGTACGCTGGCGTGCTGGTTTCTTCAATTGCCTGCTTAAGCGAGGCTAAATACTGGGAAATCACCTGCGCGATAAGGTGCTTATGCCGGATTTCTGGCGTTTCGTTATACTTCTGACGCGCCTCTACCAGCTGTAAGCGACCATCGTTAAGCTCCTGCACCACCCCCACGCTGTCTTCCACCGCTATCGCCAGTACCTGACCGTAACTGCGCTGCAAGGTTTCCACATACGCGCTGTAACGCGCTTCGTCCTGCCGGCGACCGTAAAAACCGTGGGCACCACCCGGCGTGCCGCCTGTTTCCACTGACGGGTAAAAGTCAGTCGCAAACTCCACCACCCCGGATTTCAGTGCCGACAGCGTTCTCTCCAGCGTTTTCACCGCCGGCGTTTCGCCCGCGCTCTTCAGGTTTACCTGTGTGAAGCGCGATGCCGGGCGGCTGCCCGTGCGGTAGCCTTCCAGCACCTCCAGGCTCCACGGGTCACTGCTGAACGCCAGCCACGCCTCACTGAACTGCTCGGTATCTAAACTGATAAAACTGGCCTGCACGTGGTGCCCCGCGTTCAGACACGCCGGACTCAGCGGCGCCACCGTTTCCCCTTCCGGCACCACCAGCGGATCAAACTGACGCAGATACCCCTCTTCTGTCACCTCATACGCCTGCCAGATTTCACGGTCCAGCAGCACATACAGATAGCCCATGCGTAACGTGCGCAGCGCGTATTTATACTCACCACCGCTCAGCGCCACCGGCGGCACCGGCACCTCAGGGCGCCACTGACTTCCCGCCACGCCCACTGGCACCGCCGCCACACGCAGCGGCAACACCGGCAGCCCTTTACGTCCGCAGGCTTTACAACCCGACGGCACCTGCCCGGCCTGGCGTGCCAGTCTTGCCACTGTCCCGCGCTGGGTTTTCACATCTGGTTTTTTTGCTTTTTCGTTATACTGCATTCTTCATTCCCTGAAAGCGCGGGTTAAGGCGCTGGCATGTATCCGACCGGTAACGTGTCGACAATATCAATCAAACGCTGGTTTGGATTGTGTATAACCTCACTGAGCAGCGCCTGAAATTGTGGGTGGGTCACGATGTCAGGCTGTGTAAGATGGGTCATTGCCAGCCAGAAACGATCCGCATCGTGCATCAGCCCGCTATCCAGCGCTTTTAACCACGCCTGCGCCGCCTGACAAGCCGCAATGGGGGGAGCTGTATGGGACGTTGCCTGCCACAGACGTAACAGCCTGGCAATATTGCGGACTTCCTGTTGTTCACACCGCTTGCCCCAGGTCAGCGCTGGCTTCTCCTGCGACATCTCTTCAACGTGGATGTATCCCGTCTCTCCCTGGGCGGTGGTATACCACCAGTGACAATTGTCAGGCAGGTATATCCCCAGTTGTTCACAAAGTAGCTCAACGCGCAGTGGTTCATAAAAGGCCAGTGATGCTTTGGCGCATTGCTGCCCAAGCTCACGGCACGTTTGCACCAGGTCTTGTGCAAGTTGTCCGGCGCTCTGTTCGCTGGCAATCAGCGCACAGACCGCACGCACATCCTGAGTGGCTTCGGCGCGAGCATAATCGATAACCTGCCGGATAAATTGCGCGGATGGCGCCACCAACGGCCAGAGTTGCGGACAGGCCTGCGCCATCCAGGCTAAATCATCCACTGGCACGATCTGCGGCGCGTCTTCACCGCTCATTTCAACCAGTTTTGTCGGATAAACCGGGCTGAATGACGACACCTGTTTGAGTGGATTGATGAGCAACCAGAAACTGACCTGCGGGTGACGGACCTTAAAACTCTCCAGGTTTTCCTGCAAAGTCAGATCAAGTAATAACACGGTACTTCCTTCCTTAGCGGGCCTGTTCAATACAGCTTCCCCCCTGCGGCAATTCTACCGTCTGTGCCTGATAGCCCTGTGGGTTTTGCAGATTAAAGCTGGCGCTTTTGACCGTCGCATCCCCTGTGGTCAAAATCGTGACGCCAGCGTTTTCAACCACCAGTGCCGTCTGCCCACAGCACAGCGTGATTTTTTTATCTGCGCAGATAACCACTTCATCATCCGTGCTGGTGATTTTCAGGTCACGACGCGCCGATAGCGCCATCGCATCGTTCTGCGCCTGGATATCCACTTTCCCCTGCCCGGCAAAAAGCTTGATCCCAAGCGTTCTGGCAAACAAACTGATGGCTTCCCCGGCGGCTACCGTGAATTTTTTAAAAACGCTAAAGTCGCTGTTTTCACCGGATGTCTGGATAAAGCTCGCCCCGGTACTAACCTGAATACTTTGTGGTGAAAGCTGTGCAATGCCTCCAGGTGCGCTCATCATCAACGCCGACTGTTGCAGATCCTTAAGCGACTGCTCCATCAGGTTCTTTTGTTCTTCAAGCTGGGCCAGTTCGGCGCGGGCAGCTTTCACGGCCTCGCCTAACGACTGCGCCAGCCCCATTGCCTGCTGGAGTGTATCCAGCGCGGGGGCCATCTCAAGCACCTGCCCCTGGGCTTTTATCTGTTCATCGGCACTTATCCACAATCCTTTTCCTGCGCGTAACGCCCCCCAGCCGTCGCTACGTAACTCAAATCCCTCGCCTCTTTTTTCGCGTTTGGCATCAACAAGGTAACCAAGATTAAGTTGCGATTTCCCGGCGTTGTCGGTCGAAAGTTTTACGGACTCCTTACCTCTGTGGTCGTCAAGACGCAGTTTGTTATTTGTGGGTGTGCGCAAAACATTGCGGCGGTAGTTTTGTATGGTGACGTGATCAGGTTGAGAGGAGTTGTGTAGCACACCGGCGATATAAGGTCGGTCCGGATTACCGTCTTCAAAAGCAATGGCGACCTCAGTACCCGCCAGTAATGGCAGGTGCAGCCCCCAGGTATCACCTGCGTAAGGCCGAGCCTGGCGTACCCACAGACTTTCGTAACCGGCTTCCCAGCTATTCCGGTCAAAAAGCATATTGACGCGATAGCGGCCATCTTTATCAATATGGGCGTAGAGGTCGTTTTGCTGGGTACTCGTTACGCGTGCGGGAAGCGTGCCCGCCATTACCGGTCGGGAAATTGATGCAGGGCGAAAGCCATAGCGCCCGGTGTCAGGTATAGCGTCAAAATGAATTTCAAAGCTTCGGTCGCGCCTTGCCGTGCAAACCTGTGCTGTTATCAATACGCCATTCTGGAAAGCGGCGGGAACATCTGCTCCACTGATATTAAGCACCATGCCCGGAGCCAGTTCTGGCGCATTGCAGTCGCCCATAAGCTGGGTCTGCTTATTCAGGTAGCGTTCGTGACGAATACGAGCGTAGAATGCGCCGCTTTCTGCCTCAGGCTCAAGGTTATTTGTTGCAGCACCTGTAGACAGAAAATTGTCGGCAAAATGGTAAGCCTCGCCATAGGTCGTGGTGTCACCGCCGGTCACGTCCAGCGTCGTATCCATGTCTGCTGTGGCGTCACGGTAGTTGTAATCGCGGGTAAATACCGATTTTTCCACCACCTGATGGCGGCTTTCCAGTGCCCACACACACTCAATGCCGTCATCATGCATACCAGAAGGTGGAACGCTTGCCAGCGACAAACCACGCTGATAGTTCTGCCTGGCATCGCAAAACTCCACGACATCAATTTTGAGGCGCGTATCGGCGCTAAAGCGAAACCAGATGCCGACTTCACTGAGCAGGCGACAGATGAATGTCAGGTCGTCTTCACCGAACTGAAGCACCTGCTCCCGCCTCGGATACTCACGCGACAGGTTAAAGAGGAAATCCTGCCCGCGCATGCCGTGACGCTCACGCAGAATTTTTTCCACAATCTGCGGTACTGACATGTCCTGATAAATGGCGTTCTGATGGCTGTGTTGCAACAGCGCCAGGCGTGGCTGTAAAACCAGTGAATAACGGCTTTCATCACGAGAAGTAGCAAGACGGTGAAATGCCGTCACTACACCATGTAGGGATCTAACCGGTTACTGCAATGCCGGACCAAACTGTTGAGCTTTGCGAGCGTGCAACACAAGGCTTGCGTTTTGCATCAGTATTTTCTGTGCCGGGATGTCGGCAACAGGAGAGGTGAATTCAATAGTCCAGTGAAAGGGCTTACTTAAATACTCATGACCGTCCAGGCTAAGGACATCCAGCACAGCAGGACAACCTGGTACCGAAAGTTGATGATGGCTGTGGCTGAAAATAAAAGAAAGTGTCGTTTCTGCCATGCGCTGGTGACCTCCTGTGTCAAACACATCACGACATGCAGGCAATAAAGCCCGTTTTTTTTAATAGTTTTCCTTCGGTTAGTGATTCTATACCATTATTATTCACAAGGTGAAGAAACAAAAATTACTCGTTACGCTCGCGAATACGGTAAAAGCAGACATTTGTGTCATCTGAGTCTACCGTTCATGCGCGAGCGGCTTATTTTACAGACGTATATTCTTCACTGCCCATCCACCTCATCAAACACCTGCTGCGCCAGGTGCAGCGTCGCGTTAGCGGCGGGCAGCCCGCAGTAAAGCGCCGAGTGCATAATCAGTTCTTTAAGCTCATCGCGCGTGACGCCGTTATTAAACGCCGCGCGCAGGTGCATTTTTAATTCCGCTTCGCGGTTAAGCGCGATCAGCATCGCGATGGTTATCATGCTGCGGGTATGGCGGCTTAATCCGGGGCGCGTCCAGGTTTCGCCCCAGGCGTAGCGGGTGATGAAGTTCTGAAACTCTTCGTTTAACGCACTGAGGTTGTCGAGCGTGCGATTCACGTGGGCATCTCCCAACACTGCACGACGCACTTCCATGCCCTGCTGATAGCGTTCATCGTCATTCATACGTCATTCCTTTTGTAAAAAGCCCAGCAGTGCGGCATTAAATAAAGTCGGTTGTTCAATATTGGACAGATGCGACGCGGGGAGCGTAACAATGCTGGCCCCAGGCACCTGGTCACGTAAGAACTCACTGTCTGCCACCGTCGTCACCGGATCGTCTTCACCAGCAATTAACAGCAGCGGCAGGCGAATATCGGCAACCTCAGCACGCAAGTCCGCTGCGGCCAGCGCCTCGCAGCATTCGGCGTAACCTTCCGCATTGCTGGTCGCCAGCTGATGCACCAGTGATTCAACCTCTGCCGGATGATGCTGGCGAAACGCCTGAGTAAACCAGCGGTCTGCTGACCCCGCGGCAACCACACCCATCCCCTCCTGGCGCACGGTACGGGCGCGCGACAGCCAGTTCGCCTGCTCACCAATTTTGGCGGCGCTGTTAGCAACCGTAATGCTGTAAAAATGCTCCGGCGCAAAGCGCGCCAGCCACAGACCGGTGATACCACCCATTGAAATACCGCAGAAATGGGCTTTTTCCACGCCCGCCTGCGCCATCACGCTCAGTACGTCTTCACCCAGTTGCGCCAGTGTGACTTTACCCTGCTTTGTGGTACGCCCGTGTCCATGCGTGTCGTAGCGCAGCACGCGAAAATGCGCCTGCAATGCCTCCAGCTGCCCCTCCCACATAGAAAGCGTGGTGCCAAGCGAGTTAGAGAGCACGATAACCGGCGCATCAGCGCGTCCGTCGAGTTGATAATGAATGGTCATAATGCATTCCTGTAGCGCACCAGAACCTGGTGCAAAAAGTGACTGGCGCTGCCGGTGGCGGTGGATGGGTCAAGAAGTTGAGCTATCTGTTGGTTGCTAAGGTACTGGCTAACCTGTTCATCCTGCTCCAGCAGCGTTTGTAGCGGCTCGCGGGTGTCCAGCGCCTGGTGGCAAAGCTGCTCCACACGATGATGTGCCGCTGCCTTACCGATATGTTCAGCCAGTGCGAGCGTCACGGCCTCTGCCATAATCAGCCCATGTGTGATGTCGAGGTTCTGTCGCATACGTTCAGTAAACACCTGCATCCCCTCCACCAGCATCAGGCTGTTGTGCAGTACGCCACCTGTTAACGTTGCCAGTTCCGGAAGCGTCTGCCATTCTGCCTGCCAACCGCCGAGCGCACGCTCATGCTGCTGAAGCTGGCCCGTATAAAGCGTCGCCATCAGCCCCGGAATGCGAGTGACGGCACTGAGAATAGCCGCACAGGTGACAGGATTACGCTTGTGCGGCATGGTGGACGAGCCGCCCTTGCCTTGTGCAATTGGCTCAGCGACTTCGGCAACTTCAGTCTGCATCTGCAACGCAAAATCCCCGGCAAATTTACCGAGCGTGGTGCTAATACCTGCCAGCCACCCTGCAACTTCCAGCAACCGGTCGCGCTGGGTATGCCACGGCGTATCCGCGAGTCCAAGCTGTAATTCCTGCGCCAGTGCCTGTGAAACCTGCGCACCGTTTTCCTTCAATGAGGCAAGCGTGCCAGCAGCCCCACCGAACTGTAATACCAGCAGCCGCGGCGTTAACTCCCGGAGTCGTTCATGCCAGCGCAGCAGCGCATCAAGCGTGCCAGCCAGTTTGAGTCCGTAGGTGGTGGGCAGCGCGTGCTGAAGCCAGGTACGGCCTGGCATTACGCTGTCGGCATGAGTCTGCACCTGTACCGCCAGCGCCTGCATAAGTTTTACCAGTAGCGTTTCGGCCTGCACCAGCGCCCCGCGCAGTTGCACAACCATACCGGTATCAATAGCGTCCTGGCTGGTTGCGCCCCAGTGTACGTAGCGGGCGGCTTGCTCATCCTGGACCTTCACCGCAGCCGTCAGCTGTTTAACTAACGGAATGGCAAGGTTACCCGCGCTGGCGGCGGCCTGCGCCAGTGCCGCGGCATCAAGACATTCTCCCCGGCACGCGGCTTCAATGGGTGCTACCGCCGACGGCGGGATCACGCCACAATAAGCCTGCGCTCGCGCAAGCGCCGCTTCAAAATCCAGCATCCCCTGTAGCGTCGCTCGTTCGCTGAAAAAATCCGCCAGGGTTGAGTCGTGAAATAGCGGCGAGTACAGTCCCATTAAAACTCCTTACACCCTCTCAAGAATCAGCGCGATCCCCTGCCCGACACCAATACACATGGTGCACAGCGCATAACGTCCACCGGTGCGCTTAAGCTGGTAAGCCGCCGTCATAGCGATACGCCCGCCAGATGCTCCCAGCGGATGACCCAGTGCAATGGCACCACCGTTCGGATTGACGTGTGCAGCATCATCCGGCAGACCAAGGTCGCGCATGACCGCCAGCGCCTGGGCGGCGAAGGCTTCGTTAAGTTCAATCACGTCCATCTGCTCAAGCGTGAGTCCGGTCTGCGCCAGCACTTTGCGCACCGCCGGCGCCGGGCCAAAGCCCATAATGCGCGGCGCTACGCCTGCCGTAGCCACACCCACCACGCGTGCAAGCGGCTGTAAATCATGATTGCGCATCGCAAGTTCGCTGGCTATCAGTAGCGCACAGGCACCATCATTAACGCCTGAAGCATTACCCGCAGTCACCGTTCCGCCGGGGCGAACCACACTTTTAAGCTTCGCCAGGGTTTCCAGCGAGGTGGCGCGTGGGTGCTCATCAACAGTGAAAAGCAGCGGATCGCCTTTGCGCTGTGGAACAGACACCGGAATAAGCTCGTCAGCAAACAGTCCCATTTCCTGCGCTCTGGCGGTACGCTGCTGGCTGCGCACGGCAAAAGCATCCTGATCTTCACGACTGATAGCAAAGTCGTCTGCGACGTTTTCTGCCGTTTCCGGCATAGAGTCAACCCCAAACGCGGCCTTCATTTGCGGATTGATAAAACGCCAGCCAATGGTGGTGTCTTCCAGGCGCGCGCTGCGGCTGAAAGCCGTTTCTGCCTTGCCCATGACGAATGGCGCACGCGACATGCTTTCTACACCGCCAGCGATCATCAGATGGGTCTCACCGCTTTTAATCGCGCGCGCCGCAGTACCGATAGCGTCCAGACTTGAAGCACACAGGCGGTTGAGCGTGCTGCCTGGCACCGTTTCCGGTAGCCCCGCCAGCAACAGCGCCATGCGCGCCACGTTGCGGTTATCTTCACCCGCCTGGTTGGCGCAGCCGTAAAGCACATCGTCAACCTGGCTCCAGTCGAGGTTTGGATGGCGTGCGATTAATGCCTTGAGCGGCAGCGCCGCCAGGTCGTCGGCGCGCACGGTCGCGAGCGAGCCACCAAAACGGCCAAAGGGAGTACGTACTGCATCGCAAATAAATGCCTGATTCATCATAGTTCCTTACGCGCTTTGTGCCAGTTGTTCAAAGGTCAGTTTGACCGGAGTGATACGCTGCAACTCCTCAAAAGAGAGGCCGTTGAAGATCTCCCGTACCACCGGCCCACGCTGAGTGATATCTATCACCGCAAGGTCGGTATAGATGCGGCTAACGCAAGCCACGCCAGTGAGCGGATAGGTACACGTTTCTACCAGCTTGCTCTGCCCATCGCGGGTCAGATGATCCATCATCACAAAGACCTGGCGTGCGCCAATGGCAAGGTCCATCGCCCCACCTACTGCCGGAATGGCATCCGGCGCGCCGGTACTCCAGTTAGCGAGGTCACCTTTGGCTGACACCTGATAGGCGCCCAGCACGCAGATATCCAGATGACCGCCGCGCATCATGGCAAACGAATCACCATGATGAAAAAAGCAGCCACCGGTCAGCAGCGTCACGTACTCTTTACCGGCGTTGATAAGCTCCGGGTCTTCCTCGCCCGGCGCGGGTTTTGGTCCCATGCCCAACAGGCCATTTTCGCTGTGCAGAAACACTTCTTTATCCGCTGGCAGATAGTTGGCAATGCGGGTTGGCAGGCCAATACCTAAGTTCACGTAGGCGCCTTCCGGGATGTCGCGCGCCACGCGCTGCGCCATTTCGTCACGGGTCAGTTTTTGCATTCTCTTCTCCTCAGGCGCGCTGCGCCGCATGAGCACAGGGTTCGAGCGACACCACGCGCTGCACAAATATTCCCGGTGTAATGATGTTCTCCGGGTCCAGTTCGCCCAGCGCCACAATGCGGCTGACTTCAGCAATAGTGGTGGTCGCAGCGGTTGCCATAATCGGCCCAAAATTACGCGCCGCCTTGCGGTAAACCAGGTTGCCCCAGCGGTCACCGTGGTGTGCCTTAATCAGTGCAAAATCCGCTTTAATGGGGTATTCCAGCACGTAGTGACGGCCATCTATTTCACGCGTTTCTTTCCCTTCGGCAAGCGGCGTACCATAACCCGTTGGGGTAAACACCGCGCCGAGGCCAGAGCCTGCCGCCTGAATACGTGCGGCCAGATTCCCCTGCGGCACCAGTTCCAGCTCGACTTTGCCGCTCCGGTAAAGACTGTCAAAAATCTGTGAGTCCACCTGACGGGGAAAAGAGCAAATCATCTTGCGTACCCGGCCAGCTTTGAGCAGCGCCGCAAGTCCCACTTCGCCGTTCCCGGCATTGTTATTGATGATGGTGAGATTGCTTGCGCCGTGGGCAATGAGCGCATCAATCAGCACGGTAGGCTGCCCCGCAGGGCCAAAACCGCCAATCATAATGGTGGCACCGTCGTGAATATCCGCGACGGCTTCTTCAGGCGAGGTCACACTCTTGTCAATCATTACTCTGCTCCAGGATTGTGCGGGCATCGCACAACGTTGTGTTCTTTTATTCAGAATGTGAGCCTGCTCGCGATAAGGGTCAAGGGCGATAATCGAAATATGGTGCGATTATCGAACATCGTGTATCTTTCTTTTCAGAGTGTGATCGAAGGCGAAAAACAGGGGTAACGAATGGAACAAGAACGCGAAGAGTACGCAGGTGGTGAGCGAGACCCGTTTAAAGGCGACCCCAATTTTATGGCTTCGCTGGCACGCGGACTGGAAGTGATTCAGGCGTTTACGCCGCAGCGCCGGGTATTGTCGATTTCACAGATTAGCCAGAAGACTGGCATCCCGCGCGCGGCGGTACGCCGCTGTCTGTATACCCTGGGCAAACTGGGGTTTGTATACGCCGAAGACGGCAAAAACTTCCAGCTGCGCCCGCGCATTTTATCGCTCGGCCACGCCTGGCTTGCCTCTACGCCGCTGGCTAAATCAGCGCAACCGGTGTTAAAAGCCCTGAGTACGCGCCTGAATGAATCCTGCTCCATTGCCGTACTGGACGGTGACGATATTCTGTATATTTCCCGTGCCTCCGGCGCGCGCATTATGACTATCGATCTGGACGTGGGTAGCCGCCTGCCTGCCTGGTCAACCTCAATGGGACGCGTGTTGCTAAGCCACCTGCCGGAAGAGCAGTTAAACGATTTTCTGGGGCGCATCAACATGATTTGCTACACGCCACAGACGATTGGGTCCGTTTCAAAACTGCGCGAGGAGTTGCAGCGGGTGCGCCAGCAGGGCTATGCGCTCAACGATCAGGAACTGGAAATGGGGCTGCGCTCTATTGCCGTACCACTCTATAACCCGCATGGTCAGGTGGAGGCCGCGCTAAACGTGGGCGTGCATGCAGGCCAGGTATCAGCTCAGGCACTGCGCGAGCAGATTCTGCCTGTTCTACAGGACGCCGCGCTGGAGCTGTCGTTATTGCTTAAGTAGTTTGTGGTCATTAATGGAAAAGGCAGCCTAAAGGCTGCCTCTTGGCTTACTGCGCCCGCCGTGCGGCATGGCGCTCGCGGTTATCGAGTTTCGCCTGCGCCGATTTACGCAGCGCGACATAACACGCGCCGGTACCGCCGTGGTGGGGCTGTGCGCTGCAATAGGCCTGCACATCATCAAACTCCGTCAGCCAGCGCGCTACGTAGCTGCGCACGATGTTGGCGTGAGACTCTGCCTCCCTGCCGCGACCGTGAATAATTAACAGATTACGCAGGCCATCGCGTTTTGCCTGGAGAATAAACGCATACAGTTGCTGGCGACACTGCTCTACCGGCTGGCGCAGCAGGTTAAGGTTCGCCTGGCGCGGGTATTTGCCCTGACGCAGTTTATCAAGCACGCCGGTTTGCACGCCTTCGCGCTTAAACGCCAGCGGTTCACCGGGCGGGATAATATCGAGATAGCCGGTAGTGAGAAAGTTATCGAGCTGTAGGGCATCAACGTGCTGACGTGGGCGCAGCGTTTTAGACTTATTCCAGTGCGTTTCACCACTACACGCTTTGAGCGGCTTGACGTCTTCCATTGCATCAAGAAACAGCGTTTTGTCGTCTGGATTCATAACACCTCCGGCCACAAAATTACCTGCATACTATAGCCGCCCTGGGTCAGCGGCTCAACGGGAGGCACTACAGGTCTGGCGGATTATCCGGTACTTCAAAGGGAAGTGCCTGTGCTTATCTGTTGCAGGCGCTGTCGGTGTTGTCTGAGTGTATGATTTCCCTTCGATATATTCATAGCCGTGATATTCTGAACGCCGCTTTTTAGCCCAACCCGGATACTGGAAATGGACATGCTACTCCTTCTTGAAGATAAAATTGCCACCCCACTTGGCCCGTTATGGGTTATCTGTGATGAAGCGTTTAACCTGCGTGCCGTAGAGTGGGAAGAGCACAGTGACCGTATGGAACAGCTGCTGGACATTCATTACCGGTCAACTGGCTATCAACGCCGAGCCAGCCGTGATCCAGGAGGCCTGAGCACAAAACTCAGGGACTATTTTGACGGTGACCTCGCGGTCATTAACACACTCCCAAGCGCCACGGCAGGTACGCCGTTTCAGCGTGAGGTCTGGCAGGCATTACGTAACATCCCCTGTGGGCAAGTCATGCATTATGGTGAGCTGGCGCGTCTGCTTGGTCGCCCTGGTGCGGCCCGTGCAGTGGGAGCCGCTAACGGCTCAAATCCAGTAAGCATTGTTGTGCCTTGCCACCGGGTGATTGGCAGCAACGGTACCATGACCGGTTACGCCGGCGGTGTTACACGAAAAGAGTGGCTGCTGCGCCACGAAGGCTACCTGCTCTTGTAAAGCCAGCAAAAATTTTGTAAATCGCCCCAAAATTTGTCATACAAGTTCAATGACATGGCGGCAATCTCTGATAACAATTTCAGACATTAGCAGGTTGCACTTTTTACATACTTATCACGTGCCCAAAAAGATGGTAAAATTGACGCATATCAATTAGGGCCTGAGCATACTTATGATCCCAGAAAAGCGCATTATCCGACGCATCCAGTCTGGCGGTTGTGCCATCCATTGCCAGGATTGCAGCATCAGCCAGCTCTGTATCCCGTTCACGCTCAACGAGCATGAGCTTGACCAGCTCGATAACATCATTGAGCGTAAAAAGCCGATCCAGAAGGGTCAAACGCTGTTCAAGGCGGGTGATGAGCTGAAATCGCTGTATGCCATCCGCTCCGGCACTATCAAAAGCTACACCATCACCGAGCAGGGTGATGAGCAGATTACCGGTTTCCATCTGGCAGGCGATCTGGTTGGTTTTGATGCGATTGGCACCGGGCATCACCCGAGCTTTGCACAGGCGCTGGAAACCTCAATGGTCTGCGAGATCCCGTTTGAAACGCTTGACGATCTCTCCGGCAAAATGCCGAATCTGCGCCAGCAGATGATGCGCCTGATGAGCGGCGAAATTAAAGGCGACCAGGATATGATCCTGCTGCTGTCGAAGAAAAACGCCGAGGAGCGCCTTGCCGCCTTTGTGTATAACCTTTCACGCCGCTTTGCCCAACGTGGTTTCTCTCCACGTGAGTTTCGCCTGACCATGACCCGTGGCGATATCGGTAACTACCTTGGCCTGACGGTAGAGACGATTAGCCGTTTGCTGGGGCGTTTCCAGAAAAGCGGTATGCTGTCAGTAAAAGGCAAATACATTACTATTGAAAACAGCGAGATGCTGTCTCAACTGGCAGGTCAGGCACGCAACGTTGCCTGATACGTCATCGCCCGCGCCGTCGGATTGTTTTATATTTCGCATTTCTTGATCCGGCGGCGATTTCTCCCCTGTTTGAATCCCCCCTTATAGGTTAATCTTACTCAATAGACTGAGGTTTACAGTTGTAAGGAGACCCTGTATGGCGAAGTATCAAAACATGCTGGTCGCAATCGATCCTGGCCAGGACGATCAGCCTGCTCTACGGCGCGCGGTGTATCTGCATCAACGGATTGGCGGCAAAATCAAAGCCTTTCTTCCTATCTATGATTTCTCCTATGAAATGACCACCCTGCTTTCGCCCGATGAGCGCACCGCTATGCGTAAAGGGGTGATTGCTCAGCGCACGGCCTGGATCCGTGAACAGGCGCAGTATTATATTGATGCCGGAATTCCCATTGATATTAAAGTGGTCTGGCACAACCGGCCCTTTGAGGCAATCATTCAGGAAGTGATTGCCGGCGAGCATGATTTGATACTGAAGATGGCCCATCAGCACGACAAGCTTGAAGCCGTTATCTTTACACCAACCGACTGGCACCTGCTGCGTAAGTGCCCGTGTCCGGTCTGGATGGTAAAAGACCAGCCGTGGCCGGAAGGCGGTAAAGCGCTGGTGGCGGTTAACCTCGCCAGCGAAGAAGCGTATCACAACGCCCTCAACGAAAAGCTGGTGCGTGAAACGTTGCAGCTGGCAGAGCGTGTCAATCATACCGAAGTCCATCTGGTCGGAGCCTATCCGATAACGCCCATCAATATCGCTATTGAACTGCCGGACTTCGATCCCAGCGTGTATAACGACGCCATTCGCGGCCAGCACCTGCTTGCCATGAAGGCGTTGCGCCAGCAGTTTGGCATTGCTGAAAATATGACGCACGTTGAAAAAGGTCTGCCGGAGGAAGTGATTCCGGATCTGGCAGAACATCTTGATGCGGGGATTGTGGTACTTGGCACCGTTGGCCGTACCGGGATTTCGGCAGCGTTTCTTGGCAATACCGCTGAACAGGTTATTGACCACCTGCGTTGTGACCTGCTGGTCGTGAAGCCGGATGACTACCAGACTCCCGTCGAACTTGATGACGACGAAGACGACTGATACCGACTTTTATAAGCAAACGGGCAGCCTACAGGCTGCCCCTAAACTGATGACAAACCGCATCCTGTCACAGACAGGATGGATGATACCCAATAAAAAATAAGGAAAATCAATTTATTGATTTTCGCCTGCTCACTACAAAGAAGGAAAAAACCGTTTTTTCCTTCTTTGTCAGCAATCTGAGGGCAGCCTGCAAACTGCCCTTTTTTATCTACAGTGACAACCTCAACACCAGCGCGCTCAGGGTCACCAGCAATACCGGCACCGTCATCATCACGCCCATACGGAAATAATAGCCCCAGGTCACGGTAATACGTTTTTTAGACAAAACATGTAGCCACAACAGGGTTGCGAGACTGCCAATAGGCGTGATTTTCGGCCCCAGGTCACAGCCAATAATATTGGCGTAAACCATCGCCTCACGCACCACACCACTGGCGTTGCTGGCATCAATAGAAAGTGCACCAATCAACACACTTGGCAAATTGTTCATTACCGACGACAACAGCGCTGTCAAAAAACCGGTACCAAGCGTTGCCACCCACAGCCCCTGCCCGGCAAGCTGGTTAAGAAGCCCGGTCAAATAATCCGTTAACCCCGCGTTGCGCAGACCATAGACCACCAGATACATGCCAAGCGAGAACAACACAATTTGCCAGGGCGCAGACTTCAAAACGCGTGTGGTATTAATCACGCGCGCGCTACGCGCGGCCAACAACAGCGCCAGGGCGCCAATCGCCGACACCAGACTTACTGGCACACCGCGCGGCTCCAGCACGAAAAAGCCTGTCAGCAGCAGAACCAGCACCACCCAGCCTGCGCGAAAAGTTCGCTTATCCACAATCGCCTGTGTGGGTGCTTTAAGCTTTGTCAGGTCATACGTTACCGGGATTTTGCGGCGAAACACCAGCCACAGCACACACAACGTAGCGATAACCGACGCAAGGTTAACCGGCACCATGACCGACGCGTACTCATTAAAGCCCAGACCAAAATAGTCAGCAGTCACGATATTGACCAGGTTCGATACCACCAGCGGCAGGCTGGCGGTGTCGGCAATAAACCCAGCCGCCATTACAAACGCCAGTGTGGCGCCGCGACTGAATCCGAGCGACAGCAAAATGGCTATCGCAATCGGCGTGAGGATGAGCGCCGCCCCATCGTTGGCAAACAGCGCCGACACCATTGCACCCAACACAATTAGCCACAAAAACAACCCATGCCCGCGTCCATTGCCAATACGTGCCACATGCAACGCCGCCCACTCGAAAAAGCCTGCTTCATCAAGCAGCAGGCTAATGATAATAATGGCGATAAAGGTGGCCGTGGCATTCCAGACAATCTGCCACACCGTGGCGATGTCGTGAAAATTCACTACACCCGCTGCCAGCGCCAGCGCAGCTCCGCCGAGCGCACTCCAGCCAATGCCAAGTCCCTTTGGCTGCCAGATAACGAGTATCAACGTTAAAATAAAAATCCCACCCGCCAGCAACATCGCGATTCTCTTCCTTTTGCCTGAGCCGTTATTTCACGCGCTCATCCTAACGCCACGCGCAGCCAAAACTGTAATACTTTATAAAATCAAAGCACAAAAAAAGCCGCCCACAGAGGCGGCTTTGTGAACAGCGCGAACCTTACAGCGCGCGCAGAATGTTTTCCACGCTCTCTTTGGCATCGCCAAACAGCATTTGGGTGTTGTCTTTAAAGAACAGCGGGTTCTGGACTCCGGCGTAACCGGTGTTCATGGAGCGTTTGAACACCACTACGTTCTGGGCTTTCCACACTTCCAGTACCGGCATACCGGCGATAGGGCTGTGCGGATCGTCCTGCGCTGCCGGGTTGACGGTGTCGTTCGCACCAATCACCAGCACCGTGTCGGTTTGCGGGAAATCATCGTTGATTTCATCCATCTCCAGCACGATGTCGTAAGGCACTTTCGCCTCAGCCAGCAACACGTTCATGTGGCCCGGTAAACGCCCGGCAACCGGGTGGATACCAAAGCGCACGTTGATGCCACGTGCACGCAGCTTCTCGGTAATTTCCGCAACCGGGTACTGCGCCTGCGCAACCGCCATGCCGTAGCCTGGGGTAATGATGACAGACGTGGAGTTCTTCAGCAGCTCAGCCGTTTCTTCTGCGCTGATTTCACGGTGCTCGCCCACTTCTTCGTCGCCCGTTGAAACCGCACCGTCGGTACCAAAACCACCGGCGATCACACTGATAAAGGAGCGGTTCATGGCCTTACACATGATGTAAGACAGAATCGCACCGGAAGAACCCACCAGCGCGCCGGTGACAATAAGCAGGTCGTTGCTTAGCATAAAGCCCGCCGCCGCTGCCGCCCAACCAGAGTAGGAGTTGAGCATGGACACGACCACCGGCATATCCGCACCGCCGATGGAAGCCACCAGGTGCCAGCCAAACGCCAGCGCGATAACGGTCATCACCAGCAGCACCAATACCTGCATGCCTACGCTTTCACTGCGCACAAACACAACCAGCAGCAAGAACGACACCACCAGTGCGGCCAGGTTCAGTTTGTGACGGTTTGGCAGCATCAGCGGCTTAGACGAAATTTTGCCGCGCAGTTTGCCAAACGCCACGACAGAACCGGTGAAGGTCACCGCACCGATAAACACACCAAGGAACACTTCGGTCAGATGGATGTTTTCCATCACCGGCTCGAGACCCGGTGCGTGGTCAAGGTAGCTGTTAAAGCCCACCAGTACAGCAGCAAGGCCGACAAAGCTGTGCAGAATAGCCACCAGCTCCGGCATTTCGGTCATCTCTACTTTTTTTGCAAAGTGGATGCCGATGCCGCCGCCGATAATCATCGCCACGATAATCCACGCCACATTGCCGGTATCCGGCCCAAAAATGGTGGCGATAAGCGCAATCGCCATACCGGCGATACCGAACAGGTTACCCTGCTTTGATGTCTCATGTTTTGACAACCCAGCGAGGCTGCAAATAAACAGAATAGCGGCAACGATATAAGCCGCAGTAACTAATCCTCCGGACATGGCTTTCCCCTTTTAGTTCTTCCGGAACATTTTCAGCATGCGCTGAGTGACGGTAAAGCCACCAAAAATGTTGATACTGGCAATAAGTACGGCGATAAAGCTCAGGAATGTCACCCAACCCCCGTGGCCAATTTGCAACAGCGCACCGACCACGATAATGCCTGAAATGGCGTTCGTAACTGACATCAGCGGTGTATGCAAAGCGTGTGATACGTTCCATACCACGTAGTAACCCACCACGCACGACAGTGCGAACACCGTGAAGTGGCCCAGGAACTCACGCGGTGCAACGTTTGCCAGCCAGCCAAAGAGAATAATAGCCAGTGCAATCAGCGCGTATTTACGCCACGGCGAGGCGGGTTTTTTCGGCTCGGCGGCGACCTGTGGTTGTGCTTTTGCTGCTGCCTGCGGTTGAGCTGATACCTGAATCGGCGGCGCAGGCCAGGTCACTTCGCCTTCACGAATAACCGTCACGCCACGCACCACAACGTCATCGAAATCAACGGCAACATTACCGTCTTTTTCTTTGCACAAAAGCTTAAGCAGGTTCACAAGGTTAGTGCCGTACAGCTGGGAGGACTGTGTTGGCAGGCGGCTTGCCAGATCGGTATAGCCGATAACTTTGACGCCGTTTGGCGTAGTGAAGATTTCGCCCGGCACGGTGTATTCACAGTTGCCGCCGTTTTGCGCGGCCAGGTCAACCACCACGCTGCCAGGCGTCATGCTGTCGACCATTTCACGGGTAATCAGCTTCGGTGCCGGTTTACCTGGAATGAGCGCCGTGGTGACAATAATGTCCACGTCTTTCGCCTGAGCGGCGAACAACGCCATTTCGGCTTTAATAAACGCCTCGGACATCACTTTGGCATAACCATCGCCGCTGCCCGCTTCTTCTTTAAAGTCCAGCTCAAGGAACTCGGCGCCCATACTTTGCACCTGCTCCTTAACTTCCGGACGGGTGTCAAAGGCACGTACGATGGCCCCAAGGCTACCCGCCGCGCCAATCGCCGCAAGACCGGCAACACCTGCGCCAATGACCATCACTTTTGCCGGAGGCACTTTGCCCGCAGCGGTAATCTGGCCGGTAAAGAAGCGACCAAATTCGTGGGCGGCTTCTACAATAGCGCGATAGCCTGCAATGTTCGCCATAGAACTTAGCGCATCCAGCGACTGGGCGCGTGAAATACGCGGCACCGAGTCCATCGCCATAACAGTAACATTGCGCGCTGCCAGCTTCTCAAGCAGCGCCGGATTCTGAGCAGGCCAGATAAAACTCACCAGCGTTGCACCTTCACGCAGTTGCGCGATTTCGTCATCCTGCGGTGCGTTAACTTTCAGTACGATATCTGACTGCCAGACATCTGCGCCATCGCTGAGGCTTGCGCCTGCGCTGACAAATGCCTCGTCATCAAAGCTCGCCAGTTTGCCCGCACCGTGTTCCACCACGACGCTAAACCCGAGCTTCAGCAGCTGCTCGACGGTTTTCGGCGTAGCTGCAACGCGGGTTTCATTGGCTAACCGCTCTTTTGGTACCCCAATACGCATAGTATTCCCTTCCATCGGTTATTTGATGATGGTTTGTTTGTAATATCCCAAACGGCGCAGCACAGTGTTTAAGGTTCATTCAACATTACGCCCTGCCGCCGCTAAATACTTATGTAACAAACTTTCTATAACCTACTGAAAATAGTGCTCGTGATCTAGCGCATAATTCAATGATTTTTTGCAATATTAGCAAAACTGTATTCACCATTGAGTCAAACAGCTATTTTTACTGATATACCCGGGCTTCAGGCCTGATATCAGGCCCGTCTGAACAGAAAAAAAAGTGATAAATGGACCGTTAAAATCGCATTTTAACAATGCATTAACACCAAAACTCATAAGCTTTAGCAGTTTTTAGGGTCAAAGCGGCACTTTATTCGTTTTCTTGATGACGCGCTCAGGTAGACACTGCCGCTGTATTAAAAACATAAACCGGGAGCAGACAGCCGCTATATTTCAATGCAATAATCGGCGGCTGATGAGAATTATAGAGCAACTTGTTTCGTTCACACTTTTGCGCATGGCGAAGGATTAATTGTATGAAGCTTAAGAATACCCTTCTGGCAACTGCCCTGTTTTCCGCAACGGCTTTCTCCGCCCAGGCAGCGACGGAGCTGACACCAGAGCAGGCGGCCTCTCTCAAGCCTTTCGAACGTATTACGCTAACCGGACGTTTCAATGCGCTCAATGAAGCCGCGAAAGCCGTTTCCCGCCGCGCAGACGATATGGGTGCCGCCTCTTTCTACGTGGTTGATACCAACGACGTGGGCAACAGCGGCAACTGGCGCGTGGTGGCCGATGTCTACCGTGAAGACGCGCCAAAAGCAGACAAGCCAGAAAACCGCATCATTAATGGCGTGATGGAACTGCCTAAAGAACAGGCTTATGCACTACAGCCGTTTGATACCGTGAGCGTTCAGGGCTTCTTTCGCAGCCAGCCGGACGTTAATGACGCCATCACGAAAGAAGCAAAGCGCAAGGGTGCTGCGTCTTTCTTTATTGTGCGCCAGATTGATACCAACTCCGGCGGCGGCAATCAGCAGGTTACAGCCTATATCTATAAAGCGGATGCTAAAAAACGCGTAGTGCAAAGCGCAGATGCTATTCCCGCAGACTCTCAGGCCGGTCGAGCTGCCATCGCTGCAGGCGGTACTGCTGCTACACAAGTTGAGATCCCAGGCGTTGCCTCTGCCGATATGCCTGCCACTGACGTAGGCCGCTTCTTTGAAACCCAGACCTCTAAAGGTGGGCGTTACACTGTCACGCTGCCTGACGGCACTAAAATTGAAGAAGTGAACAAAGTCACCGCCGCACAGATGGTACCGTTTGACAGCATCACCTTCACTGGTCATTTCAGCAGTATGACTGACGTGTCTTACAATGTTGCCAAACGCGCAGCGAAGAAAGGCGCGAAGTATTATCATGTTACCCGCCAGTGGCAGGAGCGCGGTGGCAATATGACCGTCAGCGCTGATCTGTTTAAATAATCATGTACTGCGTTATCCGGGCAGCCTCTGGCTGCCCATTTTTTTACCACTCATCACCCACGCCAACAGTTCTCATTGCAAGCCGGATTCGCTGTCCGTAGAATCGCGTATCTTTAGTACGATCCGCTAGATTTATGCGCCAGAGCGACATAATTATTCCGGATCCCTCGTCTGACTGACAGGATAATCATGGAAAAGAAACTGGGCCTTGCCGCCCTTACCGCACTGGTGCTTAGCTCAATGTTGGGTGCGGGTGTATTCAGTCTGCCGCAGAATATGGCACACGTGGCAGCCCCTGCCGCGCTGCTTATCGGCTGGCTGATAACAGGCGTTGGGATCCTGCTGCTGTCGCTGGCCATGCTGGTGCTTACGCGCCTGCGACCAGAACTGGACGGTGGCATCTTTACCTACGCACGAGAAGGCTTTGGTGAACTCATCGGCTTTTGCTCAGCCTGGGGTTACTGGCTGTGCGCCGTTATCGCCAACGTCTCTTACCTGGTTATTGTCTTTTCTGCCCTGAGCTTTTTTACCGATACGCCAGAGCTGAAGCTCTTTGGTGATGGCAATACCTGGCAATCTATTGTCGGTGCCTCTGTGTTGCTGTGGTTTGTACACTGGCTGGTCCTGCGCGGCGTACAGACTGCCGCCAGCATTAACCTGGTTGCCACGCTGGCTAAACTGCTGCCGCTGGGGCTGTTTGTGGTGCTGGCGATTGCCGCCTTCAGTCTCACTACCTTCACGCTTGATTTCAGCGGTGTGGAGTTAGGCGTACCGGTATGGGAACAGGTCAAAAACACCATGCTGATTACACTTTGGGTGTTTATTGGTGTTGAAGGCGCGGTGGTGGTTTCCTCACGTGCGCGCAACAAGCGCGATGTGGGTCGAGCTACGCTACTGGCAGTATCGGCGGCGCTGACCGTGTATCTGCTGGTCACACTGCTCTCACTGGGGGTTATCCCTCGTAGCGATCTGGCGCAGATGCGCAACCCGTCAATGGCCGGATTGATGGTGCATATGATGGGCTCCTGGGGCGAAATTGTTATTGCCGCCGGGTTGATTGTCTCGGTATGCGGCGCCTACCTGAGCTGGACTATCATGGCCGCCGAAGTGCCTCTGCTGGCCGCCACGCATAAAGCCTTTCCCAAAATCTTTGCTCGCCAGAATCAGAACAACGCGCCATCGGCCTCACTGTGGCTGACCAACATCAGCGTACAGGTCAGCCTGGTACTCATCTGGCTTACTGGCTCCGATTACAACACCCTGCTGACCATCGCCTCAGAAATGATTCTGGTGCCGTATCTGCTGGTGGGGGCATTCCTGGTTAAAGTCGCCCGCCGCCCGCTACACCGGGCAATCGGTCTTGGCGCCAGCGCCTACGGTCTGTGGCTGATTTATGCCGCCGGGCTACTGCACCTGCTGCTCTCAGTAGTCCTGTACGCACCGGGTCTGCTGGTATTCCTGTATGCCCGTTACAGTCACCAGCACAACAACTCGCTGAATATGCAGGAAAAGACTATCATTTTGCTGATGCTTGTCGCCGCATTTCCGGCGACCTGGGTTCTGGTGGGGTAAGTTTTGGCCCCATCATCGCAATGGGGGCAAACACATGGATAAAAAACTACAGCGTCCTGTCGTTATCACCGGCGGCGGACGCCGCATCGGGCTGGCGCTGGCACACCATATTCTGGCGCTAAAAATGCCGGTGCTGGTGAGCTACCGTACCCGTTATGAGGCCATCGACGTGCTGGCCGACAGCGGTGCGACCTGCTTACAGGCCGATTTCTCTCACGACGACGGCATTCTCGCCTTTGCTGATGAGGTTAAAGCGCGCTGTAACGGGATACGCGCCCTGCTCCATAACGCCAGCGAATGGCAGGCAGAAAGCCCGGACGTGCCGCTCACCAGCACGCTCCACTGCATGTTGCAAATCCACGTTCACGCCCCTTATCTGCTTAACCACCATCTCGCTCCGCTGCTGCGTGGTTATGGTCACGCGGCATCCGATATCATTCACTTTACCGACTACGTGGTGGAAACCGGTAGCGATAAGCATATTGCCTACGCTGCCAGCAAGGCGGCGCTGGACAACCTCACCCGCTCGTTCGCCCGCAAGCTGGCGCCTGAGGTCAAGGTCAATGCCATTGCCCCGGCGCTGATTTTATTTAATGAAAGTGATGATGCCGACTATCGCCAGAAGGCGCTGAACAAATCGCTGATGAAAATTGCCCCTGGCGAGAAAGAGATCCTCGATCTGGTGGATTATCTGCTGACCAGCCGCTTTGTCACCGGACGCAGTTTTGCTGTAGATGGCGGTCGGCCGCTGCGCTAACGATAGCGCAGTCACTCGCGTCGGTGTATGGTGCTGTCTTCTGGATGATGCGTGATAAGCCATGAGCAAAATTGTATTTGTAGAAGACGATCCTGAAGTCGGGCAGCTCATCGCCGCCTGGCTTGGCAAACATGATATCGACACCGTGATTGAAAGCCGTGGCGATCGCGCTGAAGAAACCATTCTCAGGGAGCAGCCCGACCTGGTGTTACTCGACATCATGCTACCGGGCAAAGACGGCATGACGTTGTGTCGCGACCTGCGCCCACAGTGGCCCGGTCCTGTCGTGTTGTTGACCTCGCTTGACAGCGATATGAACCATATTTTGTCGCTTGAGCTTGGTGCCTGCGACTATATCCTCAAAACCACACCACCGCCGGTGCTGCTTGCCCGTTTGCGCCTGCATCTACGCCAGTCGCCAGTCAGTGGGCCTGGCAGCACTCAGGTCCAGTCCAGTTCCACATTACTGCCCCATCGTCCACTGCGTTTTGGCACGTTGTGCATCGACCCGGTAAACCGCCAGGTGACGCTCGGTGCGCAGGATGTGTCGCTGTCGTCGGCAGATTTTGACCTGTTGTGGGAGCTTGCGACCCACGCCGGGCATATCATGGACCGTGACGCGTTGTTGAAGAACTTGCGCGGTGTGAGCTATGACGGACTGGACCGCAGTGTAGATGTTGCCGTGTCGCGCCTGCGTAAAAAGCTCGGCGATAGCGCGGCTGAGCCGTTTCGTATCAAGACCGTTCGCAACAAAGGCTATCTGTTTGCTCCCCATGCCTGGGAGCCGTAATTCGCCGCCTCGCCCGGCCCTGAAGGTGTTATGAAAAAGCTGTTTATTCAGTTCTACCTGCTGCTGTTTGTCTGCTTTCTGGTCATGACAATGCTGGTCGGGTTGGTCTATAAATTTACCGCCGAGCGCGCCGGTCGCCAGACGCTGGAAGACCTGATGACCAGCTCGCTGTATATGGTGCGAAGCGAGCTTAAAGAGATCCCGCCGCGTAACTGGAGCAAAACCCTTGATGACGCCGACCTCAATCTGTCGTTCGATCTGAGCATTGAACCACTGAGTGACTATCACCTCGATCCGGCCTCCACCAGGAAGCTTATCAACGGCGATATTGTGGCGCTGGATGAGGAATACACCTTTATTCAGCGCATTCCCGACAGCCGCTACGTTCTTGTTGCTGGTCCAGTGCCGTATCTGTTTTTCCTGCATCAGATGCGCCTGCTGGACGTAATGCTTATCGCCTTTATCGCCATCTCACTGGCCTTTCCGGTATTTATCTGGATGCGCCCACACTGGCAGGACATGCTAAAGCTGGAGTCTGCCGCCCAGCGCTTTGGCAGCGGGCATCTTGACGAACGACTGTATTTCGACAGCGCATCAAGCTTTGAGCGCATGGGCGTGGCGTTTAATCAGATGGCCGATAATATCAATGCGCTCATTGCCAGCAAAAAACAGCTGATTGATGGTATCGCTCATGAATTGCGTACACCGCTGGTGCGCCTGCGCTACCGGCTGGCGATGAGTGAAAACCTGAATGAGGATGAGTCTCAGGGGCTTAACCGTGATATCGGCCAACTGGAAGCGCTGATAGAAGAGTTGCTGACCTATGCGCGCCTTGACCGACCACAGAATGAGTTACACCCAACAAGCCTCAACCTGAATGACTGGCTGCGCGAGCGCATTGACGAAGTCCGGTTTATTCACGCGGACCGTAACGTTGAACTGGTACTCCCGACCACAGCTCCCACCGAACATGTTGACGTTCGTCTGATGGAGCGTGTACTGGATAATCTACTTAATAATGCGCTGCGCTACAGCCAGCAGCAGTTACGTGTCACGCTGCAAACGCAGGAGCAGGAAATCGCGCTCACGGTTGAAGACGATGGCCCGGGCATCCCAACGGATGAGCGTGAACATATCTTTGAACCGTTTGTACGGCTGGACCCGAGCCGCGACCGCGCAACCGGCGGCTGTGGTCTTGGCCTGGCCATTGTCCATTCCATCGCAACCGCAATGCGTGGTCGCGTTAGTGCCGACCAGAGCGAGCTAGGCGGTGCACGTCTGCGTTTCTGCTGGCCTTCGCAGACAAGCGACACTAAGCCGCTTACCTGATGTCCTGTGCCGTGCGCCCGCGTCCCTGCCAGACCCTGAACGCACGCTGGCTGAGTTTGCACTGTTATGTTATATCTTTAGTATGTTGTAACTATTTTACAGACAGTGTGCTGAGGTAATAATGAGCCGTTATGCGTTGACCGACCAACTAACCAGCACGTTCAGAACGCTGGAGCACGAATTACTCACACTGCGCCTGATGCTGGAATCCCGCCGCCTGCTCGTCGCCCGCGTGTTTGAGTTGCCGCCGGTAGAGAAAGGCAAAGAGCACGAGCCGCTGGATAGCATCATCGTCACCCAACGCACAGGTAAAGCCGCAGCAGAAATAGCGCTGCGCCATTTTACCCATTTGTTTATTCAGCAGCAGTCGGAAAAACGCAGCAGCAAAGCCGCTGTGCGCCTGCCTGGCGCATTGTGCTTTGAGGCAGAGCCATGCCAGCAACGGGAGATAGGCGAGCAGATAGCATGTATCAACACCCTGAAGGCCGCGCTGGAAAAGATAGTGACCGTGGAGTCAGGGCTGCCCACCGGACAGCGCTTTGACTGGGTACACCGCCATCTGCCGGGGCTACTGACGCTCAGCGCCTACCGGCAGCTCACGCTACTGGAACGCCCGGGTACGTTACGCTTTGGCTGGGCCAACAAACAAATTGTCAAAAATCTTACCCGCAACGCCGTGCTGACCATGCTGGAAAAAAGCCTTGCCGCCGGGCGTGCAGTCCCACCATTTACCCGTGAGCAGTGGGCGGCCAAACTCACAGCGGAATATAATGATATAGCCGCACTACCTGAAAACGCACGCCTCAAAATAAAACGCCCGGTTAAGGTACAGCCTGTCGCCCGCGCCTGGTATCCGCAAACCCAGCGCCAGGTGCAACATGCCTGCCCTTCTCCGCTGATTACGCTTACGCCGCCGGGCGGTGCGGTACCTGAGATTGGCGAGCTGAATAATTACGATGCCGACAGCATCCGTCACCGCCACTTACCGCCGGCACAACCGTTGACGTTACTTATTCCGCGCCTGCACTTATGGCTGGCTCCCTGAGGCTTTTGTCAGCGTAACGGCACCTGCCCGCCCTTATCACGCACTGACCTGTCTGTGCCGTAGCAGTGCTCACCCCACGCATACGCTACGCTTTACTGCCCGTCATCTCCTGCGGGCGTACCCACGCATCAAACTCCTGCTCGGTCAGATACCCCAGCACCAGCGCAGATGCCTTCAGCGTTAGCCCTTCTTTATGCGCTTTCTTAGCTATCTCTGCCGCCTTGTCGTAGCCAATGTGGGTATTCAGTGCTGTAACCAGCATCAGAGACTCTCTGAGCAGGGTATCAATACGCTCGCGATCGGGTTCAATCCCCTCAGCACAGTGCTCATTAAAGCTCACCATGCCGTCTGCCAGCAGCCGCACCGTTTGCAGGAAGTTATGGATAACCATCGGGCGAAACACGTTCAGCTCAAAGTTGCCGGACGCGCCACCGATATTGATTGCCACATCATTACCCATCACCTGACAGCACAGCATCGTCAGTGCCTCGCACTGGGTTGGGTTGACTTTACCCGGCATGATAGAGCTACCCGGTTCGTTTTCCGGAATGCGGATTTCACCAATACCACAGCGCGGCCCGGAGGCCAGCCAGCGCACGTCGTTGGCAATTTTCATCAGCGATGCTGCCAGCCCCTTAAGCGCACCATGCGCCTGCACCAGCGCATCGCAGCTGGCGAGGGCCTCAAATTTATTAGGTGCCGTGACAAACGGCAGGCCCGTTTGTTCGGCCAGCGCCTGCGCCACCCGTTCGGCGTATTGCGGATGGGTGTTCAGTCCAGTCCCTACCGCCGTACCGCCCAGCGCCAGCTCGCTGATATGCTCAAGGCTGCTCTCTATATGCTTGCGACTGTGGGTGAGCATGGCCACCCAGCCGGAGATCTCCTGGCCGAGCGTCAACGGTGTCGCATCCTGCAAATGAGTACGACCAATCTTAACGATATCGTTAAACGCGACCGATTTTGCCTTCAGGGTTTGCGTCAGTGTTGTCAGCGCAGGCAACAGCGACTGGTGCAGCGCGGTGAGCGCCGCCACGTGCATTGCCGTGGGAAAGACATCGTTAGAACTCTGGCTTTTGTTCACGTCATCATTCGGGTGCACCCGTCGCGCCATGCCGCGCTCGCCGCCCAACAGTTCACTGGCTCGATTGGCCAGCACTTCGTTCATGTTCATGTTGGACTGGGTACCGGAGCCGGTCTGCCATATGGCCAGCGGAAACTCATCCGGGTGCTTGCCTGCCAGCACTTCATCTGCCGCCGCAATAATAGCGTTGCCGCGCTGCTCATCCAGCAGACCAAGCGCGATATTCACCGTCGCTGAGGCGCGTTTAGTCTGTGCCAGCGCGTGGATAAGCGCAGGCGGCATTTTCTCCGATGAGATACGAAAGTGCTCCAGCGAACGTTGCGTCTGCGCCCCCCAGAGTTTGTCCTGCGGCACGCTGATGCTACCCATCGAATCTTTTTCGTGGCGACTGGCAACCATGACCTGCTCCTGTACCAATTACGGAAAAGCATGGCGTTGAGTATGGTCGCTGGCGGTAAACGCGTTTGGTGCTTCGTGCGGTTACGCTGAGGAAGATGACCGCCCGAACGGGCGGTCAGAGGCGGTTATTTCACGCAGTTGCTGCACTGTGACGACTGGATTTGTGCAAAGAAGTCATTGCCCTTGTCATCGACCAGGATAAACGCCGGGAAGTCTTCGACCTCGATTTTCCAGATAGCTTCCATGCCCAATTCTGGATAAGCCACGCACTCCAGATGACGGATGCTCTGCTGCGCCAGTACCGCAGCCGGGCCACCGATGCTACCCAGATAGAAGCCGCCGTGCTTATGACAGGCATCGGTCACCTGCTGGCTACGGTTGCCTTTCGCCAGCATCACCATACTGCCGCCGTTGGCCTGTAACAGGTCAACGTAGGAGTCCATACGCCCGGCCGTGGTCGGCCCCAGCGAACCCGATGCATAGCCTTCCGGTGTTTTCGCCGGACCTGCGTAGTACACGGGGTGATCTTTAATGTACTGCGGCAGCGGTTCGCCCTTATCGAGCAGTTCTTTGAGTTTGGCATGCGCGATATCACGCGCCACGATAATCGTGCCATTGAGCGACAAGCGCGTGGAAACCGGATACTGCGAGAGCTGCTTTCTGATTTCATCCATTGGGCGGTTCAGATCAACGCGCACCACCACACCTTCACCAGCCTTGCGCAGTGCCTCCGGGATGTACTGCCCAGGGTTGTGCTCCAGCTTCTCGATCCAGATGCCGTCGCGGTTGATTTTGGCCTTGATGTTACGATCAGCCGAACAGGACACGCCCATGCCAACCGGGCAGGAGGCACCATGACGCGGCAGACGAATCACGCGAATATCGTGGGCGAAATATTTGCCCCCAAACTGCGCGCCGAGGCCAAGATTACACGCCTCTTCCAGCAGTTCTGCTTCCAGCGCCAGGTCACGAAACGCCTGACCGTGCTCGTTACCTTCCGTTGGCAGCCCGTCATAATACTTGGTGGAAGCCAGTTTTACGGTTTTGAGCGTGGATTCAGCAGACGTGCCGCCAATCACAAACGCGATATGGTATGGCGGGCATGCCGCAGTGCCGAGCGTGCGCATTTTCTCCACCAGGTAATTTTTCAATTTGCCCGGCGACAGCAGCGCGCGGGTTTCCTGGTAAAGGTAGGTTTTATTCGCCGAGCCACCGCCCTTGGCGATGCACAGAAATTTGTATTCCGCGCCATCCACGCTATAGAGATCAATTTGTGCCGGCAGGTTGGTGCCGGTGTTGACCTCTTTATACATATCCAGCGCCGCATTCTGGGAGTAGCGCAGGTTGTCTTCGATGTAAGTGTTGTAGATACCGCGCGACAGTGCCTCTTCATCACCACCGCCGGTCCACACGCGTTGACCTTTTTTGCCCGTAATTATCGCGGTTCCCGTATCCTGACAGGTCGGTAATACGCCCTTAGCGGCAATCTCAGAGTTACGCAGAAACTGCAGCGCGACATATCTGTCATTGTCGCTGGCTTCGGGATCGTCAAGGATGGCGGCAACTTGTTTCTGGTGGGCAGGGCGAAGCATAAAGGAGGCATCGTGGAAGGCTTGCTGCGCGAGAAGCGTCAGAGCTTGCGGTTCAACTTTTAACACCTCCTGCCCTTCAAACTCTGACACAGAAACATAATCAGAGGTCAGCAGGTAGTATTCGGTGTCATCCTTTTTGAGCGGGAAAGGTTCCTGGTACTGGAAAGGTTTATTCGACATTTATCTCTCACTTGCTACTTCAGCTACGTTAAATCCATTTCCGGCGTGGCGTGCGCCAGCACCTGGCCACACCAGAACAGCGGCGGCAAATATGTTATACATTTTTTTAACAAAAACTGAGACTGATACGACTTTTTACTCTTCAGGGTTACTTCAGACAAGAGAATTGGTTTAATAAAGCCAGTAACGTTTACTTTCATCATAAGGCATTGCCCATGCAAAAATTAATCAATTCAGTGCAAAATTATGCCTGGGGCAGCAAAACGGCGCTGACTCAACTGTATGGCATCAAAAACCCAGACAATCTGCCTATGGCAGAGTTATGGATGGGCGCCCACCCAAAAAGCAGTTCCTCTGTAACCCTCCCGGATGGCAGCGTACATAGCCTGCGCGAAGTGATTAGCGCTAACCCGGCGGCAATCCTCGGCCAGGCGGTTAACGCACGTTTTGGTGAACTGCCGTTCCTGTTTAAAGTGCTGTGCGCCGATCAGGCGTTATCTATCCAGGTCCACCCAAATAAAAAGGCGTCTGAAGAAGGTTTTGCCCGTGAGAACGCCGCCGGTATCCCGCTGGATGCCCCCGAGCGCAACTACAAAGACCCCAATCATAAGCCGGAACTGGTATTTGCACTCACGCCGTTTCTGGCAATGAACGCTTTTCGTGAATTTTCAGATATCGTCTCGCTGTTACAACCGGTCGCCGGTGCACATCCGGCTATCGCCCACTTCCTGACAACACCAAACGCCGGCAGCCTGCGCGACCTGTTTGCCGCACTGCTCAACATGCAGGGCGACGAGAAACAGCGCGCGCTGGCGGTACTGAAATCAGCGCTACAGACGCATCAGGGTGAGCCCTGGCAGACCATTCGTCTTATCAGCCAGAATTACCCGGACGACAGCGGTCTGTTCTCACCGCTGCTGCTCAATGTGGTGAAGCTTGAGCCTGGCGAGGCCATGTTCCTGTTTGCTGAAACGCCGCACGCCTATTTGCAGGGCGTGGCGCTGGAGGTTATGGCCAATTCCGATAACGTGCTGCGTGCCGGGTTAACGCCGAAGTACATTGATATTGCGGAGCTGGTGGCAAATGTGAAGTTCACGCCGAAAGCCGCTGACTCGCTGCTCACCGTGCCGGTGCAGCATGGTACGCAGCTGGACTTCCCGATTCCGGTGGATGACTTTGCGTTCTCACTGCATGAACTCAGCAGCAGCGCCACAGCGCTGGCACAGGACAGCGCTGCAATTGTGTTCTGCGTTGAAGGCGAAGCGGTGCTGGTTAAAGGCGGGGACCGTCTGGTGCTCGCCCCTGGCGAGTCAGCGTTTATTCCGGCCAACGACGCTCCGGTCAATGTCAGCGGTGTGGGCCGACTGGCGCGGGTATTCAATAAGCTGTCGTAAACGCCAGCCCTTCTTTTCCCGGGCGCGTCATCGCGCAGACCGCCCGGGTCGCGCTTTTGCGCTGGGTTTGTCTTATTCAGGAATCACTTACTGATTTTTTAAGCAGGTGTTGCTAAGCTTTTGGCGCACACCGAAATTTCACGCCGGGTCGGATAACCCGGTTTACCAGGAAATGACACGATGAAAAAATCTCTGGTTGCTGTTGGCGTTATTGTGGCACTGGGCGCAGTCTGGACCGGCAGCGCATGGTACACGGGCAAACAGCTTGAAAAGCGCATCAATGATGCGATTGCCGAAGCCAACAGTCAGATTAAAGCCGCAGCCCCGGATGCCGGCCTGACTATCGGATATGAAAATTACCAGCGCAACGTATTCAGCAGCCAGTTGCAGCTGGTCGTCAAACCTGATACCAGCGCAAAAAATAGCTGGTTGCAAAAAGACCAGAGCGTTGTGTTTAACGAAACGGTCGATCACGGTCCATTCCCCTTCGCCCAGCTCAAAAAGTTTAACCTGATACCGTCTATGGCTTCTGTGCATACGGTACTTGAGAAAAACGCCACCACCCAGGCGCTGTTTGATATGGCGAAAGGCAAATCCTTTGCCGATATAGACACCCGCGTTGGCTACAGCGGCGCGACCTCATCAGATATCACGCTGCAGCCCCTTGATTACATTAAAGATAAAGTCAAAATCGCTTTCAGCGGCGGCAACTTCACGGCAGATGCCGACGCAAAAGGCGACAATGTTTCTCTTAAAGGTTCTGCAGACAGCGGTCTGGTGTCCACGCCAAACGAGTATGGCCAGCAGGTACAGCTGACGTTTAATAACTTTAAAACCGATGGCGAAACCAGCCTTTCCTCCTTCCAGGAGCGCATTGGTAGCCAGACGCTGAGCCTCGACAAGCTTGCGATAGCGGTTGAAGGTAAAGAAATGGCGGTACTCGATGGGCTTAAAATCAACGGTAAATCCGCGCCTGACGCCGACGGCAAAACCCTCAATGGCGAGATAAACTACACCCTTGATAAGCTGCGTATGCAAAACCAGGATATGGGACAGGGTGGACTGACGCTGAAAGTCAGCAAAGTCGACGGCGCGGCAGCGCATCAGTTCAGCCAGATGTATAACGCCAAAACCCAGGCACTGATGGCGCAACCGGGTATTGAAAACGACCCCGAACTTTATCAGGAAAAAGCGCTGGATGCCCTGCTTTCAAGTTTGCCGGTACTGCTCAAGGGCGAACCAGTGGTGACCATTGCGCCGCTGAGCTGGAAGAATGATAAGGGCGAAAGTTCGCTTACGCTGTCACTGTTCCTCAAACAACCCGTTGAGCAGGATCTGAGCACGGCCATTAAATCCATTGACGGCAAGCTGACCATTCCGATTCCAATGGCAACGGAGTTGATGACCCAGGTTGCGAAGATTGAAGGTTATCAGCAGGATGAAGCCAACAAGCTGGCAAGCCAGCAGGTCAAAGGCCTGGCGGCGATGGGGCAGATGTTCCGTCTGACGACAGTAACGGACGATGCTATCACCACCAGCCTGCAGTACAGCGGCGGTAGCGCAACCCTCAATGGCCAGCAGATGGCGCTTGAGCAACTGCTCGGTATGTTTGGTCTGGCTGTGCCCGCTGATGAGCAAGAGCTGGATAACGACGCCAGGCCAGAAGAAGCACCGCAGCCGCCACTTATCCCACCAGCACAATAATGCCTTACCGGCGGCCCCGCTCGTGGGCCGCCGTCATCCCTGATGCCTGACCAGTCTTGCAGGCACAGTAACGTTACTGGCTGTTCGCCGCCCTTCACGCTGATTGTGCAAAATACGCTGTGCCGCGCTGCGGCCACTGACAATTAAGCCACACAAATCATTACGTTTCTTTGACGACCGCCAGGATAAGTAACCACACAAAAAGACTTACTCTGGCATTATACGTCTCGAGGTCAAACCACCTCACGTTATATGCCAACACCATTTACCGACATACTTGCCAGGTATGTCGGCTTTTTTTTGCCTGAAGAAAATAAAAAACCAGCCCGAAGGCTGGTGAATGAGGCGGCTATCTTTATCGCGTGGTGTGGACCATCCCCGGTCGGTAACTGCATCGAAGCGATCAAACATTGTCTGCCAACTGGCAAAACTCACCCGCTAATCCCTGTTAAATAATTATTTTTCCTATAAATGCGACCATAGTCAACGTCAGTGCTCATAAAACGCACTGCGCCTTCACGGCACAATTGCAGCAGGACAAAGCAAAATGATTATGCATTAGACGTTGTCCATGAGGGGCAATATATCAACTCAATAGTCACTTTTCTATGTGTATCACGATAAAATATTACTGCCTTAATATTCATAATCACGCTGTTTGCATAATAATTTTATGCAACGCGCTGTTTTTAACGTTTTTATCAACTTGTGCTGATCTGCATAACATTTGCATAAGTCAATGCAATGTGCCAGAAAGGTTCGACTGACCAGTGCAACACCCGAGCAAAACAAATTTCATCAGAAGATAAATCTGATAATGCCCCGCAGCGCAGGAAGATTTATAATGGATTGCACTTTAACTAAAAAAAGAGTGCGACCATGATCGACAAATCCCTTCCATTAACCGACCTGCACCGCCACCTTGATGGCAACATTCGCGCACAGACAATTCTTGAACTTGGCCGCCAGTTTAACCTTCCGCTTCCGGCTGACTCCCTTGAGGCACTGCGCCCTTATGTACAGGTGACTGAGAACCAGCCGGACCTGGTCAGTTTTCTCGCCAGGCTCGACTGGGGCGTTAAAGTATTAGGCTCGCTTGATGCCTGTCGCCGCGTCGCGCTGGAGAATATGGAAGACGCAGCCCGCCAGGGGCTGCATTACGTTGAGTTACGTTTCTCACCACGCTATATGGCAATGACCCACGGTCTGCCGGTAGCAGGTGTGGTAGAAGCCGTGATTGACGGCGTGCGTCAGGGCGTGCGCGATTATGGCGTTCAGGCACGACTGATTGGCATTCTGAGCCGGACCTTTGGCGAAGCAGCCTGTGAGGCGGAACTGGAAGGGCTGCTGGCGCATCGTGACGCGATTACCGCGCTCGATCTTGCCGGTGATGAAATCGGCTTTCCTGGCAGCCTGTTTCTCAACCACTTTAACCGCGCCCGCGACGCGGGCTGGCGGATTACTGTGCACGCAGGCGAGGCCGCCGGACCGCAGAGTATCTGGCAGGCTATTCGCGAGCTGGGTGCCGAGCGTATCGGGCACGGCATCAAAGCGGCGGAAGATGAAAAGCTGATGGATTTTCTGGCAGAACAAGGTATTGGCATTGAATCCTGCCTGACATCTAACATCCAGACCAGTACTGTCGGCTCGCTTGCCGAACATCCCCTTGTCACCTTCCTTGACCGTGGCATTCTGGCAACGATTAACTCAGACGATCCGGCGGTTCAGGGCGTGGATATCGTGCACGAATATACCCTGGCAGCACCGCAGGCAGGATTGAGCGCGGCACATATCCGCACTGCACAGGAAAACGCCTTGAAAATTGCCTTCCTGTCAGAGGAAGAAAAACGCGCGCTGCGTGAAAGCGTGCGCGCTGTATAAAAAAATGCGCCGCCCTCAGGCTACGGGCGGCGTTTTTTGCCGGGTACGGCGCGCATAGTGCTGTGCCAGCACGGCACACACCATGAGCTGAATCTGATGGAAAATCATCAGCGGCAGCAGCATCATCCCCACAGCACTGGCTGGAAACAAAACATTTGCCATCGGCACACCGTTGGCGAGGCTTTTCTTGGAGCCACAGAACACAATGGTAATTTCATCGGCAGTATCAAAACCGAGTAGCCGTGCCGCCCAGGTGTTAACAACCAGCACAATCGCCAGTAGCACCAGTGAAATCACCATTACCCATAACAGCGCCATGCCCGTTACCTGATGCCAGATACCTTCCACCACCGCCTCACTGAAAGCAACATACACCACCAGCAAAATCGATGAACGATCCGTGAGATTAATAAGTTTCTTATGCCTGTCGACCCAGCGACCAATCAGCGGGCGTGACAGATGACCAACAATAAACGGCACCATCAGTTGCAGAATAATTTTGCCGATGGCGTGTAGCGTGTCGGTACTGCCTTCCTGGGTTTGCATCAGTGCGCCCACCAGCACCGGTGAGAGAAAAATACCGAGTATGCTGGAAGCAGAGGCGCTGCATACCGCAGCGGCGACATTGCCTCCGGCAACCGAAGTAAAAGCGATAGCCGACTGCACCGTCGCAGGCAGCGCACAAAGATAAAGGAAACCCATAAATAGCGGAGGTGGCAGAATAGATGGCGGGATCCACGCCATTGCCAGTCCCAGCAACGGAAACAGCGCAAAGGTGCTTAAGAATACCACCATGTGCAGCCGCCAGTGCCCGGCACCCGCCAGAATCGCCTCTCGCGAGAGTTTTGCTCCATGCATAAAAAACAAAAGTGCAATAGCTGCGGTGGTCAGGTATTCAAACCCGGTTTTCGCCATCCCCTGCGCAGGCAGCAGTGACGCCACTACAACCACCACAATCATGGTAAGCAAAAATTTATCGATTTTCAGACGCTGCAGCCAACCCATGCTCTGTCCCATTTATGTCATCAGAAGGGCAATACTTTGCAATAAAAAGGCCCGCGATGCGAGCCTGTAACAGCACACGCCACAATAAGTGGCGCGTAAAACAACCATCACGTCAGGTTGAGTACCGCGCGGTGTTTTGCCGATTCAATGCCCAGTTCAATAAGTTCCATCACGTGAATAGCCTGACTTGCCGGAACCGGGTTTTCGCCCTGGCCGTTGAGCGCATCACGCACACCTGCGTAATAGGCTGGATAATTCCCTGGCAACGTCAGCAGTGGTTTCTCTGCAAGCATATCGCCGTCTGCGAGCGTCAGCACGCCGTCGCGCATATCGTAGCCCCAGTCTTCGAGCGGTGGACGCTCACCCGCCTTGAGCCTGTCTTCCTGCGGATCCAGCCCATACTTCACATAGCTGCCGCGGGTGCCATGCACGATATAGCGCGCAGACTCTGCCGCCGCCAGCATGCTGGCATGCAACACCACACGACGCTGCGGATAATTAAGAATAGCGTGAAAATAGTCAGTGGTTTGCGCCCCCGGACGCAGCTGCGCAAGATCGACCGCAATGCTGACTGGCTGCCCAAACAGTACCAGCGCCTGGTCTACCAGATGTGGCCCCAGGTCATACCAGATACCGCTGCCCACACCCGCCTGCTCGCGCCAGCGGTTACGTACCTGTGGACGAAAGCGATCAAAATGCGATTCGAAATAAGCAACCTCACCGAGCGTTCCGTCTGCGAGCAGCGCTTTAAGTGTCAGAAAATCGCTGTCCCAGCGGCGATTATGGAATACCGATAACACCAGACCACGGCTTTTTGCCAGTGCCTCCAGCTCCCGCGCCTGTGACAACGTCACGGTAAACGGTTTATCCACCACAACGTGTTTTCCCGCTTCCAGCGCCGCCTTCGCAAGCGGAAAGTGCGTATCATTCGGGGTTGGGATGACGATTAAATCCAGATTTGGGTCGTCAAACAGCGCCACAGGGCTGGAAACAACCGGAATGCCGGGCCAGTCGGCCTGCACTTTAGAGGCATCACTACTGGAAACCGCCGCCAGCTGCATACCCGGCGTACCGGCAATCAGCGGTGCATGAAACGTTTTGCTGGCATATCCGTAGCCAATTAACCCTACGCGGACAGTGTCGCTCATTACCTTACCTCTTATGAATTGTACCCATGCCGAGCCTTACCATACCGCTGTGTAACCTGCTTCGCAAAGTGAAGCCCGGTACTCACGATGCAGACGGGAATCAATAATTGAGAAGAAAACTCTTATTTCTTTGTCTTTTCAGCAAATTAGATATAACCCTTGTCATATTGCGTTTATCATTTATCACTTCTATGGCAAGAAGAATACGATTGCATGAATAATGGATTTTACCCTTATGACCGTTTTTGATTACTTATTAAAATTCCGTAAGATAAATACGCTTGAAAGCCTTGAGAAACTCTTTGATCACCTTAACTACTCACTGACCAATACACAGGACATTATTAATATGTATCGTGCAGCAGACCATCGCCGCGCTGAATTGGTTTCTGGGGGGCGCCTGTTCGACCCGGGGCATGTGCCTAAATCCATCTGGCATTACGTGCAATAATGCGGTGTGACCGGACTACGAACTGCGCCTGTTCCATTTGCCAGTAAAACTACCGTCGCGCCAGCACAAGACCCTGTAAGAATGTATTTCTTGCCCGTAAAACACGGGCAAGAAAAATAACCGGGTAGCCCCCACCTTCCAGCCCAACGTTTCGTTCGCTAATCCGCCAGCGCCCTGTCTGGCTATGGCGTTCAACGTATATGGTCTGGCATAGAGTTTGTCGCGATATCGCCAGTCAGCGTCAAATACCCGGACTCGCTGCGCAGTACTATCATCCTGCTCGCTATACGAGCTGGACGTTCACAAGCACATGATAAGACCAGCCCTGTCGGGATAACGTCAGCGCAGTTCCTGCGCAAACACACACAGCATTCGTTTGTCTGTACGTGCAGTCGCATCGTTGTGTGGGTTTCAGAATACCTGGAATTTACTTATAATCGCGCACGGCCATTGTTGCGCCGCCTGTTTGCCGCATCCCGGAGGAATGAGGAATAATGACCACCACGCACACGCCGCGTATTGGCGGTTGGCTATTTGCAGCCCTTGCCTGGTTGTTGCTGACGTTACTGAGCTTCACGATTGCTCTGGCACTGTTCGGTATCGCCCTCACCAACACTCAGGCCCATGCAACACTGAGCCTGCAGTCAGGCTCCCAGGTGACGATGTGGTATCTCTCGCTTGCCAGTGCGCTGGCGATGTGGTGCTACACGCTGTGGCTATGTGCAGCGTTTTTCCAGCGCCGCCGCCTGGTCAGAAAGCACTATATTCTCTGGCTGCTTATCTGCGTTTTACTGGCGTTAAAATCATTCGCGTTTACGCCGGTAACAGATGATATCGCATTACGTCAGCTGATTTTCCCGCTGATTGCTGCCGCGCTACTGGCGCCCTATTTTCGCCATTCCTCGCGGGTCAAGGCCACGTTTGTTAACCCTTAGCCCGCAAATAAGGTACGGTTGTCGCCGAACGCCTCTTATCAGATAATAGGCGGCTTTTTTTAATTCAGGTCGAATGATGTCAGACTACTTGCTTTTGTTTATCGGTACTGTGCTGGTCAATAACTTCGTGCTGGTGAAGTTCCTTGGCCTGTGCCCGTTTATGGGCGTATCGAAAAAACTGGAAACCGCCATCGGGATGGGGCTTGCCACCACGTTTGTGATGACGCTGGCAACGGTCTTTTCCTGGCTAATAGATCACCTGATTCTGGTGCCACTTGAGCTGGTTTACCTGCGTACAATGTCATTTATTCTGGTTATCGCGGTTGTTGTTCAGTTCACCGAAATGGTCGTGCGCAAAACAAGCCCGGCGCTGTATCGCCTGCTGGGGATCTTCCTGCCGCTGATTACCACGAACTGTGCAGTACTTGGCGTGGCGCTGCTCAGTATCAACCTGAATCACTCTTTTTTACAGTCGGCCCTGTACGGCTTTTCTGCGGCAGTTGGCTTTTCACTGGTAATGGTGCTGTTCGCTTCTATTCGCGAACGCCTTGCTGTCGCGGATGTTCCGGCCCCCTTTAAAGGTAACGCTATTGCGCTTATTACCGCCGGTCTGATGTCGCTTGCCTTTATGGGGTTTAGCGGGCTGGTGAAATTCTGATGAACACAATTACGATTGCCGTTGCGGTACTCACATTACTCTCCCTGCTGTTTGGCCTGTTGTTGGGTTACGCATCACGCCGGTTTGCCGTCGAAGAAGACCCGATTGTCGATAAAATTGACGATCTGCTGCCCCAGAGCCAGTGCGGACAGTGCGGCTATCCCGGCTGTCGGCCCTACGCTGAAGCGGTAGGTAATAATGGCGAGCGTATTAACCGCTGTGCTCCGGGCGGAGAAGCAGTAATGAATAAAATCGCGACCCTTTTGAACGTAGACCCTCAACCTATTGGCGATGACGGTCCTGCCGCCGAACCTGTGCGGATGTTGGCCGTTATTGATGAAGCCAACTGTATTGGCTGCACTAAATGCATCCAGGCTTGTCCGGTAGACGCCATCGTTGGCGCGACGCGTGCAATGCACACCGTGGTCAGCGATTTATGTACTGGCTGCAATCTGTGCGTTGATCCCTGCCCTACGCAGTGCATTGAACTGCGCCCTGTCGCGCAAACCCCCGATACCTGGAAGTGGGATTTGCAGACCATTCCCGTGCGCGTAATCACGACGGAACAACATGCTTAAGATATTTTCCGCGTTCAGAAAAGAGAAACTCTGGGACTTTCACGGCGGCATCCACCCTCCGGAAATGAAAGCTCAGTCCAGCGGTACGCCGCTGCGCCAGGTTCCTCTGCCAACCCGCTTTATTGTGCCGCTCAAGCAACATCTCGGTCTTGAAGGTGAACCGTGCGTGAGCGTGGGTGAACATGTGCTGCGCGGTCAACCGTTGACCCGTGGCAGTGGCAGAATGCTGCCCGTTCATGCCCCAACCTCCGGTACCGTCGTTGCGATTGAACCCCACACGACCGCCCATCCTTCCGGGCTGGCAGAGCTGTGTGCGGTGATTGACGCCGACGGTGAAGACCGCTGGTTGGAGCGTGTACGCATGGAGGACTACCGCTGCCAGAGTCGTGAGGCATTGATTGAGCGTATCCATCAGTACGGCGTGGCGGGACTGGGCGGTGCAGGCTTCCCGACCGGCGTGAAGCTTCGCGGCGGTGGCAGCAATATCACCACACTTATCATCAATGCCGCTGAATGCGAACCCTATATCACGGCGGACGACAGGCTAATGCAGGACTGCGCTGCGCAGATTGTTGAAGGCATCCGTATACTGACGCACATTCTTCAGCCACGCGAAACGCTTATCGGTATTGAAGACAACAAGCCTCAGGCCATTTCGATGCTGCGTGCGGTTCTGGCAGACTCTCACGATATTCGCCTGCGCGTCATTCCGACCAAATATCCTTCTGGCGGCGCAAAACAACTCACACAAATTCTCACCGGCAAGCAGGTGCCGCACGGTGGTCGTTCGTCAGATATTGGCGTGCTGATGCAAAACGTCGGCACCGCTTATGCGATTAAGCGTGCCGTCATCGATGGCGAGCCATTGACTGAGCGCGTGGTGACGCTAACCGGCGAATCGGTCGCACGTCCAGGCAACGTCTGGGCGCGTCTTGGTACACCGGTACGCCATCTGCTTGATGTTGCCGGTTTACGCCCTACCAAACAGCAGCTGGTCATTATGGGTGGTCCGCTGATGGGCTTTACCCTGCCATCGCTTGATGTACCAGTGGTAAAAATTACCAACTGCCTGTTAGCCCCTTCTGCCAGCGAAATGGGTGAAACGCCTGAAGAACAGGGCTGCATTCGTTGTAGTGCCTGCGCTGACGCCTGCCCGGCGGATCTGCTACCCCAACAGCTCTACTGGTTCAGTAAGGGCCAGCAACACGATAAGGCAACGGCACACAATCTGGCAGACTGCATTGAGTGCGGTGCCTGCGCCTGGGTTTGCCCAAGCAACATCCCGTTGGTGCAGTACTTCCGCCAGGAGAAAGCCGAGATCCGCGCCATTGATGAAGAAGCCCGTCGCGCCGCTGAAGCAAAAGAACGCTTTGAAGCCCGCCAGGCACGTCTTGAGCGTGAAAAAGTCGCCCGTGCCAGTCGACATAAGCAGGCCGCGGCTCAACCCGGGGCTGCAGATAAAGACGCCATCGCTGCCGCGCTGGCGCGCATCCGCACTAAAAAGGCAGACGCAACAGAAACCATTGAAATCGCGGCAGGCTCAAAACCAGATAACAGCGCAATGATAGCCGCACGTGAAGCACGCAAAGCTGAAGCCAGAGCGCGTCAGGCTGAGAAGCGGCAACAAACGAAGAGTAATACTGAAACCCACGGTGACGAGCTGAACGATCCGCGCAAATCTGCCGTTGAAGCCGCCATTGCCCGCGCTAAGGCCCGTAAAGCCGCACAGCAGGCTGAGGGCAGCAGCGAGGCTCCGGCGCAAAACGCCGACAATGCCGCGACACCCTCTACAGAGGCAACCACGCCACCGCCAGACCCGCGCAAAGCCGCCGTTGAAGCTGCCATTGCCCGCGCTAAGGCCCGTAAAGCCGCGCAGCAGGCTGAGGGTAGCAGCGAGGCTCCGGCGCAAAACGCTGACAATGCCACGACACCTTCTACAGAGGCAACGGCGCCACCGCCAGACCCGCGCAAAGCCGCCGTTGAAGCCGCCATTGCCCGCGCTAAGGCCCGCAAAGCCGCGCAGCAGGCTGGCGGCAGCAGCGAGGCTCCGGCGCAAAACGCCGACAATGCCGCGACATCCTCTACAGAGGCGACCGCGCCACCGCCAGATCCGCGCAAAGCCGCCGTTGAAGCCGCCATTGCCCGCGCTAAGGCCCGCAAAGCCGCGCAGCAGGCTGGCGGCAGCAGCGAGGCTCCGGCGCAAAACGCCGACAATGCCGCGACACCCTCTACAGAGGCGACCGCGCCACCGCCAGACCCGCGCAAAGCCGCCGTTGAAGCCGCCATTGCCCGCGCGA
>CBIFVZ010000006.1:0-97502 GCA_966185765.1 uncultured Enterobacteriaceae bacterium | reverse complement strand
TCGGGCTCATAACCCGAAGGTCGTCGGTTCAAATCCGGCCCCCGCAACCAATACAAAATGAACACCCTGACGGGTGTTTTTTTGTTTCTGACGTTCGGCCATACCCTACCTGCGTACTAACCCGCATAAAAACGCCCCGCAGGGCGCTCGTTTCTGCTTTACGATTATCCTCGCCGCGCCAGCATCGCATCACTGGCAAAATACGCGCGAATACCTTTAAGAATGGATTCTGCCACCTTCTGCTGAAACGCTGCGGTACGGAGCTTGCGCTCCTCATCCACGTTACTGATAAACGCAGTTTCTACCAGAATTGACGGGATGTCCGGCGCTTTGAGTACGGCAAACCCCGCCTGTTCCACACGTCGCTTATGTAAACGGTTGATGTTGCCCATATGGTTGAGCACCGCTTTACCAAATGCCAGACTGTCGTTAATGGTCAACGACTGCACCATATCGAACATCGTGTGGTCGAGATACCGGTCACCACTTTTGCTTACCCCACCAATCAGGTCGGCAGCATTCTGGGTTTGTGCCAGGAATTTCGCGGCGGTACTGGTCGCTCCTTTGGTTGACAGGGCAAACACCGAGGAACCGTGGGCCGAACGGTCGGTAAAGGCATCAGCGTGAATGGAAACGAAGAGATCCGCGCGCTGCTTGCGCGCCTTCGCCACACGCACTCCCAATGGAATAAAGATATCCTCATTGCGCGTCATATACGCTTTCATGTTGGACTCTTTATCAATCAGCGCCTTCAGGCGGCGGGCAATCTGTAATACCACGTCCTTTTCATGGGTTTTATATTTACCAATGGCGCCGGGGTCTTCACCGCCGTGGCCTGGGTCAAGCATGATAACAATTGGCCTGTCGCGCCCGGCTCGACCCGGCTGTGGCCCCTGATTTTGCTGCGTACTTTGCTTATCAAGCGTGCCCTTATTGTAATCCTCGAGCAGCGCCATCAACGGATCCTGCTCGGTAGCCGCATTAGCCGGATAGAGATCCATCACCAGACGGTCTTTAAATTCCGCTACCGGTGCCAGTGCAAACATATGCGGAGAAACGTTCTGGCGCAGCTCAAACACCAGGCGCACGGTTTGCGGATCAAACTGCCCGACGCGCGCCGATTTAATGTACGGATCGTCTGCACGCACCAGGTTGTCCAGTCCCTTAAGCACCGAATTAAGCTGCACACCTTCAATATCAACCACCACGCGCTCTGGGTTGCTGAGCGCGAACTGGCGATATTTAAGCTCGCGGCTGGACTCCAGCGTCACGCGCGTATAGGCCGACGCAGGCCATACGCGCACCGCAATCACCTGACTTGTTGCAGCAAACCCCAACGGGCTGACACTCAACAGCCACATGGCTCCCGCCCCCTGCAGCAAGCGGCGGCGGCTAAACAAACGGTCTCCCGACATGCTTCTCCCGAGCAAATAGCGAACCACGATTTACGTTCTTAAGAAATTCTGAGCCGAAAACTTTAGCGAAAGCCGCATCTACTGTCATCTATAGAAGGGTAAACATTCAATAACAAATGCGCTTATTGTGTGAAAAACAGGTGAAATTGTCGCTTGCGCTCGCGACCGGAAAAGAATAAAAATACATTTATTACGAATAAAAATTCAGCGAGGAAGTGCCGTGGTTAAGGAGCGCAAAACAGAGCTGGTCGAAGGATTTCGTCACTCCGTCCCCTACATCAACGCCCACCGGGGCAAAACATTTGTCATTATGTTAGGTGGCGAGGCGATTGAACATGAAAACTTTTCCAGCATTGTCAATGATATAGGTCTTTTGCACAGTCTGGGCATTCGCCTTGTTGTTGTTTATGGCGCGCGTCCACAAATAGACGCTAATCTCGCAGAGCACCACTGTGAGCCTGTTTATCACAAACACACCCGCGTAACCGATGCCAGAGCGCTGGAACTGGTTAAACAGGCCGCCGGTATGTTACAGCTGGAAATCACCGCTCGGTTGTCGATGAGCCTCAGCAATACCCCACTTCAGGGTGCACACATTAACGTCGTGAGCGGTAACTTTATTATTTCCCAGCCGCTGGGCGTGGACGATGGCGTGGACTATTGCCACAGCGGGCGTATCCGTCGTATCGACGAAGAAGCCATTAACCGCCAGCTCGATAGTGGCGCCATCGTACTGTTGGGTCCTGTTGCGGTATCGGTTACCGGCGAGAGTTTCAATCTCACTTCTGAAGAGATAGCGACCCAGCTTGCTGCAAAACTGCGGGCGGAAAAGATGATTGGTTTTTGCTCATCACAGGGGGTTATCAACGCCGAAGGCAATATCATTTCCGAGATGCTTCCTAATGATGCCCAGCAGCGCGTAGAAGAGCTTGAAGCCGAGGGCGATTACCATTCCGGTACGGTGCGCTTTTTGCGTGGGGCGGTGAAAGCATGTCGCAGCGGTGTACGACGCTGCCACCTCATTAGCTACCGTGAAGACGGTGCGTTGCTCCAGGAGCTGTTCTCGCGCGACGGTATCGGTACCCAGATAGTGATGGAAAGCGCCGAACAGATTCGCCGCGCTACCATCAACGACATAGGCGGGATCCTTGAGTTGATTCGCCCGCTGGAGCAGCAGGGCATTCTGGTACGTCGCTCACGCGAACAGCTGGAAATGGAAATTGATAAATTCACCATTATTGAGCGCGACAATCTGACCATTGCCTGTGCGGCACTGTATCCGTTTATTGAAGAGAAGATTGGTGAAATGGCCTGTGTGGCGGTACATCCGGATTACCGAAGCTCGTCGCGCGGCGAGGAGTTGCTTAACCGTATTGCTGCCCAGGCAAAACAGATGGGGCTGACGCGCCTGTTTGTGCTCACCACGCGCAGCATTCACTGGTTTCAGGAGCGGGGATTCACACCGGTGGATGTGGAACTGTTGCCGGAAAGTAAAAAGCAGATGTACAACTACCAGCGTCGCTCGAAGGTACTGATGGCGGATTTAACCTGAGTGCGCGGCTGCGGGTCAGGGCGCGAGAGCGGCAACATGCCGCGCCCTGACTATACTCTGGAGGGCAAAACTGGCCCGCGCTGCGCGTTTATATCAACGTTGCCTGTAGCCCAAAGACAGCCTTATCTGTGGCCTTCGCTTCTCTGACCAACGCCACATTAACACGCAAGCGCAATCCCGCTTAATGGCTTATTGCCAGTTCCTGCACCTGCCCGTTATGTGTGATCCTGCCCAACGCTGTCCACTACGCCCGCAAACAGCGCCGTTAACCCGCTGCGCCGCTCTGTGCCGCTGGCGATAGCCAGCTCCAGCACGCGCGGTTGTGCGTAAAGCGAAAGTTGCTTACGTGCTCGGGTAATCGCGGTATACACCAGCTCGCGAGTGATAAGCGGTACAAATTCCCCAGGCAATACCAGTGCCGCGTGATCGAACTCCGACCCCTGGGATTTATGCACGGTCATAGCCCACGCTGTCTCATGCTCCGGCAGGCGGCTCGGCTGTACTGACTTAAGCGTGCCGTCGGGCATTGGGAACCATACCCGCAGTTCACCACGCAGGCGCAGTGCAATACCGATATCGCCGTTAAACAGACCCAGCGCACTGTCGTTACGTGTAATCATTATCGGGCGTCCATGATACCAGCGCGACAGGTTGTCAGGCCGGGAAATCAGGCGGCGCTGCATAAGCGCCTGCTCCAGGCGCTCATTAAGTCCGCTTACACCAAACGGTCCTTCGCGCAGCGCACACAGCAACTGGTAGTCACTAAACGCGCTCAGTATTTGTGCAGGCTCGCTATCCTTCTGGCGCAGAAGCGCCAGATAACCGGCATAGCCCTTCTGTGCGCCGTCAATCATAGCGCCATAATCGGCCTGGCTGCCCATCGCATAGCTGGCAACATCCGCAAATGACGCCCTGCATAACGCCAGCGCCCGGCGCGGATCGCTATCATTGACGGCTGCCGCCAGTTGCCCAATGCCGGAATCGCTGCCAAAACGGTAGCTTTTACGCAGCAAACACAGACCGTCACGAAGCTGATGTGCAGCGCCGTCGTCTTCACCGGCCTCAACGTCACAACCGGTCAGGCGTGACAGTTCGGCTGCGCGCTTACGGCTGTATCCCTGACTCACAAACTGGCAGAGGTCGCCCAGCACCGCGCCCGCCTCCACAGAAGCCAGCTGATCGCGGTCACCGAGGAAAATAATCCGCGCGCGCGCCGGTAATGCCGCCACCAGGCGCGCCATCATCGGCAGATCGACCATCGAGGCTTCATCAACCACTAATACATCAAGATGCAGCGGATTGTCAGCGTGGTAACGCAGGCGCTGGCTCCCCGGCTGCACGCCCAGAAGGCGATGCAGCGTACAAGCCTCTTCCGGCAGCAGTGCTTTTTGCCCATCAGTCAGCGCCAGACGCTGTAGCGCGGCTCCCAACGACTCCGTGAGCCGCGCCGCCGCTTTCCCCGTGGGCGCCGCAAGTCGGATGCGTGGCTGATTTTCTTGCTCAAGCTGTACCAGGGCCGCAAGCAGCTTTGCCACCGTGGTGGTTTTACCGGTGCCTGGACCGCCAGAAATCACGGCAATGCGCCGCGTCAGCGCCACTGCGGCAGCGACTTTTTGCCAGTCAACCCCCTCTACGGGCGCAAACAAGCCGTCCAGCACAGTACGCAATTGGGTTTCATCATGCTCAATGGCGTGGTTCTCATCACGAAAAAACGCCGCCACCGCCTGTTCGTTACACCACATACGGTTAAGATACAGCCTGTCGCTCACCAGCTTTATCGGTGTTGCTTTCTCGCCTTCGCTGATAGCCGAAGAACGTAGCAGCACCTCTCGCCAGCACGCAGGTTCACCCGCAGCGGCAAAGAGTGCATGTGCCAGCGCCTCATGGCGCGCCGCAAAATAATACGCAGGCAACAGACGTGTCAGCGGCAGGCATACATGCCCTTCCCCGGCATCACGACTCAGTAGCGCGGCGGCAAGCACGGCAGCAGGCTCGTCTTCGCTCACCAGCGTCAGGGCAAAACGAACGTCAAGCGGGCGCAATAGCTTGTGCATCACCGCCTGCTCCAGTAATTCAGTCATTGTCATAGGGTCGGCTCCCCTTCGCCTGCAAACAGCCTGTCCAGCCCGGTAATCAGCGCCGGGTCGGGACGCGTACTGAAAATGCCCTGCCTGGCGCCATTTCCTTCAACGCCGCGTAAAAACAGGTAGATGACGCCGCCGAAGTGACGTTCATAGTCATAATCCGTAATGCGATGGCGCAGGTAACGGTGCAGCGCCAGGCTGTAAAGCTGATATTGCAGGTCATAACGGTGCTGGCACATGGCTTTTTCCATTGCCGCTGGCGTATAGGCCTCGCTGTTTTCGCCCAACCAGTTAGATTTATAGTCCAGCAGGTAGTAACGCCCTTGCCAGCGGAACACCAGGTCGATAAAGCCTTTAAGCATGCCGCGCAGACGTTGAAAATCCAGCGGCGGACACTGTGCAGACAGCGGGTCATAGCGGTGTGTGAGCGCATCCACCGCTTGCGGTGACAGCATGGCGTCTATCGGCAGGTAAAACGCCATCTCTACCTGACGATCTCTGGCGCTAAGCTGCCCAAGCGAGACACCGCTATCATTAAGCGGTGTCGCCAGAATCTGGTTTAACCAGGCACTCAGCGTCGGTTGCCAGGCTTCATCAAAGCCGCCACGCTGAAGCTGCTCTGTCATCCAGAGCGCATCAACCGGCTGCGTAAACTCCAGTTGCTCAAATAAGCCATGCAAAAATGTTCCCGGCGATGCGCCGCGTGGAAAGGTATGCGGCGTGAGCGAGGGTTCACTTATGCTGTTATCTGCTCCCGCCGCGTCAATATCCAGACGTGGCAGTAAATCCTGCGCCGAGCCGCTGGCGTGGCGCTGCAAACCGGAATAGCTGGTCACCCGCCAGTCATCGCGCAAGGGCTGCGCCACCGCGCGAGCTGCCAGAGCGCGTGCCGGTGAAAGCGTCGGCGCCCAGGGGCGCTGGTCATCATCACCTGGCGCCACCACTTCCAGGCACATGTCATCACCACAAAAACGCGTCAACGCCTCGTGAAGTTGGGCAGCCTCCATCGCTTCACCACGCTGGAGCAACCAGCCAATAGCGCTGAGGTGCACATCCGTTTCACCTTTTTTGGTCCGACTGCCGCGAAACAGCGGCCCAATACCAACACTCACGTGCCAGATGGCGCGAGTCAGCGCCACATACAGCAGGCGCAGGTCTTCCGCCAGGCGCTCTTCTTCCGCAAGGCCCAGGCTTTCGGCATCATTACTCAGATCAAGCAGCGTTTCAAAGGTGCTTCGGTCGTGATAAAGCGCCTGTTTTTGCGGGCGAAAGCTGGCGATAAAAGGCAGGCAAACCAGCGAATACTCCAGCCCTTTCGATTTATGGATGGTTACCACCTGCACCAGGTGCCTGTCGCTTTCCAGGCGCAGTTGTTGAGAAGAGGCGTTGCTGTCAGGCTCGGCAATGTTTTGTGCCAACCAGCGCACCAGCGCATGTTCACTCTCGAGGCTTGCTGCCGCCTCCTGTAATAGCTCGCTCAGGTGCAGCACATCCGTCAGACGGCGTTCACCGCCCGGCGAGGCTAACAGACTTTCAGCCACGCCACGTTTCGCCATCATCTGGCGCAGCATCGGCATCACCCCGCGCCGCAGCCAACACTGCCGGTAACCCTCAAACTCTTCAACCAGCGCATCCCAGGCCATTTCATCCTGGTTGAGTGCATCTAACGCCTGAGCGTCCAGGCCGAGAATGCTGGTGGCCATCGCGCTACGCAGCGCGCTTTCCTGACCGGGGGCCAGTACCGCCTGCAAAAGCCATAACAACTCGCGCGCTTCCTGGGTGGCAAACACACTGTCACGGTTGGAGAGATACACTGAGGGAATGTTCAGCGCGCTCAACGCCTCACGCACCACGGCGGCCTCACCACGACTGCGCACCAGAATGGTAATATCACTCGCCTGTACCGGGCGTGCGGACTCACCGCGCCACAGCAGGGCCGAGCCAAGCTGTCCGGCTTCCAGCCAGTCTCTTATCTGCCGTGCACAGCGGTGCGCCATAGTTTGTTGGTAATCACTTACATTAATCCCTTCTCCTGCGGCCAGCCAGAATGACATTGGCTTATGCGCAATACCGTCTACGGTAAAACGCATGTGGGCGTTACGTGGTGCCGGATTGACCGGCAAAAAAGGGATCTGGCGAAACAAAAACGGATTGTTCTGGTGCGCAAACAGCGCGTTAACGCTCGCCACCACGCCGGGGGCCGAGCGCCAGTTGGTATCAAGCGTGTAGTGGGCGCTTACCTCTGCACGTGCGCGCATGTAGGTGAAGATATCCGCACCGCGAAAGGCGTAAATCGCCTGCTTTGGGTCACCAATCAAAAGCAGCGCCGTGTCGATTTGATTTAACCAGATACGGCGAAAGATGCGGTACTGCTGCGGATCGGTATCCTGAAATTCATCAATCATCGCAACCGGGAAACGTCGGCGAATGGCGGCAGCAAGCTGCTCGGCACCGGGCTGGCGCAATGCGATATCCAGGCGGCTCAACATATCGTCAAAACCAAGCTCACCGCGCCGCTGCTTCTCTTTCGCCACGCTGTCACGTATCTCAACGATAGCGCGGGCGATGACCAGGTCGCGCAACGTAAGCGGCTCGGCCAACAGCGCATCAATAGCATCAAACAGCGGATGACGTGGCGGTTCACCTTTTTTGGTTTTTTCAATGAGAAAGGATTGCGCGAACTTCGCCAGCGCATCAGGCAGCTGGTAAGTGGTAGTCTCCAGCGCTGCCCATTCGCCCACCTTCTCAAGCCAGGCGGGCAGGTTCTTGCTGCTGAAGCTGCGTTTGTCCACACCTGAAGATGCAATCATCGCTTCCAGTTCCGGCGCGACCGCGCGCCACTGGGCCTTGATATCATCAATGCGTGCGACAATCGCGTCATGGCGCTGCTGGAGCGTTTCCTCATTATCCGGAGGCTGGCGCAGTAGCGGTGCTTCCCCCTGCAACCAGGTATAAATCTCGCGCAGCAGCGCCTGTGGCCCGGACCACATTTCGCTTACCGCCTGCGCGACCGGGCGTGCGAGCGGGTAACAGTGGCGACGCCAGAAATCCGCACACGCCTGCTGGCGCAACTGGCTTTCATCTTCCAGTAACCGCTGCTCAAACAACATCCCGGACTCAAAGGCATTCAGGCTAAGCATACGTTGGCAAAAGCCGTGAATGGTAAATATCGCCGCATTGTCCATCTGGCGTTCCGCCAGCAGGAGTACCTGTGCCGCCTGAGGCAAATCAGGGATATCATCAAGAAGACGTTTTAACAACGGGTCGTCGGTACGCCCGCGAATACAGGCAATACGCAGTTCATGGATTCGCGCACGGATACGACCGCGCAGCTCTTCGGTCGCCGCCTCGGTAAAGGTCACTACCAGCAATTCCTCTACGCCGAGCGGGCGCGGGAAGGCGGTTTCGCCCCCCAACCCCAGCAGCAGGCGCAGGTATAACGCAGCAATGGTGAAGGTTTTTCCGGTGCCCGCAGACGCCTCAATCAGCCGCTCGCCCGTAAGCGGCAGACTGAGCGGGTCAAGCGGCTGGGCATCTGCCTCACTCATGGTTTCTCACTAACCAGTGGCATTGACTGTTGGAGCGCGCTGATATCATTTTCAAGCCGCCATCCCTCAGGACTGGCATACTGCATTTTTCCGCCCTGACTCCCGGCAACCTGCGACAGGACAGACATGCCGCTTTGCGCTATCACCGCCTGGTGAAAGAAATCCACCAGTTGCTGCTGCGTGAGCGTTTTGATGGCAGCAATCACTTTATCGCGTGAATCAAACTTCAGATTGGCGCGGCCAAAATCTTTACTAAAGCGTGCCGCTTCTTCACTGAGCGTCTGCGGTGCCTGCATCATCTCGCCGATAACGCCTTGTTTAATTTGTGCAAACTCTTCGGGCGTCATCTCACGCAGCCGTTTTTCCGCCGTCGGGAAGAAAGCCTGATAACGCGTCCACAGCGCCGCAGGTTGTTTGTCGCTGCTTTGCAAAAGGAAAGCGATGCCCCACTGACGACCCACCGCCATCGGGAAGGAGAACACCGCATAGCCAAGCTGCTCGCGGGTACGCAGCTGCGTATAAAACCAGGGTTGAATGGTCTGCGCCAGCACCGAGCTTAAGGCTGAACTGGTCGTTTCGTCATACCCCGTCGGCACAAATGCCGCCGCCAGTGCTGAGTCCGTGCTGGTGCCCGGCTTCTCAACCAGGATGCGCTGCTTCTTATTGACCAGCACATCTTTAGTACGGCACCACTCATCGCCTTTCGCATCAAGCTTGTCGCGGGTTTGCGCCGCCAGTGTTTTTACCTGTTGTGGCGTGATATTTCCCAGCACCAGAAACTCAGGCTTTGCGTTTTTGCGCAACATATCGCGATAGCGCAGCACCTCATCAAGCGTGATGGAAGGCAACTGAGCGCGGCGGTCTGCACGCTGGAAATAAGGTACCTGAGAGAGCATCTGAACCGGCATAATTGCCTGCTCATAAGCTTTACCCTTTTCGGCAGAATCCAGCATGCGTGTATACCAGGATTTAGCCTGTGCCAGCCAGTCAGCCTCGGGTTTGTAGCTAAAATAGCCGTCAATAAGCTCAGTAAAGAGCTGCGGCAGACGCTGGGTATAACCACTGGCGCTCACCATCAGTCCGTTATTCGCATTGGTGGAAAACGAAATCCCTCCTACAGAGGCCTGGTTGCTCAGTTCGTCGAGCGCCATACCCGCCATATAGTCGTTGAGCGCAAACAGCACCTGATTTCTGGCGCTGTCCATCGCCTTTGTATTACGCAGTATGGCGGTGATGTCAGCACGCGGCTCATCGGCAAAACGCGCACTTGGCATATATAACGCACGCAGCCCCGGCTCATCGACCAGCAACTCAGGGTGTTTATACGCTTTAGCGGGCTTAATCAGCGTAAAGTCATTCGGGATGTACGGGTTCAGTACAGGCAGTTGTAAATGAATACCCTGCGCCTCGTCGTGCCACTTATCCCGCATTGCTGACGTTATCTTTTCTACCTGATAAGGGGCATCAACAAAATACGCGGTTTTATTGTGTGGCTCATCAGGGCTGATATACCAGATGCGGGCATTCTGCGGCGTCATCATTGCCAGGCGAGCATTGATTTCCTGGGCATCATATTTGTCAGCGATATTTACCGCGTCCAACGTATGTTCAACCGGCACGTGCAGCATGGTGTCAGCCAGCCACTCCACATAATCCATGTCGCGGGTCAGGGTCGGATAGCGGAAATCCAGGTCCAGCACATGCGACAACTCATCGAAATAGCGCTTATCCACCCCCTTTTCACGCAGCAACTTCAGGTAACTAAAAATCGCCGCCACAACGCGGTCACGCTGGGCCAGTCCTTTATCGGTGAGTGAAACGGAAATGACAAACACGCCGCCGTTGCCCGCCACCATCGGGTCAGAGCTGGCGTTGATGCTTTCTGCCAGTCCCTGCTTTTGCAGCCAGTCAGAGAGCGTGTCAGCGCTGCGGTTGCCAATCAGGTAACCGATAAGCTCATCGCTTTTGCTGCGAAACTTATCGCTGTTGTTATCGATACGGAACTCAACACGTACCACTTTACGTGGAAGCACCGGCACATAATGAATGATTTGCCCTTTCTGGGCCTCGGTGACCACCGGCACGGTGATTTCCGGTGCCTTAATATTGTGGTTTGGTACTCGCCCCCAGGTGCCAGCGGCAATGCGTGCCAGTTCTGGCAGCGGTTTATTGCCATAAATAACCGCTTTCATGATATTGGCAGAGTACCACTGCTGGCGAAACGCCAGCAGTGCGTCATGAAGTTTACTGCCGGGCTTATCGCTCAGGGTTTCCAGGTTACCGCCGGAAAAACGTGCGCCGGGGTGAGCCGGGTTAATGGTTTCGGCGCTGACCTGCGCCATGCGCATCCCGTCGCGCGCGCGCGCCAGCGTCAACTCGGCGTTCACCGCGTTGCGTTCACGCTCGGCATATTCCGGCGACAGATTCGGCTGGGCAATCGCATCCGCCAGCCGGTCCACCGCAGGCTCCAGCGCGTCGTTTTCTACTTCAAGATAAAAAGCCGTGCGGTAGGCCGCCGTGCTGGCGTTATGGCTGCCGCCGTGTTTTTTCAAAAACTCGGCCAGCCCCTCCGGGTCGGGGTATTTTTTTGAACCCATCAGAACCATGTGTTCAAGATAGTGCGCAAGACCTTGCTGGCTGTCCGGGTCCTGTAATGAACCGACAGGCACCACCAGCGCTGCCAGGGATTTGACAGCCTGCGGGTCGGAAACCAGCAGGACTTCCATACCGTTATCCAGCCGAATCGCCTCATAAGCACGGGGATCTTGCTGACTCTTGCGAATCGTTTTCTCAACAGGCTGCCAGCCCGTGTCTGCCTGACTTAAGGGTGCCCAGAGGGCAAAAATTAAGAAAAAGGCTTTAAACCAGGTGCTGCAATTAGGCATTCACGAACCTCTTAGTAGAACGGCCTGACATCATCATTAACTTGCGCCACTTCTGGCAACACGCACGCAATGGGCGCGTGTTGCGACATTTTTTATTATCGGGGAGCGTGGCGCATCATAAATCACCGCCCCGGACTGTGCAATTTTTATACAGACCACTGATGGCTGAATAAGGGTAACAACCAGCGCTGTGCTTCACGCAAGATAGCATCATAATAATCCTCATCAAGCGTTCGCCAAAGTCGCTGTAACCAGATATCCTGGCCTTCGCCACCTACGGTCTGATTACCTTCCCATGTTTGCACCAGTTTTGCCCGCGCTTTACGCTGCGTCTCGTCGTCCCAGAGAATGCTGTCAGTCTGCGGGTCATAGCAGGCCTTAAGCCAGGCACCGCCGCTGTCGGGCAGTAAAATCAGCGGCTCGCGCATCCCCTGACGGTAGCCTTTCACCAGTTCACAAAGTAAAGCTTCTGCCTCAACAGGTGCAAGCGCCGGGAAATGCCACTCTCCGTCGCGTCGCCCTAACAGACGGCTATGTCCGCTACCGCCACTGGCACAATAAACCAGATGCTCCAGCCACAGCTGCAGACCATGCGGCACCCGCAGTAATGAAGGCCGCCAACGCAGCAATCCATCCGGTTGGACGTCAGTAAGCCAGCCAGTTAACCGCACGCCGTCCAACAGCAGGTTAATTTCCCTGTTCTCACCCGGCTGGCGCGCTTGCAGCACTTTCTGGGCCAGTGTACGCATTTCATCACACTGGGCATCCCACCAGATATCACCAAACGCGCCATAGGGCAGCTCACCTGCCGCGCGATAGCGCCGGTAGAGTGCATCCGGATCCTGCTGATGTACCAGCGTATTCAGTAACTGCTGATTCATGCGAAAACGGTTGAGCGAGTCCAGCGTAAACGGTTCGCTGTCCGGCAATTCGGCATCTTCCTGAGCAAAGTTAACCCGCAGGCGCATCTGGAAAAATGCTCTGACCGGATGACGCCAGAAGCGCTGTAGCTGCTCGAAAGAGATTTCTTCAACCGGCAGCTCATTAAGTGGCTGAATAAAATCAGGCTGTGCCTCACCCTGCTCGCTGGCAGCAGGCAGCCACTCACGCGCATAGCTCTGAAACTCAGCGTCAGGCGTGAATCTTGCGGCATCAAACGGTGTGCGAGGGTGTTCGCAGATAATATGGCGCAGCACACGCCGCGCGCTTTCATCACTGTTACATGTCTCATCGCCCGCAAGGTAATGGCTGTGGGCAATGTAGTCCACTAACTCCTCAACCAGCACCGACGGGAATTTTTCGCTGTTGTCCTGTACCGAGCGGCCGATATAGCTAATCCACAGGCACTGCTGGGCTGAGATCAGCGCCTCAAGGAACAGGTAACGATCGTCATCACGGCGGCTGCGATCGCCACGCACCGGCTTTTCACTCATAAGATCAAAACCCAGCGGCGGCAGCACGCGCGGGTAAACACCGTCGTTCATCCCCAGCAGGCACACCACGCGAAATGGAATAGACCGCATCGGCATCAACGTACAAAAGTTAATCGGCCCGGCCAGGAAGCGCTGGCTGATACGCTCCTGGTCTAAGCGGGAGGCCAGTTCGTCGCGTAAAAGCCGCAGCGGCACGGCGGTGCGATAGTCGGCCTCCAGTCCCTGGCTGATAACCGTCTGCCACTGCTGTTCAATCAGCGTGAGCGCGGCTTCAGTGTCGGCATCTGGCAGGAAAAATGCGTTCAACATCTCCCGACACAACGCCAGCCATTCATCCAGCGTGCGCGGCTGCGAAAGCTCGGCACGCCAGCGGTTAAGCTCGGACAGCAAATCCGCCAGATGCCCAACCAGGGCAGCAATCAGTCCGCTGGATTCGTCATAAGGCAGCACGTCCTGCCACTCACCGGCATCGCTTTGCATCGCGTAGCCCAGCAGCATGCGCATCAGCCCAAAACGCCATGTGTGCTGGCCGGTCACGGGCAAATCCATATCGCGCACGTTGTTGTCATCAAGCCCCCAGCGCACGCCGGACTCGCTCACCCACTGGCGCAGATAACGCAGCCCTTCTTCATCAATGTCAAAACGCGCTGCCAGCGCCGGGACCTCAAGCAGCGCCAGCACGTCTTCTGAAATAAAGCGACTGTCCGGTAGCCCCAGCAGTGAAATAAAGGCCTGAATAGCCGGATGCGCCTGGCGTGCCCGGCGGTCGGAGATAGCAAACGGCAGGCGCCGTTCGTCACTTACGCTGCCAAACACGGCCTGAATAAACGGACTGTAACTGTCGATATCGGCCACCATCACGATAATATCGCGCGGGGTCAGCGTTGGGTCGTCTTCAAGCATTGCCAGTAGCCGGTCATGCAGTACCTCCACCTCACGCTGCGGGCTGTGACACACGTGCACAGTCACGCTACGATCGTCGGGTGAGAGCAGGCGTTTATTATCGCTGCGCATAAATTCAGCTTCAGTCAGACCGGCTATCTCCCTGTCCTGTAACTCCAGCAGGTCACCCTGTAAGCGGTGCAACAGGTTATCTTCAGGCACGTCCACAAACACATCAACGTCTTCAACGCGCTCCAGCTCAGAGAGCAGAAAGCTGTAATCACGCCCCAGCTTGCCCCACGAAGCCAGTAGTGGGTTGCCCACCGCCTGCTCACCGGCATCATTAAACAAGCCCGGAACATCTGTGTTTTCTTTAAACAGCGCCAGCGTATGTTCTGCGTTATGTTTTCGCCGCTGCTTACTCATCAGGCGTGCCAGGAAAGCAGGGTCTTTAATATCGCCCCAGTAGTAGCGACACGGGTTCGTGAACAGGAGATGAACATCAATATGGCGGCCCAGCGCCTGGAGTGCGTGCAGATAAACCGGCGGCAGCGCAGAAATCCCACAAATAAAGATGCGTGGCGGCAGGCCCGGTGGACAACTGTCTGCCTCTTCAAGTGTGCGGATAAATCGACTGTAGAGATTGGCGCGGTGCCAGCGTGGCTGGCCCAGTTTGTCGGTCAGCGCATTTAGCTCACGCCACAGTGTCGCCTGCCAGTGCTGTACGTCGCTAAGCCCCTCCACTTGCTCGCCCGCTTCCCAGCGTAAAAGCCACTGTGGGCGATACACCAGATACTGGTCAAAAAGGTCTGCTATCCGGCTTGCCAGCTGAAACAACTTACGGTCGTCGCTATCTTCGGCCAGATACACACGCAGGGTTTCAAACTCCGGGTTATCAAGACACTGCGGCAACAGGCTCATCAGCTTCCAGGTCATGCTGCTTTTACTGAAGGCGCTTTCTTTGGGAATACCCGGCAGCACACGTACGAACATGTCCCAGATAAAACTCGAAGGCAGCGGAAACTCAACGTTAGCGGCAATACCAAAGCGCTGTGCCAGCGTCATTTGCAGCCATTGGGACATGCCTACACTTTGCACCAGCACCGTTTCTGGCTCAAAGGGATCGTCCAGCGGCTGGCGCTCCACAATGAACTCCATAATTTCTTCCAGCACGTCCAGCCGGTTGGAGTGATACACCCGCAACATAAACATGTCCTCTTAAAACCTGAGATGTCTGGCGACGTTTCTGATAATTGACCCGCACGACGGCTAAGGTCACAGTTTACCTAACCCACTAAAAATCAAGCTTTGCGTGCAATAGCCGCTACTTCACAGGGCAGTGTAAGCGGGTAAGTTGGCCTCGCTCGCCCTGCTCCCCGGTCAGCGTGACCGAGATGCTGACACATCCGCTCTGCGATGTCTCTCTTCGCGTTATCTGCGCTGGCGCCTGTTGCACAGGCGCAATGTCGCTTTGCTGCTCGAGCATTCGCCACTGTCTCAGCGTCTGGCTTTGCATACGTAGTCCGTGCGCCAGCGCGCGCTGCCAGTTTGCCAGCCCGCTGGACACAATGGCCAACAGCAACAGCGCCAGCAACGTTTCCGGCAGGCTGAAACCTCGCATCCGGCCATTCATGGTACACACTCCGCCATTGTCGCCAACGGGCAGAAATCGCTCCAGCTGCGCGGGCTTAACACCACCTTTCCCTCGCGCAATGTGGCACGCTGCCAGACGCGTAACAGACCCGTTTCGTCCTGCCCCAGCAGCAGCAATCCACCTTCCAGTTGACGCAGGCAAGCCTGCCCGCTCCCCGTAGACCGGCACTGCCAGTGTGACTGTGGCTGCCAGCGCTGCAGCGTGCCCCACGCCAGCGCGCTATGCGCCTCGGCAGTGGCACGTATACGGCGAATTTCACCTGCAACCGTGGGCATACGCCGTTCAAAAAGTTGGCCTAATCCGCTCAATAACAGCGTACCTGACACAATCAGCACCATGATAGCCGCGAGCGTCGCGCCCCCGCGTTGATGTTTCACAGATTAAATCCGCTGACGCTGTGCACCAGTTCCAGTACTCTGCCCGGCGCATTCAACGCCAGTGCATGCAGCGTAATGGTCAGACGTGGTGCAAATATCCCCCGCTCCTCGCGCCTGACCTGAAACTGCACCACCTCCAGGCTGCCCGGGTCGGTCATTCTTTCCCAACCGTTCCCGTCACAGTTTACGCTACCGCTAAAGGTCTCCAGCGCCCCGTTTTTAAGCCGAAAGCCTATCTGCTCAGTTCCGCTAGCGGGAGCCAACTCACGTGAAATGATGACGCAGCGCCCGTTATCCAACAACCTTACTCCCTCCAGCGCGCATTCACTGCGACAGTAACCAGCACGCTGTAGCGTTTTACCCACAGTAAACACCAGCCGCCACAGTTCGGCCTCAAGGTTCTGCGCTTGCGTTTCGCGCAACGTCGCGAGCTGTATCCCCGGCAGCAGGCGGCTGCCCGCCAGCAATATTACGCTGCCAAGCGCAACCGCCAGCAGCGCTTCAGGCAAAGTAAAACCGCGCGTCACTGGCACCCTGACAAACCTGGCTGGCACAAACGAATACGTCCCCACACAGATATAACGGCCCGCCAACGCCCGCTCGGGTTCTCAAGCGTAATTCGCCCCGGCCTCGCGGTATTGCGTAAACCAAAGAATGTCAGACCGGTTGTGATTTCCACAAGGGCAATGTCCGGCCATTGAGGCTGCCACACACCCCGCCCACCTTCACGGCAGGCATCTGACTGCGGTGCATTCGCGCTCAGACACCAGCGGGAGCCATCACGGACCAGCGTAATCGTACTGTCACGGTTGAAGGCATTCGCTTCATCGCGCTGCTGCTGCAACCATGCCAGCAGCAGGCGCGAGCTTTGCACCAGGCGTTGATGTTGCTGCCATTGCTGCCAGCCGTGCAACCCGACACCGCTAAGCGCCAGCACAATCGCCATAACCATAATGAGCTCCATAAGGCTGTAGCCTCGCTGTTTATTCATCATGGCAGCAGTGTGGCGCACTGGCGCGCGCGTTCCAGCAGAGAAAAAGAGGATTACGAGACGCTATTGAAGAAATCCATAGCGGTTGCAGCCTGTTGCAAAAATGCCGGAAGCGACAACGAAAAACGGCACCTGAAGGTGCCGTTCAGATTGCTGACAAAGAAGGAAAAAACGGGGTTTTTCCTTCTTTGTGGTGAGCAGACGAAAATCAATAAATTGATTTTCCTTATTTTTTATTGGGTGTCATCCATCCTGTCTGTGACAGGATGCGGTAAGGCATCAGTCTCAACGGCACCTGAAGGTGCCGTTAGCAAAACGCTTAAATGGCAACGGGCGCTTTAATAGCCGGATGCGGATCGTAGCCTTCAATCTCGAAGTCTTCGAAGCGGTAATCAAACAACGACGCCGGTTTACGTTTAATCACCAGCTTCGGTAGCGGGCGCGGCTCGCGGGTCAACTGCAGATGGGTCTGCTCCAGGTGGTTGCTGTACAGGTGCGTATCCCCCCCGGTCCAGACAAAATCCCCGACTTCCAGATCACACTGCTGCGCCATCATGTGTACCAGCAATGCATAGCTGGCAATGTTAAACGGTAATCCCAGGAAAACGTCGCAGGAGCGTTGGTAAAGCTGGCAGGACAAACGACCGTCCGCTACGTAAAACTGAAAGAATGCGTGGCACGGTGCCAGCGCCATCTGGTCCAGTTCACCCACGTTCCATGCTGAGACAATAATACGGCGCGAATCAGGATCGTTTTGCAACTGCTCCAGCACCTTCGCAATCTGGTCAATGTGCTTACCGTCTGGCGTGCCCCAGGAGCGCCACTGTTTGCCATACACCGGCCCGAGGTCACCGTTTTCATCCGCCCACTCGTCCCAGATAGTGACGTTATTTTCACGCAGGTAAGCAATGTTGGTGCCGCCTTTGAGGAACCACAGCAGTTCATGAATGATCGAGCGCAGATGGCAGCGCTTAGTGGTTACCAGCGGAAATCCCTCACGTAAATTAAAGCGCATCTGGTGCCCAAAGATGGATAAGGTACCGGTCCCTGTGCGGTCATCTTTCGGCGTTCCCTCGGCCAGCACTTTAGCCATTAAATCAAGGTACTGTTTCATTACTTCCTCACGAAATCTGCGGCTTAGGGTGGCGATACGCCCAGACCATCATGGCAATACCGGCCACAATCATCGGTACGGAGAGGATTTGCCCCATGCTGATGTACTGTACCCAGGTGCCGGTGAACTGCGCGTCCGGCTGGCGGAAAAACTCAACAATGATGCGAAACGCACCGTAGCCAATCAGGAACAGGCCCGACACCGCACCGGTTGGACGCGGCTTGCGAATAAAGAGATTGAGGATAATAAACAGCACAATCCCTTCGAGCACCATCTCATAGATCTGGGACATATGACGCGGGAGCGAGCCATAGGTGTCAAACAGCGATTGCCACTCAGGATGGGTTTGCAACAAAGCTAAATCTTCGGTACGCGAATGAGGGAACAACATGGTGAAGCGAAAACCCGGGTCAACACGCCCCCACAGTTCGCCGTTAATGAAGTTCCCCAAACGTCCGGCACCCAGGCCAAACGGAATAAGCGGCGCGATAAAGTCAGAAACCTGAAAGAAGGTACGTTTGGTACGGTGTGCAAAGATAAGCATGACGCAGATAACGCCAATCAGACCACCGTGGAATGACATGCCGCCATCCCAGACCCGGAACAGATAAAGCGGGTCGTCCAGGAAAAGCGGGAAGTTATAGAACAGCACATAGCCAATACGGCCACCCAGAAACACGCCCAGAAAGCCCGCATAGAGCAGGTTTTCGACTTCGTTTTTGGTCCAGCCACTGCCCGGGCGGTTGGCACGGCGCGTGGCAAGCCACATAGCAAAAACAAAACCCACCAGGTACATCAGCCCGTACCAGTGAAGCGAAACCGGGCCGATTGAAAAAATCACCGGATCAAAGTCGGGAAAACGTAGATAGCCACTGTTCATCTGTCACCATAAAGCATTGTTACCCCGCCGGGAGAGTCGACGGGCGTTACGCTGCACGCCTGAGGGCGCGCTCCCAAAACAGCGGATAATAGCATAAAGCACGTCAGTACGGCGGGTGTGAAGAGGGAAAAGAAACGTAATTGCCAGATGTCAAACGTCTGCCTAGCGCCCGCCGCGGATAAGTCCACCCATACCGCGCCGCTCCATAAATGCCGCCACCTGATGACGCACTTCTGCTGACATCTGCAATTCCAGACAACGCTGTGCCAGGTCGCAGGCATCAGCATATTCAATATGGCGCAGCAGATATTTTATGCGCGCAACCGAGCGCCCGTTCATCGAGAGATGGCGATATCCCATGCCGGTCAATAGCACCACACACATCGGGTCGCCTGCCATTTCGCCGCACAACCCCAGTTCAATATCCAGTGCCGTCGCTGTCCGGGCAATCGTGTGCAGTGCACGCAGCATGGCAGGATGCAGGCTGTCATACAGCCCTGCGACACGCGTGTTGTTTCTGTCGACCGCCAGCAGATACTGGGTCAAATCGTTAGAACCCACCGAGATAAAATCCACACGCCCTTTGAGCTGTGGCAGCATAAAGATCATCGACGGCACTTCGATCATCACACCAATACGCGGCATTGGGAGAGCATATCCCAACTCCTCCTCAACTTCCTGACGGGCCCTGTCGATAAGACGGCGCGCTTCGTCCACTTCATCAAGGCTGGTTATCATTGGCAGCAGGATGCCAAGATTGCCGGTCGCAGCATTTGCACGCAGCATTGCGCGTACCTGAATAAGAAAGATCTCCGGCTGATCGAGCGTGATACGAATGCCGCGCCAGCCGAGGCAGGGGTTTTCTTCGCTGATTGGCATATAGGGCAGCTGTTTGTCTGCGCCCACATCGAGCGTGCGCAGCGTCACTGGCTTATCGTGGAACATCTGCAACATGCCCTGGTACTGCGCTACCTGCTCTTCTTCCGACGGGAAGCCGCTTTGCAGCATAAACGGGATTTCGGTGCGGTACAGGCCAATACCGTCAATGTATTCCCCAAGCTTTTGCTCATGCTCCGGGCTAAGGCCCGCGTTAAGCAGTACCTGTATACGCTCACCGCTTTTAAGCTGCGCAGGTTGCCCGGCTTCGCCTTCTGCCAGTTTGCTAAGCGCATCTTCTTCGTTAATCAGCCGCTGGTATTCAGCAAGCAGCACCGCTTCAGGGTCAACCAGTACCTCGCCACGATAACCGTCCACTATCAGCATACGCCCCTGCAACATTGCAGGCTGAATGTCGGCTCCCATCACGGTGGGAATACCCATCGCACGTACCATAATCGCCGCATGCGAGTTGGCCGCACCATCACGCACCACCACGCCCGCCAGCCTGTCGGGCGGCAATTCTGCCAGGGTTGTCGCTGAGAGTTCGTCGGCTACCAGCACAAAGCGATGTGGCCAGCTATTAGGACTAAGAATGGTGTCGTCGAGGTGGAACAACAGGCGCTGGCCCAGCGCACGCAGATCGCCTGCGCGCTCTTTAAGATAACCATCGCTAAGCGCGGCAAACTGAGCGGCAAATTTCTCAATGACTTTTTTGACTGCCCACTCAGCCACACAGCCTTTATCGACTTCAGCATACAGCTCGCGACGCAGGCGTGCGTCCATCAACAGATGCGAATAAAGGTCAAAAATCGCCGCCGACTCTTTTTGCGCGCCAGCGGCAAAACGCTTACTGAAGCGGCGAAATTCCCCTGCGGCTTCTTCAAGCGCCGTCGCCAGGCGCTCACGTTCCAGCGCTGTGTTCAGCGTTGAGGCCTCGGTGACCTGTTCCATGAGCGGAAGCGTTGCGTCCATCCAGCCTTCAGCCACCGCCACGCCGGGCGCTGCCGCCAGTGCGCGAATGCGGGTTTGCCGGTACTGACCGAATAACGCTGTCAGCTGGGACTGAGACAGAATAGCCGCCATCTGGGTTGCCAGCGTGACCAGGAAAGACTCTTCACTTTCATCAAACTGGCGCAGTTGCCGCTGCTGAACCACCAGCACACCAAGCAACTGGCGACGCTGAATAATCGGCACGCCCAGGAAAGAGCGGAAATGATCTTCTTTAACGGCGGGAATATATTTGAAGCTGGGATGCTTTTGCGCGTCGGCGAGGTTTATCGGTTCAGCCAGTCGCCCCACCAGGCCGACCAGCCCTTCATCAAAGGCAAGCGTGACCGTACGGTTGCGCGGTTTTTTCAGACCACGGGTCGCCATCAGGTAGTAGCAGCACCGCTCATGGTCGGCGAGGTAAACAGAACAAACCTCGGTGTCCATTGCCTGGCAGATGTCATCAACCAGAATACGCAGCGCCTCATTCAGGCGCGGCGCACTGGCAACCTTTTCGACAATTTCTCGCAGCAGGGTGAGCATATTACGCGTGACTTAACCTCGTTTTCTGCGCCAACTGGAGGAAGCATTTCGCACAGGCGCAGGCTCCTGAAGCGGCATAACGGTGCTGGCAAACTCTTTCATCACGCGACGATAAACATCGCGTTTGAATGAAACCACCTGGCGAACCGGATACCAGAAGCTGACCCAGCGCCAGCCGTCAAATTCTGGCGTGCCGCTGGTTTGCAGATTGATATCGTTGTCGCTGCCCGTCAACTGTAACAGAAACCACTTTTGTTTCTGGCCGATGCAAACCGGCTTAGTGTCCCAACGCACCAAACGTTTCGGTAATTTGTAACGCAGCCAGTTTCGGGTTGAAGCAATCAGGCGCACATCTTTGCGATGCAGCCCCACCTCTTCATACAATTCCCGATACATTGCCTGTTCAGCCGATTCGCCCGGGTTGATTCCCCCCTGAGGAAACTGCCAGGAATGTTGACCAAAACGTCTGGCCCACATTACCTGACCATGCCGGTTACAAATGACAATGCCAACATTTGGGCGGTAGCCATCATCGTCGATCACGGGACTACCTCAAAAAAAACTGAATAAGCGCGATTGTTTCACACTCCCGTAAGTCGGTAAACCACTCTCTTTATGGGATGCGAACGGTATAACAATTGAATAATTCACAAAAGTAATGTCAGTTATAAACAGACATCGCATTTCACAGGCGGTTTTATTCACTTTTTCTGTGGATATCGCTGTGAAAAAGTGACGTATGAGTACGGGAAAACTCTGTCACCACGATTACACTCAAAACCAAACCTGATGAGCAATGCATTTATTATTATAGAGATAGCATAGTTTTTTGCTCTGTCAGGTTATGTAATGTGATGTTAGTCACAGTCAGGATCGACGCGTTGATGAAAGATCGAGCAACGTCGTTTTTATCCACAGATTGTGCCAATAACTTAGTCACAATTTGCCCGGAAGCGGCAAAAAACAGGGCCGTCAAGGCTGTAAATGGAAACAGTAGTTGGGAGTTTTCCCGGTTATCCCAGTTTTCTGTGGATAACCGGGTGTAAGATCCTGTTCATTGTCAGTGACCAGAATTGGAAAACCCGTTTACCTGGCAAAAATCACTGATAAAGAAAGCATAAAAAACATCTATAAATCAGTTGATTGTAAATATCGTCCACAGCGCGCTACACTCTGTAACAAGACGGGGAAAATCGCGTCTATTTTTTAACCAACCCGAAAGCAGCGTATGGAACCTCTACGACCTCTTGCTCACCCTCCCAAAAGCGAAGCAGAACTCATGCACCAGGCAAACCTGTTAGCAGGGTATAGCCTCAGTGAGCTGGCGGCGCTGGCAGGGCTACCTGTTCCTCCCGATTTACGGCGTGATAAAGGCTGGATTGGCATCTTGCTGGAGCAATGGCTCGGCGCTAGCGCAGGCAGCAAACCAGAACAGGATTTTGCCGCTATCGGCGTTGAGCTTAAAACCATTCCCATCGACCGCAGCGGTCGCCCGCTGGAAACCACTTTTGTCTGTGTCGCCCCCCTTACCGGCAATACTGGCGTGACATGGGAAACCAGTCACGTGCGCCACAAGCTTAAGCGCGTGCTCTGGGTACCGGTTGAAGGGGAGCGCACAATTCCACTTGGCGAGCGCCGCATCGGCACGCCGCTGCTGTGGAGCCCGTCAGAGGAAGAAGAAGAGCAGCTTAAGCGCGACTGGGAAGAGCTGATGGATCTCATCGTACTCGGTCAGGTAGAACACATCACCGCTCGCCACGGCGAAGTGCTACAGTTGCGTCCTAAGGCGGCAAACAGTCGCGCGCTCACTGAAGCCGTAGGCGCGCACGGCGAGCCGATTCTTACATTGCCGCGAGGTTTTTATCTGAAGAAACCGTTTACCGCAGCCCTACTGGCGCGGCACTTTCTGCTATAAGCCGACATTTGTTCGCCACGGAGCGTGGCGTATACTGAGTCTTACCGCCTGCAGGCGGATTTTTTATTTTTCTTCTTTTACAGGATGGCAAATGTTACTTGCATGGATAACCGATCCCAACGCCTGGCTGGCACTCGGCACGCTAACGCTGCTTGAGATAGTGCTTGGGATCGATAATATTATTTTCCTTTCACTGGTGGTGGCAAAGCTGCCAAAGCACCAGCAAAACAAAGCGCGACGCCTGGGCCTGACGGCCGCCATGATGATGCGTCTGGCACTGCTGGCGTCTATCGCGTGGATAAGCCACCTCACCACCCGGCTTTTTACACTGTTTGGCCATGCGATATCAGCACGTGATTTGATTTTGCTGCTGGGCGGCCTGTTCCTCATCTGGAAATCCAGCAAAGAAGTCCATGAGACCATTGAAGGCGGCGGTGAAGAGACAAAAACCAACGTCCATTCCTTCTGGGGCGCTATTTTGCAGATAATGGTGCTGGATATTGTTTTCAGTCTTGATTCGGTTATCACCGCCGTCGGCCTGTCGGATCATTTGATAATCATGATGGCTGCCGTCGTGATTGCCGTGGGCGTGATGATGTTCGCGGCACGCCCTATTGGGGAGTTCGTGGACCGCCATCCGTCGGTTAAAATGCTGGCCCTGTCATTTTTGATCCTGGTAGGCTTCACGCTGATCGTTGAAAGCTTTGGTATCAGCATTCCTAAAGGCTACATCTACTTCGCGATGTTCTTCTCCATGCTGGTTGAAGTGCTCAACCTGGTGCGCAATAAAAAGAATCCACAGTAAACATTCCGCCCCCGAACGGGGGCTTTTGTGACGTAACTTCACACTTTTTCAGACTTTCATACTTTTTTTCTCCGCAATCCCAGGTTATTACTAGACTTATCAAAGGACAACGGTGCGAGGAGCAAAACGATGAATAAATGGGCAGTGGCAATCTCTGCGGTAGGGATAGCATTCGCGGTCTCAGGTTGCAGCAGCGATTACGTCATGGCAACCAAAGACGGCAGAATGATCCTGACAGAAGGCAAGCCAGAAATCGACGATGATACCGGCCTTGTCAGCTACCGTGACATTCAGGGCAACAGGATGCAGATTAACCGTGATGACGTCTCACAAATCATTGAACGTTAAAGAATAATAAAGGTCAGCTCTCCCGCTGGCCTTTTTTGTTTTCCTTTTCAATTCCCTCTTTCACTTTTTGGCTCCCTCTGCCATTGTTAATACCTCTTTGCGCCGGGCAGCCCCCGTCGCCGTTTCATAAGAATGAACAAGGAAACCGGCAATGCATTATCACCGTATCCCTCACAGCTCGCTGGAAATCAGCACACTGGGCCTGGGCACTATGACCTTTGGTGAGCAAAACAGTGAAGCCGATGCTCATGCGCAACTCGATTACGCCATAAGCCAGGGCGTAAATTTGATTGATGTGGCAGAAATGTACCCTGTCCCGCCGCGCCCCGAAACGCAAGGGCTGACCGAAACCTACGTTGGTAACTGGCTGAGTAAAAGCCGCAACCGGGAGAAGCTGGTGGTTGCGTCTAAAGTATGTGGCCCTACGCGTAACGGCGACAGCGGCATTCGCCCTAATCAGATTCTCGACAGGAAAAACATCCGCGAGGCGCTGGATGCAAGCCTTAAACGCCTGCAAACCGATTACCTCGACCTCTACCAGGTACACTGGCCGCAACGCACCACCAACTGCTTTGGTAAGCTCGGTTACAGCTGGAATGACGACCCACTGCCAGTCACTCTACTTGAAACCCTTGAAGCGCTTAGTGAATGCCAGCGCGCGGGTAAAATTCGTTATATCGGCGTTTCCAACGAAACTGCCTGGGGCGTGATGCGTTACCTGGCGCTGGCGGAAAAGCACGATCTGCCGCGTATTGTTACTATTCAAAATCCGTATAGCCTGCTGAACCGCAGCTATGAAGTGGGCCTTGCGGAAGTGAGCCAGCGTGAAGGCGTGGAACTGCTTGCTTATTCCTGCCTCGCTTTTGGTGTACTGACCGGCAAGTATCTCAACGGGGCGAAGCCCGCAGGGGCGCGTAACACCCTGTTTAGCCGTTTTACGCGTTACAGCGGCGAGCAGACACAAAAAGCGGTGGCAGCCTATGTGGATGTGGCGAAACGTCACGGGCTGGATCCCGCGCAGATGGCGCTGGCGTTTGTGCGCCAGCAAAAGTTTGTCGCCAGCACTCTACTGGGCGCCACTACCCTGGCTCAGCTGAAAACCAATCTGGAGAGCCTGCACCTGACCTTAAGCGAGGACGTGCTGAGCGAACTGGAAGCTGTACACCGGATTTACACCTATCCGGCGCCATAAAACACCACGGGCGGTTCGTAAGAACCGCCCGTGAGACTGATGACAAACCGCATCCTGTCACAGACAGGATGGATGATACCCAATAAAAAATAAGGAAAATCAATTTATTGATTTTCGCCTGCTCACTACAAAGAAGGAAAAAACCGTTTTTTTCCTTCTTTGTCAGCAATCTGACGGGCGGTTCATAAGAACCGCCCGTTTTTCAGAGACTCAGCGGCGACGCTGCCATATCCACAGCCCGGCAATCGCCAGCGCGAACAGCGAGCCAAAACCCACACCAATCCCCACCACTGGCGCACCGGTTTTCACCGCCAGCGAGTAAAGCCCCAGCATCAGCAGCATGGCTGCGTTTTCGCCGAGGTTCTGCACGGCAATCGCATTGCCCGCCCCCACCGAGGCCTTACCGCGATCCTGGAGCAACGCGTTAAGCGGCACCACGAAAAAGCCGCCAAGAATACCAATCAGCACCAGCAGCAGATACGCTGGCAACAGCGCATGCTGTAGCGCAAAAAACGCGACAGCCACACCAATCAGTACGCCAGCGGGCATGCAGCGCGCCACGGTTTTAAGCGTAACCAGCTTCGCCGCCGCGCCTGCGCCCACCACAATGCCGATAGCAACCATCGCGTTGAGATAAGTCGGCGTCGCGTTATCGGTAATACCGAGCGCCACCGGCACCCACAGCACCAGCAGAAAGCGCAGCGTCACACCCGCGCCCCAAAAAAGACTGGTACCCAGCAGCGAAAAGCGCGTTTCACCGTTGTGCCAGAGCGTGTTGCAGGCCACGAAAAAGCCACGCGTCATGGCAGCCGGATGCCATGAATGGCCAGGGCGAGCCGCCGCAAGTTTAGGGATGAGCAGGTTTGCGCCAACGGCCGCCGCATACATCACCACACACACGCCAAGTGCCGCCAGCAGGCTCCAGTCCGCCAGCACACCGCCTGCGACCGAGCCAAGCAAGATGGCAGCAATGGTTGAGGACTCCATTAGCCCGTTAGCCTTCACCAGCCTGTCACCGGTGGTCAGCTCACCAAGAATGCCGTATTTCGCCGGTGAGTAGGCCGCAGCACCAATGCCGACCAGGGTATACCCTACAAATGGATTGAAACCAAAGCAGATAACGCCCGCGCCCAGGAGCTTCAGGCCGTTAGCAAACATCATTACGCGCCCTTTGGCAAAGCTGTCGGCAACCTGGCCGACAAACGGCGCAAACAAAATGTAGGCCCCCACAAACACCATCTGCAATACCGGCTGGCTCCAGTCCGGGTAGAACTGGGCCTTAAGCACCGCAAGGGTGGCAAAGAGCAGCGCGTTATCGCCAAAAGCCGAGAAAAACTGGGCAGCAATCACCGCCATCATCCCCCGGGAATACAACGACTGGCCGTCAGCGGCTCGGGAAGAATCAGCCATGTGCTTTCTCCGCGTCATCCAGCATGGTTTTTAACGTCACAAAATCTGGCTTGCCACTGCCCAGTAATGGAAGTTGTTTGAGTACACGGATATCACGCGGCACCGCCAGCTCCGGCACGCCGGTGCTGCGTGCCTGTTGCAGCAACCGCTCACGCGTCAGTTCGCCGTCGGTGGTATACAGCACCAGCGCTTCCCCTTTGCTGGCATCGGTCTTAATGACGGTCGCGTGCAGTTTTTCCGGCGAGACCGCCAGTGCAACCTGTTCCACCATCTCCAGCGACACCATCTCACCGGCAATTTTGGCAAACCGCTTTGCACGGCCCTGAATCACGCAAAAACCCTGCTCATCAAACGCGATGATATCGCCCGTGTCATACCAGCCGTTTTCCACTTCACCGCGCTCGTTTTCTGCTGCCGGTACTTCCAGCACGCCGGGGTTTTCCACACGCAGGTAACCTTTCATAATATTCGGCCCGCGTAACTGCAGACGACCACCGTCTTCAATGCCCGGTACAGCCAGCAGACGAGCGTCCATCGCGGGCAGAATACGCCCTACCGTACCCGGCTTCGCCGCCATCGGTACGTTAATGGACACCACGGGCGCGCATTCAGTCACGCCATAACCTTCAAGGATGCGCAGACCAAACTTGTCCTGCCAGATTTGCCGCGTGCTGTCCTGCAATTTCTCTGCCCCTGCCACCACGTAACGCACGCGGTAAAAGTCGTAGGGATGGGCAAAGCGTGCGTAATTACCCAGGAAAGTCGAGGTGCCAAAAATTACGGTGCAGTTACGATCGTAGGTTAACTCAGGCACTACGCGATAGTGCAGCGGGCTGGGATAGAGAAAGACTTCAGCGCCGGTAAGCAGCGGCGTAAACAGTCCCACCGTCAGGCCAAACGAGTGGAACAGCGGCAGCGCCGACATAAACCGGTCGTCAGCGGTGAAATCCGCTACGGCACGGATTTGCTCAACGTTTGCCAGCAGACTTTTATGGCTGTGCACCACGCCCTTCGGGTTACCCTCAGAGCCGGAGGTGAATAACACCATTGCGGCGTCTTCTGCTTGCTGTTTCACCTGAGCAAGCTTTGGCAACAGCAAACGCGAGAAAATCCACAGTTTGTCGGTCAGCGTGACATCGCCTTTAAGGTCCTCAAGGAATACCCAACGTACGCTGGTTAACTGCTCCGGCAGGTGCCACAGTTTGCCCTTGTCCATAAACTGGCGCGAAGTAAACACCGTTTTTATCTGGGCAGCAGTGATGGCCGCCGTCAGCCCTTTAACCCCAGCGGTATAGTTCATCATCGCCGGAACGCGTCCACGGCATACGGCCCCGAAAATCACGGCGGCGCTAATGGCCGCATTTGGCAACATCAGGCCGATGGTTTCACCCTGCTTGCTGTACTTCTCGAGGATGCGGGCCACAAACAGCGTTTTGGTCAGTAATTTACGGTAACTGTCTGGCTGAAAGTTGATGTCTTCGATGCACTTTTTACGCTCACCATAGCGATACTGCGCACGCAGCAGCGCGTCAAACAGCGTTTCACGCGGGCGCACTGCCATCTGTGCTTCCATCATTTTCTGGTGCAGCATTTCACCGGCCAGGCGGCGGCGATCGCGCGCGCGCGGTGCAACCGGCATCGGGATGGCAGTTGGCGGCAGCAGGTGCAAGGTAATACGCGGGAACAGGCGCTGGCGCACGCGCCCTTTCAGACGGCTGAAATACGTAAGTTCTGCGCCTTCAATGCGCAGCGGTATCAGAGTCGCCTGCGATTTTGCCGCCACAAAGCCCGCGCCGTCGTAGATTTTCATCAGCGAACCGCTCACGGAAATTCGCCCTTCCGGGAAAATCACCACCGGCCGCCCCTGCTCTACCAGGCGTACCAGGTGCTTAATGGCCATCGGTTTGGTGGGGTCGAGCGGGACAAAATCAATAATGGATTTCAGCCAGCGCATATACCAGCGCGTGCTGATTGAGCTGTACACAGCAAAGACCGGACGCACCGGCAGGAACAGCGCTAACAGTACGCCATCAATAAAAGAGACATGGTTAGGTGTAATAAGCACACGCTGCTGCCTGAGTGCTGCAGTGTCACCTGTTAACTGGACGCGAAACAAAATACGACAGAGGCTGCGAAAAAAGCTGAACAGCATTTCAACTCCTTTTGTAGTGAAAACAAAATCTGGTCTTTGCTGGTCACCGTAATACTACACATCTGCCGCTAACGCATTGCGAAATCAGACAGAAACAGAAATGACGACGAGCAGAAACCCGATGAAATTGCATTCTCAGCAGCTTACATGAGTTAGGGAATGGGCGCGAACAGATAGCCGAAAGGAGCTAAAAAAAACCTGCGCATCCGCGCAGGTTGGTGTAATGCTTGTTATCGACCAATGGCCGACATCACCTATCAATACCTCTGGGATCACAAATGTAGCAGTGCTTCCTTCCTGTCTGCCACGCCTGAATGGAAACAGCCCTTCGCAAACTGTAACTAAAGGTTTGGGCTGAAACTATTGAAAATACGTTAGTTATTTCTTCCGGCGCCGCCGCCCTTGCGCGCACAGGCATAAAGGTCCTGATCCAGGCCACCAGAGCGTTCAAAAAACCGGCAGTCGTGTAACACTTTCACCGCCCGCACTGCTTTTGTGTTAACTCATGCAGGATATGCACGCCATTTTCTTGAACCTGTCGCACTTTTCCGTGAAACTGGGCTTATGTAAGCGCTTACCCTGCCAGAGGTAAACAATGGCGACCATCAAAGATGTCGCACACCTTGCCGGTGTGTCCGTTGCAACGGTATCCCGCGTAATAAACCACTCTCCTAAAGCCAGTGATGCCTCACGACAGGCCGTTTTAAGCGCTATGGAGCAGCTCAACTACCATCCCAACGCTAACGCCCGCGCACTGGCACAGCAGAACACGGAAACCATTGGGCTGGTGGTAGGCGATGTTTCAGATCCCTTTTTTGGCGCTATGGCTAAGGCACTGGACCAGGTAGCCTGGCGCACCGGCAATTTCCTGTTGATTGGCAATGGTTATCACAATGAAGAAAAAGAGCGCCAGGCCATTGAGCAAATGATTCGCCACCGCTGTTCCGCGCTGGTGGTCCACGCCAAAATGATCCCCGACGACACGCTGAAAGGGCTGATGAAACAAATTCCAGGAATGGTGCTGATTAACCGCAGCCTGCCGGGTTTTGAGCAGCGCTGCGTGGCACTTGATGACCACCTCGGCGGCTGGCTTGCTACCCGCCATTTAATTCAAATGGGGCATACCCGCATTGGTTTTATCTGCTCCAACCATCCCATTTCAGATGCCCACGACCGTCTGCGCGGCTACTACGATGCGCTGGAAGAACACAACCTGCCACGTGACGAGCGGCTGGTGGCGTTTGGCGAACCGGATGAGAGCGGTGGAGAACAGGCAATGACTGAGCTGATGGGACGCGGTAAAGCGGTAACGGCAGTTGCCTGTTACAACGACTCGATGGCCGCAGGCGCAATGGGCGTGCTTAACGACAACGGCGTCGAAGTCCCAAAGAAACTTTCACTGATTGGTTTTGATGATGTGCTGGTATCACGCTACGTGCGCCCGCGCCTGACTACCGTGCGCTATCCGGTGGTCACGATGGCAACTCAGGCAGCGGAGCTTGCGTTAGCGCTGGCAGAAAACAGTACGCCACCGGTGGTGACGCACCGCTTTAACCCGACACTGGTGCGCCGCCACTCCGTTGCTGCCCCACCAGCGCAAAGCGACAACTAAATTACAGATTCTCCAGCGCCAGCAGCTCAGCAATGGTCTGGCGGCGGCGAATCAGGCGCGTCTGTTCTCCATCAAGCAGCACTTCCGCCAGCAGCGGGCGGCTGTTGTAGTTAGAAGACATGGAGGCACCGTATGCGCCGGTGTCGTGGATAACCAGATAGTCGCCCGGCTTAACGTCAGGCAGCATACGGGTTTCCACCGTGCCGCCTTCAAGCTGGGTAAACACGTCGCCGGATTCACACAGCGGACCGGCCACCACGCATTCACGTTTTGCTCCAGACGGCTCATGACCCTCTGCGGTGAGCGCCGAAATATGGTGATAGCTACCGTACATCGCCGGGCGCATCAGGTCGTTAAATCCGGCGTCGACCAGCACGAAATGGCGTGAACCCATATCCTTGACGCTACGCACCTCGCTAAGCAGCACACCAGACTCTGCAACCAGGAAACGACCCGGCTCAATTTCCAGCTCAACCGGGTGGCCCAGATGCCGGGCAATTTTTTCCCGTGCGGCATCCCACAACCCGTAATAGTGGTCAGTGTTGACCGACTCACCGCCTTGCTGATAAGCAACAGACAGGCCACCACCGGCCGAAATCGCCTGTAAATCCTGGCCTGACGCCACCACCAGATTCACCATTGCCCCACATACCTGCTCCAGGTGGCCGTAATCCACGCCAGAACCAATGTGCATATGCAGGCCGATAAGTTTAAGCCCGTGACGTTCAACGGCTGCCAGCGCCAGCGGTAAATCACCGTGCCAGATCCCATGTTTGCTGTTTTCACCACCGGTATTGGTCTTCTGGCTGTGGCCATGACCAAAGCCTGGATTAATACGCAACCACACCGGGTGACCAGGTGAGGCTGCCCCCAGTTGTTCAAGCATATCAACAGAGCCAGCGTTAACGGCAATACCCAGCTCGCTTACTCGGGCAAGCGTGGGTGCGTCAATCAGGTCCGCAGTAAAGACAATCTCACTGGTGCTAAAACCCGCTACCAGTGCACGTTCAATTTCACCCAGCGACACGGAGTCGACCTTCACGCCTTCTTCGCGCATCAGACGCAGGATATGGGTATTCGAGCACGCCTTTTGTGCAAAGCGAATCACATCAAACTGACGCAGCCGCGCTAACTGGCGACGAATAATTTGTGCGTCATAAACCCAAAGCGGGCAACCGAATTCGGCGGGCAGCGCCATCAGTCTTTCGGCGTTGAGTGCGGTGTCGGTAGCGGTGAGTGAACGTGGCATAGCAATCTCCCTGAATATATTAGTGCCATTTAGCCACAGCCCTGACTGGAGAAAAAATATCGTTTTCTCGCAAGTCTATGCAAAAATGATATAGGTTAAGCGCATGCATACTGTGGTGAGCCACAGGTCTATCCAGATAAATGCAGCCATCAACCAGCGCCCTGACATGCGGAATTGCCAGTGCGCTGGCTGCGGGCTTTTCACTTTTTTGGAGCGCAAAGTGCTGTTCCGCTGTGTACAGGGTGTGCAGGCTGAACGTTTGCTGTAACAAGGAGTAAAACCATGCCCGCCATCAATCTGCGGCACATTGAGATTTTCCACGCCGTCATGACCACCGGTAACCTCACGGAAGCCGCAGCACTGCTGCATACCTCGCAACCGACGGTCAGCCGCGAACTGGCACGGTTTGAGAAGGTGATTGACCTTAAACTTTTTGAGCGCGCCCGCGGGCGTCTTCACCCCACGGTGCAGGGACTGCGGCTGTTCGAAGAAGTACAACGTTCATGGTACGGTCTGGACCGCATTCTGGACGCCGCGCAGAGCCTGCGCGAATTTCGCCAGGGCGAACTGTCCATTGCCTGCCTGCCGGTATTCTCCCAGTCGTTTTTACCCACGCTGGTACAGCCGTTTCTGGCTCGTTATCCCGACCTTAGCCTTAATATCGTGCCGCAAGAATCACCGCTGCTTGAAGAGTGGCTTTCCGCTCAGCGCCACGACTTAGGATTGACCGAAACCACCTCAGCGCCAGCGGGTACCGAGCGCCTTACGCTATTGACGCTGAATGAAGTTTGCGTCTTGCCCGCCGGGCACCGACTGAGTCAAAAAACGGAACTCACGCCAGAGGATTTCAGCGGTGAGAACTACATCAGTTTGTCGCGCACCGACAGTTACCGCCAACTGCTGGACTCGCTGTTTCAGGAGCGCGGCGTGCGTCGGCGTATGGTGGTTGAAACCCACAGCGCCGCCTCGGTATGCGCAATGGTACGCGCAGGCGCGGGCATCTCGGTTGTTAACCCGTTTACCGCGCTGGACTATGCCGCCAGCGGCGTGATAGTGCGACCTTTTAGCCTGAGCGTACCGTATACGCTGAGCCTGATTCGCCCACTCCACCGCCCGGCCTCGGCGCTGGTGGATGCATTTTGCAGCCACCTGCGCACCGGTGTGTCACACTTTCACGACGCGCTGGAGGCACTTACGCCAGACAAACCCGCTCAGTAACCTCGTTACTCCAGCATAAAATCGACCGCAGCGGCAGCATGCAGGGCGGCGGTATCAAAGACCGGCACCGGGCAGTCCTGCTGCCCCAGCAACATGCCAATTTCCGTGCAGCCAAAAATTACGCCCTGTGCGCCCTGTTCCACCAGCGTGGCAATCACGCTCTGATAATAGCGCTTCGCCTGTGCGCTGAACGTTCCCAGGCACAGTTCTTCAAAGATAATGCGGTTGATTTCTGCGCGCTGCGCCTCATCTGGCACCGGCGTTTCAATGCCGAACTGCTCACGCAATCTGGCACGATAAAAATCCTGTTCCATTGTGTAACGGGTCCCCAGCAGCGCCACGCACTCAAGCCCCCGGCGAGCAATCGCCTGCCCGGTCGCATCAGCAATATGAATAAACGGCAGCGTACAGCCCGCTTCTATCGCCGGGGCGACCTTATGCATGGTATTCGTACACAGCACAATACCCTGCGCCCCCGCCGCCTGTAGTCCGCATGCGGCATCAGCCAGTATCTGCCCGGCCTTATCCCATTCATCAGAAGACTGGCAGGCCTCAATCTCATGAAAATCCACGCTGTGCAGCAGGATCTTGCCTGAATGCAACCCACCGAGGCGCGCCTTCACCCCTTCGTTAATTAAACGATAGTAAGGAATGGTGGATTCCCAGCTCATCCCCCCGATCAAACCCATCGTTTTCATGCGCTTCTCCATAACGTGTTTTGCCTTGTTATAGCAGGAAACGTTCTGTGATTTCGCGTTGAAGTGAAAGGCAACGGTACGTTTACGACCTGTGTCGCAGCGGTTGAACACCAACTTGCGCACACTAAAATCATGGAAAGCGCTTTGAAAAAACGTTACCGGCGCAAAGATTGCGCTTGCTGTTGGGCCAGCAAATTATCGACAGTGCAGCTATGGCCTTGCCCGGCATGAATAAAATGTCATTCCCTGCAAAGTGCGGCCGTAATGGAGTCAGAAGGCCGTAAACTGCCTGTAGCAGAACAGGTCTGATGAGACAAAAATGGGGGAATCTCTCAAAATGACAACCACTGCGCCAACGCGGTTCAGCAAAACGCCGGTTAGCGCAGAAGTGACTGGCCTTTGCGGGCAGCCAGTAACCAGAAACCGTTTAATCGCACTCAATCGCCAACGCCACGCCCTGACCGCCGCCAACGCATAAGGTCGCCAGGCCCTTTTTGGCATGGCGTTTTTGCATCTCGTGCACCAGCGAGACCAGAATGCGGCAGCCAGAAGCGCCAATAGGATGACCCAACGCAATGGCCCCGCCGTTAACGTTAACCTTACGCGGGTCCCACTCCAGCAAACGGTTTACCGACAGCACCTGAGCGGCAAATGCCTCGTTAGCTTCAATCAGTTCCAGCTCATCGAGCGTCCAGCCCGCACGCTCCAGACAACGGCGCGTAGCATGAACAGGGGCTATCCCCATCAGTGCCGGGTCCACGCCAACGCTTGCAAAAGCACGGATGCGCCCAAGCACTGGCAACCCCAACTGCTGCGCGCGTTCAGCACTCATCATCATCACCGCTGCGGCACCGTCATTCATCGCCGACGCATTGCCCGCCGTCACGCTCCCCAGTTGGTCAAACACGGGCTGCAATTGCGCCAGACCTTCTGCGCTGGAATCGATACGCGGTTGCTCATCGGTGTCCACCACTCGCCCGCTGTCGCCAGGCGTCTTCACCGGTACAATCTCATCGCGAAAACGTCCGCTGTCGATAGCGATGCGCGCCTTTTGCTGAGAAGCCAACGCGTAAGCATCTTGTTGCTCGCGGCTAATGTCGTATACACGTGCCAGATTTTCTGCCGTAACGCCCATATGGTAGTCGTTGAATGCATCCCACAGGCCATCGTGGACCAGACTGTCGATAATCTGGCTATCGCCTGTGGTCTCGCTATGGCGAGCATTACTTAACACCTGTGGCGCCCGGCTCATGTTCTCCTGACCACCGGCGATGACCACATCGGCCTCACCGCACTGAATAGCCTGAGTCGCCAGGTGCAACGCTTTGAGGCCTGAACCACAAACATCGTTAATCGTAATCGCCGATACCGACCACGGCAGCCCGCTATTCAGCGCCGTCTGGCGGGCCGGGTTCTGTCCGGCGCCTGCTGTCAGCACCTGACCGAGAATCACCTCGTCCACATCCTGCGGATTGACGCCGCTGCGCTCAATCAATGCTCTAACAACCACGCTGCCAAGCTCGGTGGCCGACAGGCCAGATAATGCGCCCTGATAACAACCGATTGGCGTACGTGCTGCCGCCACAATCACCACATCTTTCATCCGCTTACCGCTCTCCACCAGGCGAAACGGAATTATCTTAGCCCTATTGTTATCAACTTTTTCTGCAAATGTTGAAAAATATGAGTGATATCACAGGCGAAATACTTATAACGCCTGGCGTTACGTTTATAAGCCGCCTCAGCTTTGCTCATTCCTGCCGCGTAAAGGTGCTTCACGCAATAACCATGAGAGAACAAAGGCCAGCACCATGACACCAGCAGCCATCTGAAACGCGGCGTGAATAGCGGCACCAAAAGCCTGCAAATAATCCTCGCGTATAGCATCCTGCAAATGGTGAACCGCGACGGGGTTCAGCTCGCGTGGCAGCACTGTGCCTTCAGGCAGCAATTGCAGTAGATTTGACTGCAAAACATGGGTAAACACCGCACCAAACAGCGCCACACCTATTGAACCGCCCACCGAGCGAAACAACGTGACACCGGATGTCGCCACACCAATCAATCCCCGGGACACGCTGTTTTGCACTGCCAGCACCAGCACCTGCATGACCATACCAAGGCCAAAACCCAGCAGACAGGTAAACAGGTACAGGTGCCATGTCGGTGAGGTGGTGGTGATAGTTGTCAGCAACGCCATACCACAAAACGCCAGCAACGTGCCGTCAATCGGAAAGACACGGTAGCGCCCGGTGCGGCTGATAATGCGCCCGCTCAGCGCCGAGGTGAACAGCAGTCCTCCCATTAACGGCAGCAGCTGCAACCCGGCCTCGGTTGGCGTGGCGTTTTTGACCACCTGTAAATACAGAGGCAGAAAGGTGACAGAGCCAAACAACGCCATACCGATAATAAAACCAATCAGGCTACAGAGCAGAAAGCTGCGGTCGCGAAACAGCGATAACGGAATAATCGGCTCGCTGGCCACACGTTCTTCGTAGATAAATCCGGCCACACCCACCAGCACAAATGCCATCAGGCACCATAGCTGTGGGTCTGACCACGCCAGTACCGTCCCGCCCTGACTGGTGAATAAAATGATGCAAAGCAGCGTCAGACTTAAATAGAACGCACCCAGGTAGTCAATCTGGTGGCGGGTGCGCTTACCGCTGGCGCTGAACACCATGCCAATAATCACCAGTGCCAGAAGCCCCAGCGGCAGATTGATATAAAAAATCCAGCGCCAGGACGCATGCTGGACGATAAACCCGCCAGTTAACGGCCCAAGCACCGTCGCCAGACCAAACACGCCACCAAACAGCCCCTGGTAGCGCCCGCGGTTCGCAGGCGGCACAACATCGGCAATCGCCGCCATGCTCACCACCAGCAACCCACCGCCACCCAGACCTTGCAGGGCGCGCATTAGCACCAGTTGCGTCATATTCTGTGCCAGCCCGCACAGCACAGACCCTACCAGAAACAGTACGATGGCCGTTTGCAGCACCACCTTGCGACCAAACAAGTCGCCGAATTTACCGTACAGCGGCACCACAATGGTTGAGGCCAGGATATAGGCCGTCACCACCCAGGACAGCTTATCCAGCCCACCCAGCTCACCCACAATGGTCGGCAGCGCGGTTGAGACAATGGTCTGATCCAGCGCCGACAGCAACATCACCAATAACAATGCGCTAAACAGCAGACGCAAAGAAGGCTGCCCGTTCACCGTCTCTTCCTGAGATTGCGCTCTGATATTTACTCCCATAGCATGCTCGTTTTAAATTAATTAAGCAGATAATTAATATTGATGAGCGTATGGTTAAGCGTCAACAAAGGAGTCACAGATGGCGGCACAGAAAGACAAAACAGCGGCAATTGCAGAGAAATCCCAGGGGCGAAAACCGGGACGACCGCGCGGCAAGCCCTGCGCCGATAAGCGTGAACAGTTACTGGATACCGCACTTGCTCTGTTTGCCCGCCGTGGTATTGCACAAACCTCGCTCAATGCCATTGCCAGGGAGGCTGGCGTCACGCCAGCTATGCTGCACTACTACTTTCACTCACGTGAACAACTGCTTGATGCAATGGTTGAACAACGCTTCCTGCCGTTGCGGGCGACCATTAGCGCGATTTTTGCCGCTCATCCCCATTCACCAGAAACCGCCATTACGCTGATGACTCAAGAGCTAGCCCGCGCTGCCACACAAAACCCGTGGTTTGCCCCGCTGTGGTTACAGGAGATAACCGGCGAGAGCAGCATTTTGCGCCAGCATCTGCATCATCGCTTCGGTAAGCGCGAAAGCCATCAGGCACTCGCCACGATTGAGGGGTGGCAGCAGCGTGGTTTACTGAACCCGGCACTGACGCCTGCTTTGCTGTTTACTACGCTCATGAGTCTGATTCTGGTGCCTTTTGTGGTGCTGAAACAACGCAGTGCAGTAGAGAAAAATGTAAGCCTAAATGCTGACGCCATTGTGCAACACGCCCTGACGTTGCTGCGCCACGGCATTACTGTACCGAATAACAAGGTGAACTAAACTCATGCATCGCGTTACTTCTCGCGCAGAACAGCATAATGAGCGACACAGAAGGTTTTATTGTCGCTGTAACGGTTCAAGCGGTATACCTGGTGTACGAAAAAGGCCGAGCCACTATTTTGGACATTCGTTTCACTGTGCCTGTCTGGTTACAGCATACTGCCTATCCGAGCACCCCCATGCGCCTGAGCGCCATCAGGCTATCATCCGTTGGGCCATGCGGATGGTATTCCAGGCTCACGTACCCCTGATAACCCGAATTATCAATAAGCGTGAATAACTTCTCAAAGTCGACCGCCCCGCTGCCCGGCTGGTGGCGGCCCGGCACATCCGCAATCTGAATATGCGCAATGCGCTCCATGTGCGTCCCCAGCACCTCAAACGGGTCCTCGCCAGCGCGAATCGAGTGATACAAGTCATACTGCACCGCGATATTGTCGCTATCCACCTTATCAAACAACGCAAGTGCCTGTTCAACGGTAGAGATAACCGCTCCCGGCACGTCGTTATGGTTAATCGGCTCGACTACCAGTTGAATGCCGATATCTTTAAACGCATTCGCCATCATCGTCATATTTTCAATCAGCGTTGGATATGGTGCGGACTCTGGCTGAAGCGGACCGGATGGGCAGTTTATACGCGGTGGGTGTAGCGCTTTGCCATACTCCACTGCCTGAGCAATACCGGCTTGAAACTCCGCCTTACGCGCGGGCTGGGCGGCAAAACCACGGTCGCCAGCATCCCAGTTGCCAAGCGGCATATTAAATAACACCAGTTCCTGCGCATTGCGTGCCAGCACGTCACTGAATTTGTTCGCGGCAGTGCCATAGGGAAAAAAGAATTCCACTGCCTTAAAACCAGCCTCAGCAGCGCGATCGAAGCGTTCAAAAAAAGGATATTCCGGGTAGAGCATGGTCAGATTAGCGGCAAAACGCAGCATAACGACTCCTCATCAACACAGTGAGGCGGCGATCCGCACAGGATCGCCGCATAAAATCAGGATCCTTTCACCGGATGGCCCTGCATTAGCGGGTTTGCATCGGGATGATGAAAGCGAATCACCAGCGTACCCAGTACGTACAGCGCCGAACACACGGTGAAAAACGTCAGTACGCCGGTAAAGTTGCCGCTCAGCTCAAGAATCAGCCCGACAATAATCGGCACCAGTATCCCACCCACGCTGCCCGCCATGTTCATGGTGCCGCCGACGAGGCCCACGCGCGATTTGTGCGCCAGCAATGCGGGCAGGCTCCAGTAAATGCCACCGCCACCGGTCAGAAAGAACGATGCCACCGACAGCAGCGCCACGGCGCTCACCGGGCTTTGCACGCCGGGCAGTATCAGAAACATGGTGAGCGTAACCAGCCCCGAGAGCGCAATCAGACTCTTGACCGCCACCCCGTGGCGCACACCGCGTTTCACCAGCCAGTCTACGCAGAAACCTGCGCACAATGAGCCTGCCGCCCCCATCATGAAAATAATAAACGTGGCATTACCGATAGATTTCAGATCAAAACCGCGTGCCTGTGCCAGGTAACTCGGCCCCCAGGTCAGCAGGCCGAAATAAATCATCGCCCAGGTGGCGCGGCCAAACATGATGCCTGCAAGCGAACGCGTATCGATGCCCATCCCTTTGCACGGCTGTGCTTCTTCTTGCACATGCGCGCCATCGTCAGCCTGAATCAGCGCCAGTTCTGCCGCATTCACGCGCTCATCGTCATCCGGCTTATCGCGCAATTTGAACCAGGCAAGCAGAGCAAGCGACATGCTAAATATGCCTGCCACAATGAATGCCAGCCGCCAGGAATCCAACATATCAATAAGGTAGGCGATAATCAGACCACCAACCGCCACACCCAGGGGGCTACCACAGTCCATAATCGAGGCACCGCGCCCACGCTCGGCGCGAGCAAGCCAGGTGGAACTCATTTTAGCGCCGGACGGTGAGACCGGCGTTTCGGCAACGCCGAGCGCAATACGCGCCAGAATTAAAGACAACCCGCCGGTGGCCAGCGCCAGCGCAACCTGGCTTATTCCCCACAAAATAGTCGAACAGGTTATCACCTTACGGGGGCCATAGCGGTCCAGCGCCCATCCGCCAGGGATTTGCAGCAGTGCGTAGGACCAAAAGAAGCTACTCAGAATAAGCCCCTGCATGGTAGGTGACAGGTGAAATTCTTCTTTGATGTACGGCAGGCCAATGGAAATGGTAATACGGTCCATCAGATTGACCGCCAGCAGGAAAAACAGAACCGCGAAGATCCGCCAGCGGACTCGGGTTGGCTTTTCCGTCAGTACCGCTTGCCGTGTTGCAGAATGTTGCATTTCTGACCTCCGGGATCTTCTGTGTAGGGTAAGTGCGCAGGGTGCACTTGCGGGTCTTGCGCCCTGTTATGCCTGCCGAACAGAACGCTTGTTTATAATCATTTCTCTCTTTGAACATAAGTTCAAAATAAAAACTTATGTTTGTTAATTAAATATATCTCAGAAGTAAAAGAAATGAATTGAGTCACAAAATATTCTTTCTGTGGTTATCGCGAAAAACCTGTCGCTGATGGAGTAAAACAGCAGGAGAAAAAAATAAACGTGGGCGTCTGCACTTATAAGTTTCGCAAATATTAATTAATATTCATCCCTAAACAATAAGGTTTTTAGATGCCATAAAATAAACATCATCATGATAAAAAAGATATTTTTTAAAAAACCAGTTTGAAAGGCAAAGCGGGCGGCAAAAAATAATTTAGCATATTTAATGATTTCAGGTTTTTTAAACAAGGCAGAAATCCCTCCCAGAGCGCTATTAATTTTTTTAACGCCAGGGAGCTTATGTATATTTTTGTGACCTCATGCAAATTTTTTAATGCCAAAGTCACCACAATCACTACCCAGACAAAAGTTTAAATAATAAACTTATGAACAACACTTCAGTCTGTGATGCGCTTACCAGCAGCCGCCATGCCTGCCGCTGTAAAACTCATCCCCTCGGCCACATTGCTGACCATTTTTTTCCACTGATGAAGACAACGCATAAACCGTTGAGGTGGTGCCTCGTCTCGCGGATACCGGCGACTATCGTGCGGTGGAAAGCGGCATTATCAACTGTGCTTATGCGGCAACACAGTTGTACCCGCTTGTGCAAGCACCTAACCATATTGTGATCCAGTGGATAACCGTGAGCTTTTTAAAGACAACCGCAATCTCAGCTGTCTGGACAGCCGACGGGTGACATCGGTTGCCCGGACACAGGCGTGGGTTCATCAGATAGCTGACTGAGGTGTAACGAAACTATCGCTGGTCAGCGGCAGCGATCCGCGCACTGCGCAACGCAGGCAGAATAAATAAGATCCGTTCACCCAGGCGGGCCACCCGCAGTCCTTTGCTCTGTTCAACCAATTCACGTAAGTGAACGGAGTTTTTGTTCGCTGTTCCACTGACTCTACAGCCCATACCCCAGCATCTTTTCCAGCGCCTGGCGCGAGCGCTTGAGCACTGCCAGGCTTTGCACCGGATCCACCGCTGCCTCAGCCCGCAGCGGCATTGTGTCTTTTTGGCGGTGCATCCGCAGCGGAATTTCCAGACTGCACGGGATCTGGCGTTGCTCCAGCTCACGCAGCAGCGGCGCATAATCCAGCATCCCTTCGCCAATGGCCGGGAAGAAAAACTCACCGTCTTTTTTCACCACATCCTTAATATGGCAATGACGCGCGCCGGGCAACATATGGAGAGCTTCATTAATGGCATCACGCTCCGGGCGCAGCGACACGGTGTTACCGGCATCCACGTTGAACGCCACCGCAGGGTTATTTACCGCCTCCAGCAGCGCAACCCCTTCTTCTGCCACGGCAAACACGTCGTAATTCGGATCGCCGCCATTTTCTATGCAAATCACGCAGCCATTATCAGCAGCAATGGGCGCAAGTTGTTTCAGTGTAGCGATAAGTACCTCACGGTCGCTGCGTTTACCAATACAGGCGTTAAGATACGTCGCCCCTATCCGGCGAGCAAAGTCGATACGCTGGCAAAATGCCTCCACTGCACCTGGTTCAGCCAGATTCATGGTGCAGCCCAGCGCCTGGGTTTGTAGCCCATATTTTGCCAGTAACGCACGTATGCGCGCAGCGTTAGCCTTGCCAAACAGCGACGGGTCGAGTCGCCCCACGTAGCCCTGGTTACAGGCAAGCTCGATAAAGCTAAATCCGGCATCACGTACCGTACGAAACGCAACATCTGGTTCCACACCGTCGAACATGGCCGTATTGACTCCCACTACCAGCTTATGTTGCATGAGGTGCCTCCTGATGCGTGCCGCTACAGACACGCCGGTGAATAATGTCTGGCTCGCCGTTTGTCCTGCCGTGTGCCGCTCCCGCAGGATGCGTTCAGTCTGTGCCGGGGCGTTTACAAACTGGCAATCAGCGCACCAGTAAGCCCGGTCAGGAAACTAAAACCATTTCCCTTGCACGACCCGCAGTGCGCCAGGTTAGCGATAGTGTTACGATTCAGGCGTGACGGTTCAGTGCGTCGTAATACCCAATACGCTCCACTTTTGGCCCGGATCGCCCGGCTTCAAATTCCGCGTTTAACCAGGCCTCTACCAGCGTCTTTGCCAGTTCCGGGCCAATTACCCGCGCGCCCATTGTCATTATCTGCGCGTTATTACTTTTGCGTGCCCGCTCGGCGGAATAAACGTCGTGACACTGTGCGGCACGAACGCCAGGCACTTTGTTTGCCACTATCGCCATCCCTATACCTGTGCCGCATAACAAAATACCGCGCTCGTATTTCCCCTCCCCAATCGCGCTCGCCAGGTTAAAAGCGATGTCAGGATAGATTTGCTCGTTACCCACCACATCGTGACTGTAGTCCACCACCTCAATACCACGCGATTGCAGATACGATTTCACCGTGTTTTTCATCTCGGTAGCGGCGTCGTCAGCGCCTATTGCAATAGTTAACATTTTTATTACCTCACCGTCGTCGGCCAGCCCTGAAAAACGGAGCATTTGCTTTAACACGAAACAAATGAGCAATCCGCCTGATGAACAAAAACTACCCTCAATCAAACATTAGTTCAATATAATTTCATATGAACAATAAAAACGTACAGCATTACGCGAAAAAACGGCGTATTCCCGCATTAAACGTGCGTAAATAGCATTCTTGAGAGCGATCACAGTTTCAAATGATGTTCATATGCTCAAATCTTATGAGCAACTAATGTACATTTGCAAAGCAACCTATTTTTTACTCACCGGATGCCGCGCTTAAGCGCCAGTACCCGTGACAACACTTCAGGCAGGAGACAGGCACGATGACATGGCTTTTTAATAATCCTTCCGACTTCGCAAAAGAAATGGTGTCCGGCTTCGTCAACGCCAACGCGTCAATTGTGCGCCAGGTACCCGGCGGCGTGGTACGTAGCACCTGCAGCAAACCTGGCTCGGTGGCCGTGGTAGTAGGTGGAGGCAGTGGCCATTACCCGGCTTTTGCCGGACTGGTCGGTCAGGGACTTGCGCATGGCGCGGCGATGGGCAACCTGTTTGCCTCGCCCTCGTCTCAGCAGATTTGCTCTGTCGCACGCGCGGCAAATAACGGCGCAGGTGTGCTGCTGGCATTTGGTAACTACGCGGGCGACGTGCTGCACTTCGGCCTCGCCCGCGAGCGCCTGCTTGCCGAGGGCATTCCCTGTGAACTCATCGCTATTACCGATGACATCACCAGTGCCGCACAAAACGAGGCTGAAAAGCGCCGTGGCGTAGCCGGTGATCTGGTGGTATTCAAAGCAGCGGCAGCAGCAGCCGAGCGCGGTGATACGCTGGAGCAAGTGCTGGCTGTTGCAAAGCGTGCCAACCAGCGCACGCGCACCCTGGGTGTCGCTTTTTCCGGCTGCCGGCTGCCGGGCGCAGAGCAGCCGTTGTTCAGCGTGCCAGCGGGACAAATGGCTTTTGGCATGGGTATCCACGGTGAACCGGGCATTGAAGACCGCCCCCTGCCTCAGGCAGGCGAGCTTGCCAGGCAACTGGTAGAGCAGTTGCTGCGCGATATTCCCACGGCGGTAAAACAACCGCAGGGCGCGCGCGTCGGGGCTATTCTCAACGGTCTTGGCAGCGTTAAATATGAAGAGCTATTTGTACTGTGGGATAACGTACGCCGCGAACTCGCCCGGCACGGCGTGGAGGTGGTTGACGCCCAGGTAGGCGAGTTTGTTACCAGCTTCGATATGGCGGGCCTGTCGCTCACGCTGTTCTGGCTTAACGATGAGCTGGAAAGCCTGTGGCAGGCTCCCGCTTACAGCGCCGCGTTTCGTAAAGGATCGCGCTTTAATGAAACGCCGCTACCTGCCATACAGACGCAAATCCATGAAGACGCTCCGCTGGCGCAGGCGAGTGCGGCCTCACAGCAAGCCGCCGCACACGTGACACAGATAGTGACACGCCTTGCCGCAGTGGTGATTGATAACGTCGATGAACTGGGCCGTATTGATGCGGTTGCGGGAGATGGCGATCACGGTATTGGTATGGAGCGCGGGGTGCGCGCCGCACAGAGCGAGGCGCAGCGCGTGCTGGCACGCGGCGCAGGGGCCGGTTCGCTGTTACAACAGGTGGCCGACGCGTGGGCCGACCAGGCAGGCGGCACCTCCGGCGCCATCTGGGGCGTCATTTTAAACACGCTTGGCACCGTCATTGGCAACCACGACAAACCGGACGCACAAACTGTTGCCCGCGCCGTAGAACAAGCGTGCCACGGCGTGATGCACTTTGGTAAAGCAAAGCCCGGTGATAAAACCCTGGTCGATGTGCTGTCGCCGTTTAGCGCAGCGCTGCGCGAGCAGGTCGAACAGGGCCGCTCATTGCCTGATGCCTGGCAACACGCCGCGCGCGTCGCCGGGCAGTGCGCCAGGGATACCGCCAACATGGTGCCAAAAATTGGCCGCGCCCGCCCACTTGCCGAGCGCAGTAAAGGCACGCCTGACGCAGGGGCTATCTCAATGGCGTTGATTATCAATGCCGTGGGCGACTGCCTGGCGCCGCGTAAAATCAGCGCAAAAGGAGACGCGGTATGTCCGTAAGAATGACGCTCGGTATCAGCCTGAAGATGTATTTTGGCTGGCAGCAAACCGCAGCGTGGTGCCGCGAGGTGGCAGATATCCTGCACCCGCATCCGCTTACCCACAAACCCGATGAACTGGCGCTGTTTACCTTCCCGTCCTCGCCTGCAATAGATACCGCATTACGGGCGTTTGCAGGCAGCGTAATGGAAGTTGGCGCACAAAATATCAGCCCAGAGCCACCCGGTGCCTGGACTGGTGAAACCAGCGCAGCCATGCTGGCGGAAATGGGCTGTGGCTATGCTGAAATCGGTCACGCCGAGCGCCGCCGCCATTTCGGTGAAACCGATGACCTGATTGCCCGCAAGGTGCGCATCGCGCTGAAACACCGGCTCACGCCGGTGGTGTGCATTGGCGAACCCCATCAGGTGAGTGCCGCTGAGGCCACTCGCCTTGCCATCGGCCAGGCAAGCACAGTGCTTGATAATAGCCAGGAGATAGCAGGCGACGTGATTTTTGCCTGGGAGCCACAATGGGCCATTGGCGCACCACAACCAGCCCCGGACGACTATGTGCGCCAGGTCTGTGCGGGACTGCGTGAATACCTGAGCGTGCGCACAATGGGTAAACATCGGGTCATTTACGGTGGCAGTGCCGGACCGGGTTTACTCACCCGGCTGTGGCCGGATGTTGACGGCCTCTTTCTGGGGCGTTTTGCCCATCAGCCCGCAGCACTACAGGCGGTACTGGACGAAGCACACGAACTTCTGAGCTAAGGCAGGTGCTGACCTCTCCCGGTACTCTCACGGCGCACGAGGGCGGGATTCTGATATACTCGACTATCAAATGTTCACGCCCTGATAATTTATAATCCGTGGAGATGCGCAACGTATGTACAAATCCGGCAATTCAAAGGATTACGAACTACTGACGGAAATCGCTATCGCTTACTACTGCGATGAGGTCACGCAGGAAGAGATAGCCAACCGTTTTGGCTTCTCGCGCATTAAAGTGGGCCGACTGCTCAAGCGGGCGAAGGAAGAAGGCATTGTTGAAATCAACGTCCGTTACCATCCGGTGTTCAGCACCCAGCTGGAAAAGCAGCTACGCGAGCGTTTCCCGATCAGTCGTGCGTTGATTGCACTGGACCATAACGACGAAGACGAGCAACGCCGCCAGGTGGCTGCACTGGTGTCTACCCATCTTGCCAGCACGCTTCGCGACAGCATGACGGTCGCCGTCGGCCAGGGACGTAACGTTGCCGCAGTTGCCGAATACACCAGTACAGTACACCCCAAAGACTGCCGTTTTATCTGCGGTATTGGCGGCACGCACCGCCCGGGCGATGCCATTAATGCCGACCATATTAGCCGACTGCTGGCAAAAAAATTCGGCGGCAGCAGCGAGTCACTGTACGCCCCGGCTTATGTTGATAACCCGGAACTGAAAACCGCGCTGTTACGCAACAGCACGGTGAAAGACACGCTGGATCGTGCGCGCAAGGCCGATGTTGCGCTGGTAGGCATTGGCGATATGAACGAAGACAGCTACATGGTGAAGCTTGGCTGGTTCACGCCGCAGGAAATCAATGACGCCAGCCTCAATCAGGGCGTCATTGGCGATATTGCCGGTTACGACTTTTTTAATGCTCAGGGCAAACATGTGAATACCGTCATGGATGACCGCGTAATTGGCCTGAGTATTGAAGAGCTTCAGCAGATCCCGTGCGTAATTGCCATTGCGTCAGAAAGCACAAAAGCCCTGGCAATTATGGGGGCGCTGCGTACCGGTGCCATTGATATTATCGCCACCAGCGCTCGTAATATCCGCACCATTCTGAGTATCAGCCAATAACGTATAGCGCGGTCAAAAAGCTGTGTTGCGTGTTGGCTACCTCCTCTGCTCAAGCCAGTCCTGGTGCGTGACGCCTCGATTGCCCCGTGCGCCATACCCGTACAGGCGCACCCTGTATACGCCCCACCACCGCGTCAAATAACGACTCTTCTTTATTTTATTGATCTTTATCCACAGTGCTCCAGGGCAACCGCTACGCTGTGCCTTGTGAACGGTCCGAGCCGTCAAGCGCGGCTCCCGATCACAAATATTGCTCAGGGGATGAAGGGGAAAGGGTTAGCTATCACAATGATAGGTATTAACTCGTCGTGACAACTTACTACAGCAGGGGTAGTCTGTGATTTATTAAAGGATGAGTTCCAGATGACACCGCTGTCGCGGGTCTGGAAAGGCAATAGCGGAGGCGAGGGTATGTCTCAGGAAGTAAACACACATAAACAAAGCGTGTTGACGGTTAAAACCAGGCTGTCGGTCATAGAGACCTGTGACGACAGACAAAAAAATTCCGGTAATAGCCGAATCCAGCTTTTATTATGGGCGGTTAGCGCCGTCATTATCACCCAACTGTTATCCCTGATTCCCGTCGTTATCGACACCATCGGCAGCCTTATCCGCTAATCCGACTGCTCTGAGATTAATAAGCCCGCCAGCGCGGGCTTATCATTTGAGTACCCTCAATAATCAGCATCCCTCGCTCACGCAGGCCTCACCTGCGCCAGGCCGCTCTCACCTGACTGGCAGATATCCAGTAACAGCGCCCGAATCCACTGCTGGGCCGCGTCACGGTGGGTACGCTCATGCCAGGCCATGCTTTTGGTAAAACCCGGCACTGGCAGCGGTGTCTGCATGACCGCAAGCTGCGCATTGCCCGCCACCAGACGGTGCGGTACAACGGCAATCATATCCGTTGCCAGTAGCACTTCTGGCAATACCAGAAAGCTGTTTACCGCCATGCCCACCCGACGTTCGCGGCCAATAGCCGACAACGCCTCGTCGGTCACGCCCATAAAGCTCCCACTGTCAGACACCAGAATGTGCTCCAGTGCACAAAACGTCTCCAGCGATATCGTCGTATGCTGCGCTGCCGGGTGATCGGCGCGCATAGCACAGACGTACTGTTCCTGATACAGCGCCCGTCCATGTAATTCCTCTGGCGCAGTCTGTGGTGTCACCAACGCTAAATCAACATCCCCACGTTCAAGCTGACGCGCCAGCCGGTGCGGCTCTGGCGCCAGCACCGCCACACGAATACCTGGTGCCTGACGCCTGAGTTCAGCCATTAACGGCACCACGGCGGCCCGCAGCGCGTAGTCTGTTGCCGCCACGCTAAAAGTGAGCTGTGCCTCCTGCGCAACAAAACTTGCCGGGCGCAGCAGCGTGGCAACATCCCAAAGAATTTGCTTTATCGGTGCCGCCAGTTGCTGTGCGCGCAAGGTGGGCACCACACCGCGCTGGGCGCGGACAAACAGCGGATCGTCAAAATAATCACGTAGTCTGGTAAGCATGCCACTCACCGCAGGCTGTGTGAGCGATAAACGCCGCGCCGCGCGGGTCACGCTGCCCTCGTCAATCAGGGCATCCAACGCCTTAAGCAGGTTTAGATCCAGCTTTCTGAAATCATTGTTCATGATGGTTTCGCCAGAAGATATCAATAAAATTATCGAATGCAGCTCCCTTATTTTGCGACTATCCATAACGCGCTGTTGGTGCACTCCTGCCCTTCTCCAGGGCAAAAAAATTAAAACGCGACGTCCACCACCAGCGTATCTGAGTAATTACCTGCAGGCGGTGTGGTCTGCCCGGTCAGCACTTTGGCGGTATAGTTATACGAACGTAATAACCCGTCAGTACTGACAGACGTAGAGTCGGTACTGGCCCAGCGCTCAGTGCCGCTGACTCCCCAACGGTTCGCCGTCGTGCCTTTATAAATTTCATAACTCATGCGGTTATTGCCGCTTGCCATATTGCGCACGCTACCGTTGGCGTAATTACCATTGCTGATACCTACGGTATAAATGCTGCCTTTGGTACAGGTCAGCGCGATGGTCTGGCTGATAGTGGGGAAATTCCCCACCAGCGGCTGGCTGCCAAAACTTACATCCGGTGTACTCATCGCCGAACAGTCGTTGGTGACGGTTATGGTCACGTTAAGGGTGAATGTCGTGTTCCCGGTCTGAGCTATCACACATACCGCCACCCCCACCGAACACACACTCCAGTTAAAACGCAGCGTCAGTGCCGTCTGATAAGTCCCGGCAGCTACCGACTGACCCGGCACGGTGCGAAAATAAAGCGGCAGCGTATAGGTTTTGTTACCGAGCAAATTCAAAAGCGTACTGCCACTCCAGGTATAGGTCCCGCTATTGTTCGCAATCTCACTGCTGCACCCATCAACAGTACACAGCATTACCGGTATTGTGTCCGTGGTATTACCGGTACGCTGCATCCCGGCGCGGGTGCCGGAAGCGGGGGCCGCGCCAAGGTAGGTCAACGTGACCGTATCTCCCACCGTCAGCAGGTTCAATATGGTGTCACAGGTGAGCGTCAGCGATGTATTCACGTTCTGTGCCGTGCTGTTAACCGCAAACGATGTCACCGTACCAAACGTGGCGCTGCTCCCGAGCGCCGCCGTACAGGCAGCCTTTACTCCACCACTTAAGCCCCACAGCAGCAGCAATAAAAATAGACGTCTCATGGTGTCTCCTGCCAACGGCAGATAAGCGGTCCGTAGGTCTCAAGCCTGCCGCTGTTTTTACGATCGGCATGCAACTCTACCTGGCAACGGCGACCATCTGGCGCGGTGACAGTCAGCGTGGTATCACGCTTCAGGCCTTCCAGATAGGCCAGCCCGTCATAGCCCACAAGGGTGTCTGTGCCTGATGTGCCCCGCACCCGGCTTGAAACCGGCACGGCCTGTCCCGTACTGTCATGCAAAATCACGTTCGCCACGTTCTGGTGCTCAATCGGGAATTTCAGCAGATAACCGCTGCGCCGCTGCAACGCAACGCGCCGCTCGGTATTGCGGATGCTGACATCCGCAGGCAGGTTCAGCGTTTCAATGCTGTATAAACCAGCGTAGGCTGAGGTCACGCTGCTGACCAGCATGTAGCCGTCAGCGTCGGTTTCACCAATGGGCTGATTTTCGTAGTTAACGGTCACATCCGGCTCACCTTCGGTACTGACCACCACAAAGGCATCGTTAATCTGATTTGCGGCAAAGACTTTATTGTCCATCCATACCAGCGCCCCGGACATATCGCCCCACTGGGTGTATTCACCGGACTGCCCGTAAACACCGCCCTGCAGCTCAACGTGGTTGTTGCGCCAGCTTAGCGTACCCTGCAGATAATCATCATTGCGCTGCTGGCGTGCCCAGGCCATATCCCAGCCAAAACCGCCGTCGCTCGGCATAGCGTGGCTGTAGTTCACGCGCTGAGTGCTGCCGGAGTCAGGGTAGTGCTCAACACTGAGGGCCGTGTTATCACGCGGACCAAGCGGCACCTGCAACGTCATCGCGGTGCTCCAGCCCCCTGCTTCCATATCACGACCCGCCGCCACGTACAGACTGGTGTTGCCCCACAGCGTTTTACTCCAGGAAAGGTTCAACAGTCGGGTACGGGAGTCATCAAATCCCTGCACATCAATCCACGCCGCGCCTATGTTGCCATAATTGCCCATGTTGAGTGACACCGAATACTGCGAGGTATCGCGGCTTAGTGTGGAAATGGGTACGTTGTTGCTGTCATAGCGGGTAGGAATGTCATACAGCGCAAGATTACCAAAGCCGCGCTGGCGGCGAGTCTGCTGTGTGGCCAGGGTGAACAGACTACCGTTGTACTGATAACCCCAGTTAATCTGCTGGCCGCTGTCGCCTCGCATCTGGCTGTAGCTCCAGGCGCCGTTGACCACGCCCCAGCGCCCCAGTTTAACCAACGATCCCAGGCCGCCCAGCGCCAGTGATTCTGCCGCCTCGGCGTGGCTTTCAACCGTCCAGGCATCGTTCACCCCGTAGCGCCAGCTACCGCTTGCCGCCGCCTGGCCGTAGTCAAAGTTTTTCAGCCCATAATTACGCCGCAATGCCCCGGCCGAAAACGAATAATCACTCATCCCCGGACGCAGCAGGTCACTTGCCACATAAAACGGCAGCGTGGTAGAAACCTGGCGCCCCAGCGCGTCGGTCGTGACCAGCACAGCCTCACCCGCGCCATTCACGTAAGGCAGATTAGTGAGCGTAAAAGGACCTGGCTGTAACTGCGTTGAACCGTTGCGATAACCGTTAATGAAGACATCTACCGTAGACGGCACCGCCGCTTCGCCAGAGAACGCAGGCAGCGGATAAGTCACCAAATCCGGGCGCAGCGAAAAGTCGCGACCAATGCTCACGCCGCCCATGCGCACACTGCTGCTCCAGCTCAGGGCATCGCTGATAATATCCCCGACCGACCAGCTCAGCGCGCTGTCGTCATTCTGGCCGTTAAACCAGGTGTCGTAGCGGCGATAGCCGTTGTTAAAGCCATCACCGCCGTAGCTTTTTCCGAGCGTACCGGTGGAGTTAAACGACCCCTGGGGATTAAAAAAACGCACTTCATGCCAGGCTGAAAGCTGGGTACTGCCTTGCTGCACATGGCTGGTATACAGGTCATAGTTAAACAACGCGCCACTGCCGCTCACGGCCTTGAAGCGCTGAGTGCCTCTACCCATTGCCACATCGCGCCTGGGCAACCAGCTGTCCGGCACCGTCACCAGCAGGCGCTGCCCCGCGCTGTCGTATTCGCTTTTCATGCCCGGGACGGCGTCAGGATCAACCTCCCCGGCGGGGATCTTATCTGGCGGAATACCGGCTCGCTGCAAATCAGCAGAGGCCAGGTAAAAGCGCCCCTCACGGCGGCTCACCGCAGCCACTACACCGTTATCGGCCTGGTTAACCACCAGTGCCAGATGGTAAGTGGCATTCGCGTTAATCTGGCGCACATCGGGGGGCGGCGGTAGCGCATCATCCTGAGATTGTGCGCTGACACAGCGCGAGGCGGCAAACAAGACCAGCACGAGCGCACGACACCGGCCTAGCGGGATGGCGCAGATTGCCATATATCAACTGGTGCGTTAATTGAAGCGGTGAGCCGGGACGCCGTCGCAGCGAAAGCCGGTAACTCCCAGCTACGCTCGCTGCCAGGCAGCACATAACCTAATAACCCATCGGCAATAGTACGCCCGCCAAGCTGTACCTTGCTGAGCCTGACGTGCACATCGCCACGGTTACTGACCTGCAACAACGGGCGGCCCTGCTCGTTGATGATGCGCCAGGCCAGTTTGTTCGGATCAGTATCCACATGGCTTTCGCCGTTACGTCTGGTGGGGATACCCTGCCCGTAGGTAAAAAGAGGAATGGAATAGCGCATCTGCAAACGAATACCCATTTGCTGTTTGCCGTCAGCTTGCGGCTGGGGAATTTCATCGACGACTACACGGTAGGCCCACTCCTGGCCTGCGGGGGTGGGCGCCTGGCGAATCAGGCGCACTAACTGTTTGCTACCCTGGTTAACGCGTACGATAGGCGGACTTGCCACCACGTCTTGCTGGGCGCTGTAGCGCTCAACACCTTGCTCCTGACGCCAGCGCACAACGCGTACCTGCATGGTCGCAGGCTCCTTACCCTGGTTTTCTATCCACAGCTGGGTCGCCTGCTCATCGTGGGCGAGGATGGGGTCGATAGGCCAGATAAGCAAATTACTGGCCGCCTGCGCCGTTGCGCAGGCCAACAGCACCGTGAGCGCACACGCACGGGCCACATACATTGTGCCTGACATTCCCCTTCTCCCTTAATTACCATGACAAGGTCACAGAAAGTTGATCGGTATAGGTGCCAGCCGGACTAAAGCCGGTCAGCTGCGCCACGCCATAAATGGGCAGCGTTATATTATTGCTGTTGCTGTAACTGACGCTGACGTTCTGGTTCACGCCGATTTCGCTGGCAGCACTCAGGTTGCTGTTGCTGTACAGGCGATAAGGCACAGCGTCAGTACCGCCGCTGCGCACCAGTCGGCGCTGTGTGGTGTAGTGTTGCCCACCGTCGATGCTCATACTCAGTGCCACACCGGGCGTGCAGGCAATCGACAACGCACCATTGGGCGTGAAAGCCGCCTGCGCGGCCGCGCTTGAGGTGCCAGAATAAGAGCCGAAATTGAGCGTGCCGTACACACCGCCGCTGCCGCTACTGACCTGGCAGCCCGCCACAATGCTGGCACTGACCTGAAAAGACTGCGTGGTAATGGCATGGGTTGCTGGCGTACATACCAACAACCCGAGCCACCACGCAGTGTATTTTTTGCCCACAGCTTTATCCCGGCAGCGCGCAGGCTGCCTGAGCGTCATCACGTACTCAGTAGTTCACGCTGACGTTAATCGTATCGGTATAGGTGCCCGGCACCACATTCACGCTGTTGCCGCCGCCCTGAATTCGACCATAAATGGTATAGCTACTGATGCCGCCGGTGGTGGAGGCCGCCGGGATGGTGGTATTGTTGGTAATCTGGTTGTTAAAGGCGCTGTCGCTGAAAATACTGTAGGCCACGCCCTGAGTAGCATCCCCGGTGTTCACCAGATAACGACCAGGCGTGCCGGGCGTGCCCACCACGGTGGTTGGTGCGGCGTTAGTACTGCCGGTCACCTGGACAGTAAAAGGCGCGCCGGTGGTACACTGCACGGTAAAGGTGTTACCGCTGCTTGCCCCGGTCAGCTGTGTAGTAATAGTTGAGAACGTACCCGGATGGGTACCAAAGTTCAGGGTACCAAAGTTAATCCCGCTCTGGGCAGGAGAGCCGTTTATCAGGCAACCATTGGTAAGCGTTAACGTCGCACCAATAGTACCGCTGCTGGTGACGGCCTGTGCCGCCGAAGAGAGAAGCACTAACGCAAATCCACAGCCACTCAGCCACACATTCTTTTTCATAATGACCTCACCACGGAACACTCCGCGAGCAGAAAGATACGTCGCCATTCTGGACAGCGACACGCAATATTCAGAAATTTAGCTTAACAATCTGAAATAACAAGCTAATAATATTCATTTGGAGCAACGGCATAAAATAAATTTCTGCTGGCTTATCATGAGGTTAAAATTTTACTTTTCCAGACAATGAAACTTGCAGAAAATATATCACTGCTTTATGAGGAAGATCACAAAAAACAGTCACATCTGTCTCACATACCGTAGTAAACCCTGAAAAAAACAGGGCATTTTTTGACTAACACTAATGAATATACCTTGTTTGTTTACTAAAAAGTACCAAAAATAATCCATCATAATAACAAAAATATTTACTCAAAAAGGAGTATCACCCCAACGATCCTGCAGCACATCAGGCAGCAAAACAGTAGGAAATCTAATTGAATAATGACAGAAACGGGGAAGGCCTCTGTTACTAAAGTTCTGGAAGCCGTCACGCCAGCAAGGCCACGATTCCCCCTCGCTCACAGGCACGTCAGGCCTGAGCAAGGCATTCTTCATCACATTGAATAAATTAAGATTTTTTCTAAACAAGGCAGGTTGCGCACAGTGGCTATCCTTCGCTGGAAACGCTCAGGCAGCGTTACCTGGCTTACATGGATCAGCTTACACAGCACGCTGAAAATACGCCGCTTCAGGGCATCCGTCGCGATGTGCTGAACCAGACAATAATTGCTGCCAGCGGCACGCCTGGCATGTACAGCCTGACCGTACCCACTGGCGGCGGCAAAACGCTGGCGAGTCTCGGCTTTGCACTTGAACATGCTCGCCTGCACAATAAACGACGCATCATTTATGCCATCCCGTTTACCAGCATCATTGAGCAAACCGCCAGCGTGTTTCGCTCAGTACTGGGCAAGGACGCGGTGGTGGAGCACCACAGCAATATTGACGATCCGTACATCGAAAAACGTGAGGGTCAACCTGATAACGATCGTGACAATGACAGTGTGCGCAAACTGGCGGCTGAAAACTGGGACGCGCCACTGATAGTTACGACCAACGTACAGCTATTTGAATCACTGCATGCTTCACGCCCCGGCCGCTGCCGTAAGCTGCATAATTTGACCGACAGCATCATCATTCTCGACGAAGCCCAGCAGCTACCGCGTGACTTTCACCAGCCAATTGTGCGCGTGATGAATCAGCTTAGCGAAACCTTCGGCGTAACCTGGCTGTTATGCACCGCGACTCAACCTGTACTTGAGGCAATACACGACCCACTGAACAGAGAAGAAATGGAGGAGTTGCGCCATGTACGCGAAATCATCCCAAACCCGGCGGAGCTTTCCACGCACCTTAAGCGAGTGGAAATCACCTTTGCTCGTGAGTCCCAAAGCTGGGAAGACGTCGCCCACAAACTCGCCGCACAAACCTGTGTGCTGTGTATTGTAAATACCCGCCGCCACGCCCGTGAGTTATGTTCCCTGCTACCCAACGATGACAACACCCTGCACCTTTCCGCCAGCATGTGCGCCAGCCACCGCAGCCACATCATTAGTGAAATACGTCAGCGCCTCGCCGCTCGCCGCAATGGCAGTACTCGCCCGCTGCGGGTTGTCAGCACACAGCTCGTGGAAGCCGGTGTCGATTTGGACTTCCCCTGTGTGTTTCGCGCTATGGCCGGACTGGATGCCATTGCTCAGGCGGCAGGGCGCTGCAACCGGGAGGGGAAGATGGCAGGCCTGGGCCAGGGATGTGACGTTGCAGGACGTAATTAGCGTCACATCGTGCCCTACACGTGCATTCCCGTTTTTCTGACAGAGACAGGTATCGACCAGAGATAGTCGAACACCCTTATCCCTTGCTCCACCAACCAACCCCAACAATCAAACTCTAAGCCTGCGCGGCAAAACATTTCGTAACAGCAACCTCTAACTACCAGAAAACAAAGTCTTTTAAGCCAAACCGGAACACGTTAATATGCAGCGGTGAAGTAGTCACCCTTGCGAATATTTCACCTGTGTTTGACCGATTTTATTGCTGTTCAGGACGTACTGCTGCCGGACCACTGCTGTGAAACAGCCTCTACAACAAAAGTGGCTGGCTCGCCGCAGGGCACAGACAAAATCACCCCATTCCCGTTCGTAATCTGACAAGGAGGTCAGTTGTGACGGATACCGCCATACCTCTGATTTTCAGCCACAGCCATCATCAGCTGTCGGTACAAAACTGCCTGTCTGCGCTTGATGTCGTTTCTTTTACGGGTCATGAGCATCTGAGTCGCCCTTTCCACTGGAACATTGAGTTCACATCCACGGACCACGGCCTCAGTGCGCAGCACATGCTGCTGAAACCTGCCAGGCTGGTGCTGCATACCAGGGTTGCGCAGGCGTTTGGTGTTGCCGTGCAGCAGCCGGTGCGCACCATTCAGGGTGTAGTGACGGCATTCAGGCGGTTATCGACCTCGCGTGATGAAACCCGCTATCAGCTAACATTGCAGCCACGTCTGGCGCTACTCAAACACAGCCGCCAGTACGCTATTTATCAGGATATGTCGGTACCGCAGATAGTCGAAAAGATCCTGCGTGAGCGTCACGGTATGCGCGGTCAGGACTTTTTATTCAACCTTGCGCATGAGTACCCGCGCCGCGAGCAGGTTTTCCAGCCAGGCGAGACGGATTTAGGTTTTATCAGCCGCTTACTGGCTGAGATCGGAGTCTGGTTTCGCTTCACAACCGATACGCGCCTCAATATTGATGTGGTGGAGTTTTATGATGCCCCGCACGGTTATACCCCTGAAATCACGCTACCGGCGGTAGCGCCCTCCGGGATGCATGACGGTGGCGGTGAATCAGCCTGGAGCCTACAGAGCCGCCACAACGTGGTGGAGAAATCCGTCTTCACCCGCGATTACAACTACCGCGATGCCGCGGCCGATATGGATGCCCAGGCCGCCGGGCGCAGTGACGAGACCACCACATACGGAGAGGCTTATCATTTTGCGGATAACTTCCTCACACAGGGGCAGGCCCCACAGCCGGAGCCAGAAACTGGTCTTTTTTATGCCCGCCTGCACCACGAACGTTATTTAAACGACCAGACTATCCTTACCGGCGTGTGCAACGCTGCCACGCTCAGCGCAGGCGCGCGAGTGCACATAAGCGGTAGCAACACAGACACGGCTTTTAGCCAGCCGTTAGTGATTACCGGCCTGCGCTGTAGTGCACGCCGTGACCGCAGCCTGGAAACAGCATTTAGCGCCATTCCCGCCACCGGGCAGCGCACCTGGCGCCCGCCGCTCAAACCACGTCCGGTTATGGCAGGTACGCTGCCCGCACGCGTCACCAGCAGCCAGGAAAACGACATTTACGCCCATATCGACAAAGATGGGCGTTATAAAGTCAACATGCTGTTTGACCGTGCCCGCTGGCGCACCGGGGAGGAGAGCCTGTGGGTGCGCCAGGCACGGCCTTATGCCGGTGACACCTATGGCCTGCATCTGCCGCTGCTGGCAGGCACTGAAGTGGCGATTGCGTTTGAAGACGGCAACCCGGACCGGCCTTATATCGCCGGTGTGCTTCACGACTCTGCACACCCGGATCTGGTTACGATTGCCAACTACAAACGCAACGTATTGCGCACATCTGCCAACAATAAAATTCGCCTGGACGATAACCGCGGGAAGGAATCCGTAAAAATATCAACGGATAACAGCGGCAAATCTCAGCTCAACATGGGGTATCTGGTTGACCAGAACCGGGACCCGCGCGGCAGCGGTTTTGAACTCAGGACCGATGGCTGGGGAGCCATTCGCGCGGGTAAAGGTATTTTTATCACCGCCGATGAGCAAACAAAAGCCCAGGGCCAGGCGCTGGAAATGGCGCCCGCCATCGGCCGGTTAGAGGCGGCGCAAAACGAAATGCAGGCTATCTCTGACGACGCACAGGCCTCACAGGCTTGTACCGCAGAGCTACAGGCACAGATTAACCTGCTGGATAAACAAATCCGGGATATGCAGGCCCGCGTGCTGCACCTGAGCGCACCAGACGGCGTGGCGCTGACAAGCGGTGAGCACCTCCAGGTCTCGGCAAAACAAAACCTGACCGTCAGCGCAGGCAATAATGCCGATATCAGCGTGGTGAAAAAACTGTTTATGGGGATTGGGGCGCAGCTTGGGGTGTTTGTGCGCAAACTTGGCATAAAACTCATTGCCAACCAGGGGCCGGTCAGTATTCAGGCACAGAACGACACCATCGAACTGCTGGCGCGCAAAGGGATTAACATTGTCAGCACGGAAGATGAAATCCATATCACCGCGAAAAAGCGCATCACGCTGAATGCGGGTGGCAGCTACATCACGCTGAACGCTTACCAGATTGAGCATGGCACCCAGGGCGATTACCGCACCCGCGCCGGGCATTATGCCCGCCTGGCGCAGGCTTCTGAGCCGGTCACTATGCCGGTACTCGGCGGCGCGTATGGTTATTCCGCGCTCTATCAGTTGATGGATAAAAACGGCAACCTGCTCATCAACACGCCGTGGCGCCTGACGACGGCGTCCGGGCGTACGATAAGCGGCTATACCGACCAGGAAGGCAAAACCCTGCCTGTGTACACCCGTGCGCCAGAAGACGTGGAACTGCACGTTGTGAGTAAAAAAGCACAGCCGGAAGAAGAGATGTGGTTTTACGGCGATGAACCGCTGCAAATGGAAACCGAGTTAAGGGAGAAATCGTCATGATGGAACTGCCGGACGCCCCCGATATCACGTCCTCGCCGGACGTGCCAGACAATGTGTTGGGTAAAAATAATAACGCATGGGACTGTACTACCACCGGCGTTGAAATGGTGGAAAAGCAGTCGAGTTTGCCCACCACGCAAAACCGCCAGTATCTGCATATAAAGGTGGAATACGCGATGCGTTTCCCTCAGCTGTCGGCAGAAATTCGCCGCGAAGGGCGCACGTATCAGATGAGCCTGAAGCAGCTCATGTTAAGCGGGCTTATTCGTATTGATGAGAAGAATTATGACTACCGCTGGTGGTACAAAGCCGAAGTGCCCTTTGATATACGCACCACGCCGCCGCGCCCCTACCTCAGCAGCAGCCTGCGGGACGCCGAAGGCCCCGGTCGTCGCCATACGCTTAACCCGTTCCCGGAGAAGGGCAAAGGCATCTATCGCCGCCCGGATATTATTATTGTGAAAGACAAAACCGACCGCTGGCCGGGGCTGGCGGGGCCGGACTCAGAAGGCGTTATGCATGTGGACAATCTGGAGCGGCTGGTTGAGGTGAAGTTTCCGGAGGATGTTTTAGGTTGGCGACAGTACAGAGATTATATGTTGATTGTTGGTAGAGACAGAGAACGTATGACCATCCTGGAAATCCATGACTGCCGCCCGCAAGAGCAGCAGTGGATTGACCAGGTGGTTAACGCCACCATGAAAGCGTGGAAGACCAATGGTGCGAAATACTGGCCACTGTTTCTGTTCCCGCCGGTCTTCTTCCCCCGCCCACCGTCAGCCCCTGTTCCGGCAAAAATTGAACCCTGGACATGGCGCGGTGGCTTAGTGGGCGATCTTACCGAAGGCATGGTAAAAGGTGTCGCCAAAGGCTGGAATGCACTATCAAACGACGTTCAGAATAAACTTGAGAAAATAGCAGGCTGGCTTAACGACAGCGGTGAGTGGGTCTACCAGCAGGCAAGCGATGCCTGGGTCTGGGTCAGCGAAACCGGCAAGCAATTCGCCTCATGGACCAGCGAGCAGTTACGCGCAGCCTGGCAGGAGATTCAGCGCGTGACGGATATGACGCTGGAAATGCTTCGCCAGGTTGACTGGGCGCAGATCCTGCTTGACCTGGCGAAAGCGGTAGGCGTAGTGCTTATTTGTATAGGGATAGGTGCGCTTGTGGTGACGTGTGCAATACCGGAAGCCCTTGTTGCTGCTTTTTTACTTATTATTCGGCTTGCGATGACGGCATGGAGATATCTTGCTGCCGCCCTGAGCATTGGTACCGGTACCGCAACCGCCATCGGCGCTGCGCAGTAAACAGGAATAAATATGGACACTCAGGAAACCAACTTACGCTATATTGAAAAATGGTTGCCGGAAGCCTCGGTAAACTATAAAGACGGTCGCCCGGCGGTCAAGCTGGGGCTGATTATTACCGTGTTTTTTAAAGACGGACATTTGCCCGAAGTCCGCAAAAAAATGGTGGAATGTGTTGACAAGTTTTACGATGAGTTTAAACCTCACCTGAAAAAAACGTTACCGACAAAAAAATGGACCAGCATTACGCAAAAAAACTACGCCAGGCAAAAAGAGGATATTTTAAACTCCGCGCCCGAGGAGATTTTTGACTGGGTATTAAGCAGTGCTACTGAATCCTTTCTCGCACCGGATTATTCCATAGTTACTGTGGGGAGTCGCATATTTCATAATGACAGCGATCGCTCGGTGATTAAAATTGAATTACCCCTGTCTTATCTAAAAGAAAACGACAGGCTGCTACAGTATCAAAATTGGCTGCTATGGCTATGTAATACCTTCAACGTCGAATCGGGTTATGCAGGATTATCCTTTATTATGCCCTATGCCTTTGAACGTATGTTCCCTTATGAATATGCGTTAGCCCAGCGTTTTTCCGGAACAATGGTTGACTCATTGGGTGTGTTAGAAGGTGGCGAAGCTGTAGAAGGCCTGAAAGGCCCCTGCTGGTATAATATCATCGGTACACCGTGGCTTAATAAACTGGGTGGTGTTGATAACATCAAGCGAAGCCTGACAACCAGCCCGGAAATATCTATCCTGCCCTATAATAACGGTATTATCCTGAAAACTGGAGAATTGCCGCCTGCGCTGGGTGAAGTCAATACCGAGGGGTTTCCACCTGAACTGGTAAAAGTCAATCAAATCATCCGTCCGGTTCGCCAGGACGGCCACAACGGGCTGCATTTTTATTGCGAGTATGATGCACTGGTTTTTGACAAAGAATCATCCAAAAAGTGGTTTGCACGCTTTGACAGCGCCAGCGATTTACTGAGCGAGCAGGAAGGTAGCACAGCGCCAGAAGATACCCGTATCACCTGCAACACCGGTGAACCCGCACCACATGCAGGGCACTGGGCGACTATCAAAAATGGTCTGCTGCGCGATATCCATGTCAGCGAAGGCCAGCGAATGCCGCCATTCACAGACCGTAAAGAGCAGGAATTTAACGTCACCTGGTCACTGCTGGAGCGGGAAGACAAAGGCAGCGTCTTTAAATAAAACTGACTCGCGGGCAGCCGGTTAGGCTGCCCGAAAGGTAACACAGCACAGCCGGGGCAAAGACCGTGATTCAGGCGCTACGGACAGGAGAAATGAAAATGGAATCTCAGGGCATTGACCTGCACTATATCGAAAAATGGTTGCCGGATGCCTCGGTAAACTATAAAGACGGTCGCCCGGCGGTCAAACTGGGGCTGATTATTACCGTGTTTTTTAAAGACGGACACCTGCCCGAAGTCCGCAAAAAAATGGTGGAATGCGTGGACCGGTTTTATGCTGAAAACAGCCAACACTTAAAAAAAACCATCGTTAACAAGAGATGGACCAGCATTACTGAGAATAATTACAATAAAAAGAAACAAAGCATCCTTGAATCGTCAAAAGAAGAGATTTTTTCATGGTATGCAGGGAGCGCCGAAACGGATTTTACTGCACCGGATTACAGTATTCTCATTATGGGAAAACCAATATTTCATAACGATACAGATCGTTCTGTCATTAAAATATGTCTTCCATTATCTTATATTCACAATAAGACCGGACTCAACGCTTATCAGCAATGGCTGATGTGGCTTTGCAATACTTTTAATGTTGAGGTCGGTTATGCCGGACTATCATTTATTCTACCATACTCGCGTGAAAGTATGTTCCCTTACGAGTATAGCTTAGCCAAACGTTTCTCCGGCACGATGGTTGACTCAATAGGAACCCTTGAAGGCACCGGTGCCGTGATCGGATTAAAAGGTCCGTGTTGGTACACCGTTATTGGTAATCACTGGATTGAAAAACTTGGAGGAAGGGAGGCGATTACTCAGAAACTAAAGCATACGCCTGAAATTACGACGCTGTCTTACAACAGCGGCATTATCCTGAAAACTGGCGAGCTGCCGCCTGCGATGGGTGAAATCAACTCCGAGGGGCTACCTCCTGAACTGGTGAAAATTAACCAAATCATCAGGCCCATCAGGTTTAACAAAACACGCTCGCTGCATTTCTGGTCAGAATATGAAGACCATCAGTTTACCGAAACCTCCACAATGAAATGGTACAGACGATTCGACAGCGCCAGTGATTTGCTGAGTGAACAGGAAAAGACTCCTTCGCCAGAAGATACCCGCATCACCTGCAATACCGGTGAACCCGCACCGCATGCCGGGCACTGGGCCACCATCAAAAATGGCCTGCTGCGCGATATTCATGTCAGTGAAGGCCAGAGAATGCCGCCCTTTAAAGACCGTAAAGAGCAGGCGTTTAATGTCACCTGGTCGCTGCTTGAGCGGGAAGACAAAGGCAGCGTATTTAAATAAACCACTCACGGGCAACTTTTCTGGTTGCCCGCAGCATAACCGGGGCAAAGACCGTGATTCAGGCACCAGGGACAGGAGAAATGAAAATGGAATCTCAGGACATTGACCTGCACTATATCGAGAAATGGTTGCCGGAAGCCTCGGTGAACTATAAAGACGGTCGCCCGGCGGTCAAACTGGGGCTGATTATTACCATGTTTTTTAAAGATGGACACCTGCCAGAAGTCCGCAAAAAAATGGTGGAATGTGTTGATCGATTTTATGCAGAACATAAACAACATTTAAAAAAAACCGTTGTTAATAAAAGATGGACCAGCATTACTGAGAACAACTACAACAAAAAGAAACAAGGCATCCTTGAGTCTTCACATGAAGAGATTTTTTCCTGGGCCTTGAATAGTGCAACCGAAGCATTTCTCGCCCCAGATTACGCTATCCTCATAATGGGAATGCGGGTTTACCATAATGAAAACGATCGTTCAGTAATTAAACTCACCCTCCCTTTTTCTCTACTAAAAGGAAAGGATGGGCTTTCGCGTTTTCAGGGTTGGTTAGTATGGTTATGTAATACTTTTTCTGTGGAAAGTGGTTATGCCGGTCTCTCCTTCGCACTCCCCTACGACCGTGAAAATATGTTTCCTTATGAATATAATCTAGCCCAGAGGTTTTCTGGTGTGATGGTTGATTCCCTGGGCACACTGGAAGGTGGCGAAGCTGTAGAAGGCCTGAAAGGTCCCTGCTGGTATAATATTATCGGCACACCGTGGCTTAATAAATTAGGGGGCGTGGATAACATCAGAAGACGTCTGATAAACAGCCCGGAAATGTCCGTACTTCCTTATAACAACGGTATTATCCTGAAAACGGGCGAATTGCCGCCTGCGCTGGGTGAAGTCAATACCGAGGGATTTCCACCTGAACTGGTAAAAGTCAATCAAATCATCCGTCCGGTTCGCCAGGACGGTCACAAGGGGCTGCATTTTTATTGCGGTTATGATGCATTGGTTTTTGATGAGCAATCGTCAATGAAGTGGTTTGCACGCTTTGACAGCGCCAGCGATTTGCTGAGTGAACAGGAAGAAACGCCTTCGCCAGAAGATACCCGCATCACCTGTAATACCGGTGAACCCGCACCACATGCCGGGCACTGGGCGACCATTAAAAATGGCCTGCTACGCGATATCCATGTCAGTGAAGGACAGAGAATGCCGCCCTTTAAAGATCGTAAAGAGCAGGCGTTTAATGTCACCTGGTCGCTGCTGGAGCGGGAAGACAAAGGCAGCGTGTTTAAATAAAACCGCTCACGGGCAACTTATCTGGTTGCGCGCGGCATAACCGGGGCAAAAACCGTAATTCAGGCGCTACGGACAGGAGAAATAAAAATGGAATCTCAGGACATTGACCTGCACTATATCGAAAAATGGTTGCCGGAAGCCTCGGTAAACTATAAAGACGGTCGCCCGGCGGTCAAGCTGGGGCTGATTATTACCGTATTTTTCAAAGACGGACACCTGCCCGAAGTGCGCCGCAATATGGTGGAGTGCGTTGACCGGTTTTACGAGGAGTTTAAACCTCATCTGAAAAAAACGTTGCCGACAAAAAAATGGACCAGCATTACAGAAAAAAACTACGTCAGGCAAAAAGAGAATATTTTAAACTCCACACCCGAGGAAATTTTTGACTGGGTGCTAAGTAGCGCTACTGAATCGTTTCTCGCACCAGATTATTCAATTACCATTATGGGAAAACGTATTTTTCACAATGAAAATAATCGATCAGTAATTAAAATCCAATTACCGTTATTTTATTTAAAAAATCATCATAACCTAAATTATTATCAGAACTGGTGTCTATGGTTATGCAACACATTTAACGTCGAGTCGGGTTATGCCGGTTTATCCTTTATTCTCCCTTATGCTTTTGAACGTATGTTCCCCTATGAATATGCCTTAGCCCAACGCTTCTCTGGTGTGATGGTTGACTCACTGGGCACACTGGAAGGTGGAGATGCAGCAGAAGGCCTCAAAGGTGCCTGCTGGTATAATATTATCGGCACACCGTGGCTTAATAAATTAGGGGGCATGGATAACATCAAGCGAAACCTGACAACCAGCCCGGAAATGTCCGTTCTTCCTTATAACAACGGCATTATCCTGAAAACTGGAGAATTGCCGCCTGCGCTGGGTGAAGTTAATACCGAGGGATTTCCACCTGAACTGGTAAAGGTAAATCAAATCATCCGCCCGGTTCGACAGGACGGCCATAACGGGCTGCATTTTTATTGCGGCTATGATGCGTTGGTATTTGATAAACAATCGTCAATGAAGTGGTTTGCACGCTTTGACAGCGCCAGTGATTTACTGAGCGAGCAGGAAGGTAGCACAGCGCCAGAAGATACCCGTATCACCTGCAACACCGGTGAACCCGCACCACATGCCGGGCACTGGGCCACCATCAAAAATGGCCTGTTGCGCGATATTCATGTCAGTGAAGGACAGCGAATGCCGCCCTTTAAAGATCGTAAAGAGCAGGCGTTTAACGTCACCTGGTCGCTGCTGGAGCGGGAAGACAAAGGCAGCGTATTTAAATAAAAACAATTCGCGGGCAACTTGTCTGGTTGCCCGATAACTGACCGGTATTATAATGATTACCTGCGTGAGCCATATCAATGACTCACCGTCGCGCCAACCTCTTGTTCTCATCACTTCCCTGCCAGGTTGGCACTTTTGATTGCTTTGATATCTCTATTCTTTTTTTGCGCGTGGCCAAAATAGCAGGTACTGATATGCTATTGGCGCTACGTTGGCGTAAAACGTTTCATTGAGCCAGTGCTAGCATATCCCTGGAAACAGGGAGTCGTGCCCCACACGGGCACGTGGATTGAAACCACCGATACAACCTTGTTGCATGACCCGCGACGGTCGTGCCCCACACGGGCACGTGGATTGAAACATGATTACGGGCGCGGAGGTTTTGAGTTATCGGGGTCGTGCCCCACACGGGCACGTGGATTGAAACTGGTCAACGGATGAAGCCCGGTTCCGTGCCGATGTCATGCCCCACACGGGCACACAGCTTGCAACAACAGCTGCTCACCCCCTGGTGATTCCCCCCACAAATCCATACACGTTGCCTGAAACGCGGCCAGCATCGCTGGCCGCTAATACCAGTATTTCCCTGTCAGTGCATCCGTCTTGACAGCAGAAATACCGCCAGCATTACCGGCGGCACCAGCGCCAGCAGGCCGACGGCGTTCACCAGCCCGGCCTTATCGCCAATGCTGCCAAGCAGCAAAGGTGCCAGCAGCAGCGCGAGGCCCACCGACTGGGTGGCACCCGCCGAAATCCGTGACAAAAACTCCGGCGGCTGGCGGGTGGCAATCGACAAAATCAGCGGGAAGAAATTGCCCAGACAGGCACCGGACACCGCCAGCGCAACGGCGGCCGTAGCGAACCACGGCAGTAGCCACAGCGCCACCAGCCCAACGCCGCCGAGCACAATCGCCCAGGGCAAAATGGTGCTTATCTCAAAACGCAGCAGCAGGCGGCTTACCGCGATACGTCCAACGATAGTGCCGCCAAAATACGCCGACATCAGCGCCACGCCGGTTGCCGCAGGCACCGTCAGACGCTCTTCCAGGAACTGTGCGCCCCAGAAGCCAATCCCCCACTCCGCCGAAATGCCGAGAAAAATCATCCCGAACATCAAAAACGCCGCCAGCGGCAGGCGGCGGGCGCCAGTGTTACCCGCATTGTCTGTCGCAGGCGCAAAGGTAACCGGCATACGCGCCAGCGTTTTGGGCACCATCAGCGAGAGCGGCAGCAGCGCAATCAGCGGCACAACCATCGCCATGCGCCAGCCGAGGCCCGTTTCTACCGCGATACTCACAAACAGCGGTCCGGCGAACACGCCAATGGCCGCAAACACGCAGCCCTCGGTAATGGCAACGCCGCTGTGCTCGCCGTGATGGCGCGCCAGTGACTCCTGAATGGCAATCTGCATCGCCCCGCCTACCAGACCGAGCGCCAGCGACATCGCAAGCGTTAGCGCTGGGGTCAGCGGCAGTGCAAACAACGCGACCACCAGCCCCACCAGCCAGGTGGTCGTGAGCAACAGAGTGCGCGGCGCCACGCGCCTGGCACACCAGGTGACAATAAAACCGCTAACAAACAGCCCCAGCGCGTACAGGCTGAAGTGCCAGCCTGTCGCGGTGCGGGTGAGGTGCAGTTCATCACGCAGAAACGGCGTAACGGAGCCGAGCACGGCCTGGTGAAAGCCGCACACCACCGAGAGCAGGTAAAGATAGAGCGTATAGTAATCGCGGCGAAAACGCGGTTTATCCAGGCTCTGTTCAACCATCGTTCAACCCTCACGCGTGCGGCGTACAAATGCCCTTGATAACCAGATGCTGGATAAGAATGATGGTCTTGGCGTCAATAATGCGCCCGTCATCAATCATTTTCAGCGCTTCCGCTATTGGCACTTCAAGCACGCGAATATCTTCGCCTTCTTCTTCAACGCCACCCCCGTTATGAATGCGCATGTCATGGGTAAACGGCGCAATAAAGAAATGCAGACGTTCGGTTACCGAGCCTGGGCTCATAAACAGCTCACCGATTTTAGTGACCTCGCTGAGCTTATAGCCGGTCTCTTCTTCGGCTTCTTTGCGGATGGCCTGCACCGCGTCACGCTCATCAAGCAATCCGGCGCAGGCTTCAATCAGCTCAAAATGATGGCCACCGAGAAACGCCGGCAGGCGGAACTGGCTGGTAAGGATAATGGTACGTGCATCGGTGTTATACAGCATGATGGTGGCGCCGTGGCCGCGATCGTAGGCCTCGCGGGTAAAGTGCTGCGCTGTGCCATCAGAGCGGGTATAGGTCATGTCGTATTTGATGAGTTTGCCCCAGTCGTTAGCCAGGATCTGGCTGGCGTTGATGGTGGCGGTGGTGGGAGCAGGTGAATAGTATTTTGTCATTGGTTTTTTCTCTTTGCGATGGAATCAAGCCGCACCAGCCAGCGCTCCCTGCTGGCAACCGCCTGTTCTGCGTCAAGGGTGAACAGGCGGCTATCGGGCTGCCCGAGAAGTATTTTGTTGTAACCAGCGTAGACCGTTTTCGCCTCATCAGAGGCAATCCATTCAAGCACTTCACGCACAATCAGATTATGCCGGGTATGGCGAAAGCCACCGTAGACTTCGGATTCAATACCGATAACATCGCTCGGCTGCACAATGCCCAGTCGCGGCAACTCACGCTGACGGTTGGTGGCGGCGATATTTACCGTCACACCAACCGCAATCTCGCCCTCACCGGTAAGCCGCGCGGGTTCCCACGCTGAGTTCGGCGTGACGCGGGCGTTGCGGTAAATGCCGTCAATTATCTGCAAGCCGTCGTCCTCACCAAAGCGTTGTAATAGTGTTGCGAGCGCCAGAAAACCCGCGCCAGAAACGGCCGGATCAGGAAAAGCAATGCGCCCATACAACGCGCTCTGAGTAAGATCCGCCCAGCTTTCCACGCGCACGCCCACCTGCGCCAGCAGCGCCGGATCAGTGACAAACGCGGTAGAGAACCCGGTCACCCGTAGCCAACCGTCGGCGTCGGCGCCTGGCGCAAACACCTGGCCCGTAAAATCCAGGCTGCGCGCGGCGGTATCAGCCCAACCCAGCACCAGATCCGCCTGTGGGTTATCCTTTTCCTGCGCCAGACGTTTGGTGAGCGTAACGGTAGGCATGCGCTCAATCTCAATGGCCACATCCGGCATGAGACGTGCAAGACAGGCGAGGTAATCTGCCAGCTCGTAAGGCTCAAACGAACTGTAAGCCTTGAGCCTGGCGCGCGAGCCATCGCCGGTGGGCGCGTTAATCAATGTCGTGCTCATTCTCACCCCTTCAGGCCACCAGATGGTTAAGTTTTTCCGTCAGGTGCGCGTGGGTGAAATCCGGGATCGTAGCCGAGGCACCGTGTTTACGCAGTTCGTCAGCATCAAGTGCGCCCTGCATGCCAAAGGTAAACACACCTGCTGCGGCGGCAGACTGTACGCCCGGGCCGGAGTCCTCAAACGCCAGCGCCTGCTGTGGCGTAATGCCCAGGCGGCGCATCGCCTCCTGGTACGGATAAGGATCGGGTTTGCTTTTATCCAGCTCTGCGCCAATCAGCAGGTGATCGACATGGTTAAGCAGGTTCAGGCCGAGCAGCATCATCACAGCGCTTTCACGCGGCGCATTGGTCACCACACAAATGCCAACGCCCTGCGCGCGCGCCCAGTCGAACAGTTCGCTCACACCGGGGCGGCCTTGCAGCGGCCCGCTCAGTTGGTCGCGGAATAACGCTTCTTTGCGCTCCCCCAGCGTGTGACGCTCTTGCGCTGAGAGCGTCGGGAACAGGTCCTGGGTTATCTGGTCCATAGGCGCACCCATAATTTTCTCGTTGTAATACTCGGCCGTCACCGATTGACCAAACTCGGCCAGCAGTTCGTTAAATGCGGCGATGTGCAGCGGATCGGTATCGAGCAGGGTGCCGTCAAGGTCGAATAAGAGGCCTGCTTTTGCTTTCATATCACTCTCCAGGTTGTCAGAAGGTAAGGTATTTATCCGTTGCCGTGCGCCAGCACGCGGTTTAACAGCGGCGTAAAACGCTCGGCAACGTCAGGGTTTATCAGGTCAAAATGGGTCATAATCGCGCCGTCGAGAGCATGCTGGCAGCCGTCACTGCATTGCGCTTCACGTCCGGCCAGCCGTGGAACGACATGGGCCAGCAGCGCTTCGGCTTTTTTCAGGTTGTCGGCCATGCGCGCGCTCACCATCGCCGCGTTCACGGCGTCATGCGTGGCGTGCCAGCAGTCAAAATCGGTCACCATCGCCACCAGGGTGTAGCAAAGCTCCGCTTCACGGCACAGCTTTGGCTCTGGCATCGCCGTCATGCCAATTACTGTGCCGCCAATCTGGCGATGGAACAGTGACTCAGCGCGGGTAGAAAACTGCGGCCCTTCCATCACCACGTACGTGCCACTTGCCAGATGGGGGATGTCGAGATGCGCCAGTGCCTTGCCCAGCGCCGCCCGGTTATCCGTACACACCGGCTCACCAAACGGCACATGCGCCACCACGCCCGAGCCGTAAAAAGTGTTAGCGCGTTTGTACGTGCGGTCAATGTACTGATCCACCAGCACAAATGTCCCTGGCGGAGCCTGCTCCTGTAGGCTACCCACCGCGCTAAAGGAAATGACCTGCTCCACGCCAAGCTGTTTGAGCGCCGCCACGTTGGCGCGCACGTTGATTTCAGAGGGCAGCAGGCGATGGCCCACGCCGTGGCGGTTGACGATAGCCACCGGCACACCGGCAATGTCTGCCAGCGTCACGGTGCCAGAGGGCGTACCAAAGGCGGTGGTGAGGTCCACGCGATGTGCGTTTTGCACAATGGAGAGCCTGTCCATGCCGCTGCCGCAGATAATGCCAATACGAGGTGCCTTGTTCATGAGTGAGTCCTCTTTGTTTATTCAGTGACCGCAGCGCGTGGTGCGCTCACCAGTCGGTTACGCAGTTCAGAGAGCGCGGCGGGCTGCCCGGCAGCACCGCAGAACATGCCCTGTGAGAGGTACTGCGTGTAGCGCGGCTCATGGATTTTTAACGCCCGGTCAACCGCAGGCAGATAGTGATAGCGCACAAATGGGTAGACGTGGTGCGCCAGGTGGTAAGCATCCGACATCGGGAAAATCAGATAACGCTGCACCACGCCGGGCAGGCCAGGAAAATCGGTGGCGCGCCCGTGCTCGTAGTCGTGCGCCAGCCGGTCGCGGTTAAGCGGGGTATACGGCGTGTGCCAGCGGTGTTTGGTCAGCAGTGACCACCATGCAAACAGCGGATACAGTGTGAGCACCGGCAACAGCCAGCCCACCACCAGCGCCGGTATGCCGCCGGTGCAGACAAAAAGCGCCATCACGCCAGCCGTGACCAGCACGCGCAGCAGTACAATTTTCCACGAGGCGTTCTCGTGCACCATATCGCGCACATTGCCTTTGAGGTTGTTGAAAAGGCCTTTCGGACTCACCGGGTACAGCAGTGCCATCACGAACTGGCGGTTACTGATACCCGGCGTCATACCGGCGGCGATCACGCGCTTAAGATTGGGATCTTTGCCGGGAACATCGGCATTAGGATGGTGATCGCGCACATGCGTGTTAAAGCGCGAATCCATGTCTCTTTTCAGGGCCGGGAACTGAAAAAAAACGTCAGATAACCACCACTGCCACGTGCGCGAACGGCACAGCGCCAGGTGCAGCGCGTTGTGCCCCAGCTCCTGTAAGGCGCGCAAACGCCCGGCGGCCACCACCGCCAGCAGCAGACCCGGCAGCACACCGTAGCCACTCCAGCGAAAGAACAACACCGCCGCGATAATCTCGCACCAGCAATAAATAAACGGCAGTGGCGCCAGTACGGTGTCAAAGCGCTTGTAGTAGCTTATACGCTTGTTGCCTTCGGCCAGGCGCAGCCTGGGCAGAATGCGCTCACCGTCCCGGTAGTACAGGCGCAGCAGCAGACGGATGCAGATACTCAGCGCAAGCAGTGTGAACATCAGCGGCACAATCCAGTGTGGGTTCAGCATAAACACCTCGTTAGCAACAAAACCAGGCGCGATAGACCGCCTGCAAATCGTGGAACACATGAGGATGCAACGCGCTTAAGCGCTCGTGGGTTTGATGACCGTGGGACACTGATGCCATCTGCCAGCCGCAGACGTGCGCCACTTCAATATCGTGGTCGGTATCGCCAATCATCAGCGCGTGTTTACCGGGGAAGCCCAGCAGCGTGTCGAGCTGTAGCGCCACCTCCTGCTTGCCTTTGGCCTGCGTGTTGGTCAGTCCAAACACATGGTCTACTAAGTGGCGAATACCCGCGCACTCAAGGTTGTTCTCAAGCGTCTGGTGCTGACTTGCCGAGAGCACAGAGACAGTCACACCGTCGCGGCGCAGGTCACGCAACATGTTGAGCGCACCGCAGTGCAGTGAACACTGGCCGATTTCACGGTTGAAAATATGCAGGTAGGCGCCAATCAGCGCATCAAAGTCCCCGGTTTCGCAGTCGATACCCAGTGCCTGGTAAAAACCGCGAATCGGGAAGCCAAAGTGCTCGCGGTACAATCCGGCATCAACAGGCGGCAGGGTTTGCAACTGGCGCACCGCGTTCAGCCCTTTTACCGCCAGCGCCAGGTCATCCACCAGCGTGCCGTTCCAGTCAAAAATCACGTGTTTAATACGCGGTCGGTTATTCATGATTCGGCCTCATCGTAAAACTCTGGCAATCGCACTAAAGAGGGATGCCCGCGCCACCGGCAGGCTGTAAAGGGTGCGCTTGTCGGCGACAAGATTCGCAATGTTGAGCGTGGCCATCGCCACGTCGCGGTTGTGGTAAGCCGCCGCATTCACCACGCCGAGCCAGCGAGCGTGCAGCCGCGCTTTAAGCCCTGGCCGCTGCTCCTGCGGTTGCAGACTTTCGTCGTTTGCTTTTGCCTGTTGCCAGGACGTCTCAGTGGCGTCGATTTGTGCACTCATTACCTGCTGCGCCCAGATATCGCCGCGCAGAAAGGCGGGCAGCACGCGGTCAAGCGCCTCCACCTGCAAGGCAGACACACTCATGCCCTGGCTGTAAATGGGATTAATACTGCACAGTGCGTCGCCCACCACCAGCAGCCCCTGCGGCCAGTTGGGCATCAGGTCATAGCGCCTGCGCAGGCTGCACGGCATTTTGAACTGGTGGAACGCGCCCAGCGGCTCCAGCTGGCTGACCTCGTGATAAATATCCGCCACCGGTAGCTCGGCCAGAAAGCGCATAAAATCGTCTTCACTGGGGCGCGGTGAGGCACCGAACCAGCCGCCAGCGGTCACCATGAAGCGGTCACCTTCAATGGGGCTGATAACGCCCATGTTGCGCCGCCCGGGCAAATCCGGCGTGACCAGCAGCACCTGCCAGCCAGGCTTGCGCGCCGGGTTACGCCGGTAAATGCGTGAGACGTAGCCAAGCTGGTTGGCAACCTCCTCACACAACACGTCACCATAGCCAAACGACTTAAGCCATGCGCCAGTGCGTGAACTGCGCCCGGAGGCATCCACCACCAGCATGGCCTCAAGCTCACGCGCCTCGCCCTCCACGCTCACCTGTACACCGTTAATGCACCCGGCGTTATGCAGCAGACCTTTGACCCGCACGCCGTCAATAATTTTCACGTTCTCCACGCCCGTGGCCTGCTGGCGCAGCACAAACTCCAGCAGCGTGCGTGAACAATAGTGAGCGGTGATCCCGGTCGGCCAGCGCTGCTTCCAGGCATTTCCCGCGTAGCACTTCACGCCATGAGACAGGTCGATTTCCTGTGCGCCAGCGTTCAGCAACGCATTTTTAAAGCCCGGATATAGCGCCTCGATAATGGCGCTACCACGGTTAAGCAGCAGGTGAACGTGGTGCTCCTGTGGCACGGTTTTACGCGGTGCGGGGCCAGAACTGAAGGTGTCCTGATCTAACAGCAACACCTCGTCAAAGTGGCGTGCCAGTATGCGGGCGCTCAGGCAGCCTGCAACGCTGGCCCCAATGACAATGGCCCGTGAAAAACGCGTCGTACGGGTTGTCATAGCAAGGCCTCCTTCGCGTTTTCAGGCTGAAAGTTGTTGAGTACATCGACAATGGTCTGCACCTCGCCGGCATGGATGTCGGGATGAACAGGCACGGTTGTAATAGCGGCCAGCATGCGTTCGGCGTTGGGGCAATCCGCTGCCCACTGGCGCATTACCGGGTACTGGTACAGGGCCTTACAGTCATAGAGCGCGATATCTGAGGGAATACCCGCCCGCGCCTGGTGCGCCAGCAGTGAGGCGTTATTGCCGCTGCGGGCGCGCACTAACAACCGCGTGCCTGCCGGTTCACCGCCTGCTACCAGCGGTAGCGGCTCAAGACAAGGGTTGGTCAGACGCTCGCTGATGGCCCGCATGGTGGCAAGCCGATTGCGCACGTCATCTTCAAGCCTGCCCAGGCGCGCCAGCCCCAGCGCCGCCTGCAACCCGCCAAGCGCAAAATTAAGTACCGGCGGTCTGTCGGCCCGGTATTCGCAGCGCGTAAACTCGCGGGCGCGCTCGGCCAGGCGAGTGTTGTTAGTCAGCACGGCGCCGCCCTCACCGGTCACCAGACTCTTACTGTGATGCGTGGAGAAGGTCGCCATATCGGCATACGTCCACAGCAGCTCGCCGTGGAGCTTCGCCCGGTGCGCCAGCGCAATATCGAGCAGGTAATACAGGCCGCGGTCGCGGGCAAACTCCGCCACCTCCTGTGCGGCCACCGGGTAGCCCCACATGGGGATGTCGATGATGGCGCGGGTTTTGCTGTCAATGAGCCGCTCGGCCATCGTCAGGTCCAGCGTGAAATCGTGCGGGCGAATATCGCAGAACACCGGCTCCAGGCGCATAAACGTCAGGGCGTACACCGTACACAGCGGGCAGGTGGGCGTAAGCAGCACCTTGTCACCGGGGCGCAGGCCAAAGGCCGACAGCGCCACCACCAGCGCACCGTACCCCGACGACGCGGCAATAGCGTGGCGTGCACCGAAATGGGTTTTCAGCCGCTGTTCATAACGGCGCACAATATCGCTATTGCCGCCAATGCCTTTTGCCAGCGCTTCCAGCAGATACGCCTCTTCACCCTCACCCACTGGCCAGAAATTGTCCGTAATGGGGGAAATCATCAGTACTCTCCCCACTCACTGACAGGTACACCACACCACGCCTGTGCCATGCGCGCCGCCTCTGGCGCCAGGTTCTCCAGCGGCGCCAGGTAATGGGTGAGAAGCGGCAGCTCCTGCCAGGGCAGGTTCGCAGCATCGGCAGCGGTTTTATTGACCACCACCGCTCGCCCGGCCATACGTCCCGCCAGGCGCGGCAGCAGGCTGATGCCGCGCTGCTGGCAGTAGGCCGCAATGCGATACGCGCTATCGCGATAGCCAACAATGCGCGCGGTCAGCGCCTTGATACGCAACCGCCCTACCGCGCACTGAATACCGCTCAGCTTGTGGTTGACGCCGGGGTTAATACCATCGAGATCGGAAAACTGGGCGTAGCTTTTAGCGCGTCGCGCCCACTCGGCATTGCGAAACAGCAGCGCCCCGCCCTCGCCGGTTGAGATGTCGGAGTGTCCCTCTTTGAGCGACAGCAACCCGATATCAAAACCGTCGTAAATACGCCGTTTTTCAAACGTCACACCCAGCGACTCGGTCATTTCAATGACGGTGACTAGGCGTTTCCTGCGTCCCAGCGCCAGTAGCTCACTGAAGTCCTGCTGGCAACCAAACGGCGAGGAGACCAGAATAGCCCGGGTTTTACTGCTAACCAGCCGCGCCAGCGCTGCGGTGTTCACACGCAGCGAACCCGGCTCGTAATCAACCACCGCAAGCGTCAGGCCCGCATGCAGCAGCGGTGCGATGACCCAGGGCGGCACATCCGGGCTGACAATCACTTCGTCACCAAAGCGAAAACCCAACGCACCGAGCATTACGCTGATACCACCGGTATCTGACGAGACGCCTACGCTCTGCACAAAGCCCGTCCATTCGGCCAGCTCTTTTTCAAACAGCGCCACGGTTGATACAGACATCTCCCTGTCCCCGGCGGCCACTGCCATTACCGCATCCAGCTCACGTTTCCTTGCCCTCTGCGGGCAGTTAAATTCGTTTGCAAGGATCATCTTTGCACCTGTTTATCTTCAGCGTTGAAAGTTGTCGTTAACCACACTCACGATGTAATCGATATCGCCATCATCCAGCCCTTCGTGGCACGGCACGGTGAAAATCGTGTCGATGATGTGTTCCGCGTTGGGGCACGCAGTGGCGTAATGGGTAAACGCCGGTTCGCGATAGAGCGGCTTGTAGCGATAGCGTGTGGTGTCGGACATCACGCCCTGGGTCAGCATGCGCTCGCCCTGCGCCACGCTTGAGCCATTAAGGTGGTAATAGACCATCGCGTAGCCGTTCACCTCGGCATGCTGATGACGTGGAAACTCGCGAATGGTTGGGACAGCCGCCAGCGCCTCACGCACTTTTGCCACGCGTTCGCGCCGCTCGACGAGCTTGCGGTCCAGCCGACTAAACTGGTTAATGCCCAACGCGGCGCACAGCGGCGGCAGCTTGTAATTGGTGCCAATGTCCTCACCCAACAGGTACTGACTGGTGCGGCTCGCGGGTTTCAGGCCATGCTGCTGCCAGCTCAGCATGCGCTCATAGACACCTTCATGGTTGGTCAGGCAAAAGCCGCCTTCGCCCGTGCTCACCATCTTGCGCTCATGGGTCGAGAAGCAGGACACCTCGCCGAACGTGCCGAGATACTGACCGTCTGATTGCGTACCAAACGCGTGAGCGCAGTCTTCAATCAGGCGAATATCCAGCGCCCGGCAGGTTTCTGCTACCGCGCGCATTTCCAGCGGATACCCCCACATTGGCACCACGATAAGCGCCGCTATTGGCTGTTCGCGGTGCAGCGCCTGCAGATGCGCCAGATCGGGCGAGAACGACAGGGCGGCCACATCACAAAACACCGGCACGCAGCCTGCGGTGATAATGGGCAGGATGGTCATAATGGGTGCCGTTGGCGGGAGCGCCACGCGCGATCCGGGCTTGATCCCCAGGCCACGCAGGGCAAGCTCAATCGCTACCGTGCCATTACAGCAGGCCAGCGCGTGCTGAGTGCCAAAGTAATTCGCGATGACGGATTCATATTCACCAATAATGGGCGATTTACCGGAAAAGCTGGTGGTATTAAACGACGCCAGCACGGCGTTATAATCGCTCTGGTCAAAATTAATATGCAGGTTTTGATAGGCTTTATTAGCCATAAAATAGTCCTCACCTGAGATATGAATTAATAATTAACGGCTAATAACTGGCTACATTGTTTTTCAATGGCATCCATACAGCGGTAAGTTTCAATCAGCGTTGAAATAGCCGTTTGTGAATCCCGGTCACCTGACTGAATAGCACTAATAAAATCGATAAGCTCACCGGTATAGCCCGCGCGGGAATAACCTGATGAAAGTGGACTTGCTGCCCATATATCACACCAGCGTTTATTTTCACCCTGAATATAAGTTTTATCGACCTCTGCCACGCTAATCGTATTTAAGCTGGTACTTTTAATATGCAGTTTTTCCTGCGCCAGTACGTCAAGGTCGAACGTAAAGTGCGGTGACATATTGCTGGTTATCAGCGTACCGTGGGCGCCACCGGCAAATTCCATTAAGGCACTGAACATAATTTTCTCGCCGTGGCTATTGTTGGCAACAGACAGGCGCTTGACCGGCCCACACAGATGAATCAGCAAATCCAGACCGTGAATGGTTTGTGCATGCAAGAACGAGCGCAGCACACTGTCGTAATCCCACAGCGTACCCACTGGCTTATTGGCCATCTGGCGCAGGCTTATCATTTGCACATTGTCACCGGATATTTGCTTAATGCGCTCGGTCACTTCGGCAAAACGAAAGTTCATGCCCGTGCCGGTAACGACCCCTTTACGCTCGGCCATCTCGGCAAGCTGGATAACCTGTTGCGAGGTGGAAGCCACCGGTTTTTCCACAAATACCGGAATGCCGCGCTCAATGGCATCGCAGGCGATGCGGAAGTGTTCTGTTGGGTAACAGGCCACGATAACGGCATCAGGCCTGCACCTGTCCATCATTTCCCGGTGGTCATTAAAGATGCGTGATTTATCGAAATTAAATAACGCTGCGGCTTCCATACATTTTGCCGGGTCGCTGTCGCAAATAGCCGCAATGTCCACGCCAAACAGCGTGCTGCATGCCGGAATAAGATTTTCACGGGCCTGAGCACCAAAACCAATAAACGCGATTTTCATAGCCTCTCCACTTTATCTCTTAATACCAGGACGGACGGGAGCCGCGTATAATCATCAAGGCTGGCAATGTTAATCCACTCCAGATTTAGCGCTTCTTCGTTATTCATTTGCGTTAAGGTATTTCTGTCGACCTCCATAAGAAAGCGCACATCATAATGGTAATGCTCTGGTTCCTGGCTATTGGCAGGAATAAGATGAATATCAATATCAAAAATGTCAGTACCGATAATCGTGACCTGTTTAATTCCAGTTTCTTCCTGTATTTCTCTTATCGCCGTTTCCATTACATCGGCATTTCCATCACAGTGACCGCCGGGCGGTAGCCACATATTAAGTTTCCGGTGATGGAGCATAAGCGCATATTCCCGCTGTCTGTCGACAATAAAAGCAGTGGCAGTCACGTGCCCTTCTAACGTCGTACGGTCAAAAGGTCCGACGGTGTCATCCATGAACTGCTGCAGACGTTGAGCGTTAATCCGATCTCTTTGCGTGGTGACAGGATAGCGATAACTGATATCGGCATTGAACCTGATAACCCTGGCTTCTGTATCTGGCATGTTCGGGTACCTCAGCGGCGTTTACTACGTAAATACATTAGAAATACAAATGAATCGTTAGGGATGCTATGCGAAGAATCCAGGGTTGTCCACAAAATATCGCACATGAAATACACATTATAAAAAACGGCAAAAAATCAGGAAAAGCACGCTAAAAATCGATAAAAAGCGGATAAAATTAGAAAAAATGAAAAAACAGCCCACCTGACAAGCCTGGTCATAACACGCCTTTCAGGTAAATCTGTAATACAGCAACGCCAATGAATTTGTTAATAATGCTTCAGTGACTGCCCGGAATGAGTGCAAAAAACAGGCAATTTATTAGTGGCAATAAAGGAAAGGATTTGCACCCTAACGGTGCACAACGGGTGGCTGTGTCAACAGGGGTTTATTATGTGGCAATTCGTGCGATTCGTTGGCTCAGGCATTTACTGGATGACACGATAAGCGCTGATCTTCTCTGGCGCAGATACTATATAAAGAAGCGATCTCCCCCCAATTTCCAGGCAACAGCAACACGGCCAGGGTGTGACCTGCTGAAACACACCGTTCAGGTACTGTACAGACAGGATTCATCTGGCGGAAATCCCCCCTTATTTTAAAGAACAGAAGACACCCGGAGCCAGAAAACGCGAGTAACTCCGCTCAATGCAATGACGCTGTGCGCGTGTACTTGTAGAGAAAGGCGCCTTCAGCAGAATAAACCTGTTTAAAACCCATCACGTCCCTCTCACCGCGCAAAACATTAGAAAAAACAAACAAAAAAATCTTTTGGCGACATATAAAACCGCTAAAAAACTTATGTTTCACTCTCAATAACGCATTAAAAAAACGTCAAAAAACCTTGATAACACGTTATAACGGCAGGGAAAAATCAATAACCATTAAATATCAACGCACCCTTTCCCTCCATAAAATCGCGCTCACCGCTACAAAGCCCCCTCAGCACGCTCAACTAACGGGTTACCCCACCTCAAAAAATTAAGTAAAATTATGATTTAAAATGATAAAAATCGAAATTAATTTTCAAACCTTAATAACTCCTCCCGTTCTCATCTGAACAAACAGGAACGTCACATTACTGTATTGATAAATTTTTATTATGTTTTTATTGAAAACATACCAACCAAAAACTAGCATGCCGATGAATCATCAGATTCTCTAAACAATAACCCACTGGTGATAACGTTATGATCTTTACTGAAGCCATGCTGAAACAACTTGAAACCACCGTTGATACCTGTATGGAGGCAGAATTTGCCAATGATGAAGTGATGGGCGAATTCCATACTGGTGACTGGTTCAACACCGGTTACTACAAGCGCCACATTCTGGAATGCGTGATCCGCATTCCCCTTAACAAAGAACTGGACGCCCACGCGGTGCACTCCTGTGCCATAGATAATATTCCAGCCGCCAAAAAACTCGCGTACTACCTGTATGACGAGTTCGGCCACGACGAGATGTTCGGCTAGGATCTCATCACCTACGGCTATGCCAAATCCGACGTGGCTGCCGCCAATGCTTTCCCGGCCACCTGGAAACTGATGGGCTATCTGAACCTGTGCGTGAGCAAATTCGGCCCATTAGCCGCCGTAATCTGGGACTGGTTTCTGGAGTATTACGGCGACAAATACAACCCGTTCATCACCCAGAAAGCCAGTGCCAACATGGGCCAGCCGTCTGTCAACGGCGCAGCCTCTCACGTCACTTTTGATGAGGCCGAAGACCACAGCGGCATGATGAATAACATGCTGGCCTCGGTCATTAAGGATGAAAAAGACCTTGAGAAAGCGATGACTCACATCAGAACCTTCGAGCCAATGGTTGGCGAATACTTTCAGGCGCTGCGCGCCGCTACGCTGTAACACACGTAACGCGGGCCTTGATGATGGCGAATTATCGAATCCGAATAGGAAACCAGACCTTCGGCGCTGACAGAGAACGCCCCCTTATCGACGCCATTCCCGGCGCGCAGGTGGTAAAAGGTTGCCTTAAGGGCGTATGCAGGGTCTGCTGGTGTCAGGATGCGTGAAGGAAAATAGGCAGGTAGTGACCCCGCACGCTGAGTTTCTGCCCTGCGTAAGCCGGGCAGAAACGGATGTGAAATCCCCCCGCTATCAGCAGCTTCCAGCATGCAAAAGTGAAACGCAAAACGCGGCTTTACACACAGATTATGGAAATCGAACTGGAAGTGCGGCGCGTTTTCTATAACGCCAAATCGGTGATCACGCTTAAGCCCCCTGACGGTGATGCCCTGCGTAGCTACTCGGTGGTATCACTCGGCCCGCGCCGCTACGACAGCCTCATTTTTCATGTGAAACTGCGCCCTGGCGGGCTGTTTTCCACGCTGTTTGAAACACTCGCCGTTGGCACGACGCTGGAGTATCTGTTGGTTAACCCCACGCTCCCTCACTACGAGGCCGCACCGGTGAGCATTAATGTCGTCAGCGGCGGCAGTGGCATGGGAGCCGTCCTCAGCCGGGCGCTTGAGCTGGTGGCTGACTACCGCATCCCACAGGTGGCGATTTTCGCCATCAATCGCGCCGACCTGAGCGATTACCATCGCGGCTGTATCGAGACGTTTCGCCGCTACGCGGCGTGCGACGTGCACGTCAGCACTGTCACCTTTACAGACTGGATCAGCGCCCGTTTCAATATTCATGAACGACTGGCGCAGGACGCGCTGACGGTGGGCGTTGGGTCAGATGCCATCATCGGCAGGCTGGAGGCGCTGCCGCTGAGTGAACTTGAAAGCTTTGGATAACCGGAGACTACGCTATGTCTGTTGTCATCATCGATCCTGTTTCATCCGGCACCACATTTCTTCGCGCCGCGCAGCAACCTGGCGTTGATTTATACGTATTTTCAACTGATGAGGGTGAGCGCCGTCTCACCCCTGCGCTGCGCGCCAGAGCAAAGCAGATAATCAAAATCGATACCGCAGATTTCGCCGCCCAGCTTGCAATGCTCCATTAACTGGGCGACGTGGACGCCGTGCTGCCGGGCGTGGAATACGCCGTGCCAATGGCCGCGCGCCTGGCAGCAGCTATTGACCGCCCGCATCTCAGCAGCAATGCCGTTCAGCTGGTGCGTAACAAGCTTAACTTTCGCAATCGTCTTACTCAACGCGCGCTGAGCGAGATTAACTATTTCACGCTCGACGCCGATCAAGGCGTTGATGCCCCCGCAGGCTTTCGTTTCCCGGCGGTGGTCAAACCGGTGGATATGGCAGACAGTATTAATGTACGCAAAGTTTACAGCCTGAGCGAACTGAGCGAGGCGGTGAACGGTTTCTGGCGGTCACTGCCTCACGACGTCGATTTTACCGCCAGCGGACGCGTCATTATGGAGGAATATATTCCCGGTAAAGAGTACAGCATTGAAGGCCTGGTGGAGAAAGATGGCCGCATTGTTATCGCCTCCATCACCGAGAAACTGCTGGGGCCAGAGCCGTACTTTGTCGAAATTGGGCATATTGTCGGCCAAGTGTTTGATGAGGCGTTTCGTGCCATGATGACCCGCTATGCGCTGGCGGTGGTAGAGGCTACAGGCCTTAACATCGGGCCGTTCCACCTGGAGTTACGCGTCACACCACAGGGCAAACCGGTGGCCGCCGAACTGGCCGCACGCCTGCCGGGCGATAACATCGTTGCCCTGATTATACGCGCCAAAGGCATCTGTCTTGCCTGCGCGACGCTGTGTGAGTACCTCAACCTGCCGCGCCCACGGCCAGCGAACGCCTCGTGCGTGAGCGCTATTGCTTTCATCCCGCGCGGCGAGAAGCGCCACTTCAGTAAGCTCAGTGGCGTAGAGCCTTTACTCAATCGCCCGGAATACCTGTCGCACGAGCTGTACTTTACTCCTGGCGATGCCCTGGGGAGCGACGAGGACTGGACCTCACATATAGGCTATCTGATGTTTGCGGGTCACGATGCGGCTGCGGTGCGCGAGCTGGTGCGCCAGGTGCATGAAGAGGTGAAAATCGCATGAAGCACGTGCTGATTCTTAACTGCTACGACGACGAGCTATCAGATTTTCGCCAGTACGTTGACCACCGTGAAAACCGCGTTTCTTATATTTCGCTTATCGGGCGCTCGCGTCTGATAGAACGCTCTCTTTGTGAAAATGTAGTTGAAGTCAGTTCGCTGGATGGCGATATCATCCTGCCTTCCGCCCGCGAGATGCATGCAGCGCTACCGATTGATGTGGTACTCGCCTTTTCGGAATACGATCTGGACGCGGCGGCCCAGCTGCGAAGCGCACTCGATATTCCCGGTGCAAAGGAAGCGGATAATGCGCTGTGTCGCAACAAAACCAGCATGAAAGCGGCGCTGGCAACCTCCAGCGTGTATTACCAGAGCGTTACCTCGCGCGCGAATGTCATGCAGTTTTGCCACCAGTACGGTTACCCGGCCATCCTGAAGCCCCAGGTGGGCGCCGCCTCCGACGGCGTGGTGAAGCTGGAGCGTGATGCCGATATCCCGGCACTTGAGGATTTTGCAGGTTATGAGGTCGAAGAATATATCGAAGGCGATATCTACCATGTGGACGCCATTCTGGCCTCAGGACAAATGCCGTATTTTAAGGTCTCAAAATACCTCAACACCTGCCTGGACTTTCGCCACGGCGCACCTCTTGGCTCGGTAACGGTGGATAACACCGCGTTTATTGCCCGCGCACAGGCGCTCACCGGCGAAGTGTGCACGCATCTCAACTTACATAATTCAGGCTATTCACCTGGAGCTTATCGAGCAGCGCGGTGAACTGGTATTTCTGGAGATTGGCGGGCGCGTCGGCGGGGGTGAAATCCCCTTTATCACCCTGCGTAATGAAGGTACTGACCTGTTCAAATTCTGGAGCCAGGCCGCACTCGGCGAGGCGATAAAACCGGTCAGCACCCGCATTACCGGCTTTTTGATGGTGCCAAATCCGTTTGCTGAAGGTTATGCCTTTGACCCTGAGCTGGAACTGACGCACCCGCTGTTGACCTGGCAAAGCATTTGTCTGCGTGATGACAACAGCGGCTTCAGCTATGAGGCCATCCCGGCGCGGCTGCACTTTATGGGTGAAAGCCAGGCCGAGGTGGAGCAAGCCATCCGCCAGTGCATGACAACGTTACAACAGGCGATATCAACGCTGCCAGGGGTGGGTAAATAATGAAGGTGGCAGACTACGCCAGTAACAGGTCATGATGCGATGCCCACATCGTAGTGGCCAGGTCAGTGTATGTGTTCGCTAACGACGGCGCTACGCCAGCGGCAACGGCACGCAATCTGCTCCGGGCGCACCAGACTTTGAAAACAATCTGTTGCAGGTGTCTCTGTTTCCCATATGAAGCCCTGCAACAAACAGAACGATGACAACGTCGCGAGCATCTTTCGCGTTTACTCAACCTGACACCGTATTCCCGGGGACCCGTTCATGAAGGCTGATAACACTACTTTACAACCTGTTTTAGTGCTGGTTGTGAGTACCATTGGCGTAGCGTCGGCCATTGTTTTCGTCAAGCTGAGCGAGGTGGATGCCACTTCAACGCTGATGTTGCGTATGTTCCTCGCCGGTGGTGTTGCAACTGCGCTGGCAGCCTGGCCGTCAGGCAAGACCGGACAAGTTCCACCTCCCGCGCGCAGCTCTCCGATCATGTACGGACTGCTGTTGCTCTGCGGTGTTGTCTCAATGGTCGATATGCTGTCAAACCACTGGGCAGTGAAGATGACCAGCGTGGCAAACACCTCAATTCTGATGAACCTGTCGCCGGTGTTTGTGGCGCTGCTGTCCTGGGTGTTTCTGCGCGAGAAAATCGGCGCTGCAAAATGGCTGGCGCTGGCGCTGTGCATTGCCGGCGCTTGTCTGCTGGTATTTGACGGCAACGCCGCGCTGGAATTTAGCAAAACGTCGGCTGTGGGCGATCTACTGGCACTCAACTCGGCGCTGTTTTACGCCATCTATCTGCTGATGATTAAAGCTCTGCGTTGTAACTTTAGTTCAAACACCATTATTCTCTGGAACAGTTTGACCTGCGCAGTACTACTGGTCCCACTGGCGCTTGCCACCAGCCGACAATATTTGCCCACCACGCCAACAGGGTGGCTGGTGATTGCCCTGCTGGCGCTGATAAGCCAGCTTCTTGGGCATGGGCTTATGGCCTATGCACTTAAATACGTGGATGTGGTGTTAGCTTCGGTCTCGACCCTGGCCCGCCCGGTGGGGTCGATTCTGTTTGGTCTGTTTCTCTTTGACGAGCGCCTTGCGCTATTGCAGTGGCTCGGCGTTGCCGCTGTGCTGGTGGGGATTGGCTGGTTCAGGCGCCCGGCAGCGGTGGTGAAACCGCTGGCAGAGTCTCAGGGGAGTGAAGCATAACACGTCCAGGGCGCATTTGCGGACGTTGCTGTTGATGACGGCCGGGTTGGCTGTCTCGCCGTATATCTCTGGTTTGATGCACCCGCGCGATTATTTCTCTCCATCAGACGAACAGTGCCCGAGTGAAAAACACCATAGAGGTGACCACAGAGCCGTCAACAATGAACCCGCCCCCCCTGGAGCACATTATTGAAGCCTGCAAGCGCGCCATTTCGGAACACGATTTCGACACCTTAACAGACTATTACGCCGACGATGCGGTGCGGGTGATTTAACCCGATACGGTGGCTTGCAGTAAGGCAGATATTGGTCGCGCGTTTATTGCTATTTCTGACTATTTTGGTGACCGACTGAAGGTCAAGCAGGACAGGATAGAGGTCATCGAAGGCACTGATAACGCCCTGACGACAATGGAAACCCATTTGCGCGTCCCGGATGGTATGGAGAGTGAAATATAGACTATCCGGCTTGCGACTTACGTGCTTTAACGCCAGCTGTTGCTGCACGTGTATGACACCACGTTGCTGGATAAAGAGGCAATCTCACACTGTCCACGAGCAGTGGACGGCTGAGGTCATGCTCTCGATTATGCTTGATGTCCGTTTACCGTTGCAGGTTATGGGCAGATATAGCCTCACTTTCTGCTCTGACTAATTACAAAGTGATACACCTCCCCCACCCGATATTTATGACCACCCGCGCCGTAGCGCTTATTTGTCCGAAAAAAATTCAACTTGACGACAAAGGTAACTTTTGTCACTAATTATTGCGTAATTATTTAACAGGATGTTACAGGTTGCGGAATGGAAAAAGTAGAAAATTTAATTCCAATGGTGGTGTTTGCGCGAGTTGTTGAAACATTGAGTTTTACAGAAGCAGCGTTGTCTCTGGGAATGTCGAAATCCTCGGTGAGCCGTGACATATCCACACTGGAAAAACGAATCGGCGCGATGTTGCTCAAGCGCACCACACGAAAAATAGAGATAACAGAGCTGGGGTTAAGCTATTATCAGCATTGCTTCAAAATACTCAACGAGCTACGCGCTGCAGAAAGATTCATTCGCGATTATTATGAGGAGCCGACTGGCACAATAAAAATTCTCGCGCCTGTGACGTTTGGAAAACGCTATGTTCTGCCCGCATTAAACGCCTATTTAGAAAGAAATATGTTGGCAAACGTGGATCTCGATTTGTCTGATAAAGAAGTGGATATCAAAGATAGTCAATACGATCTCTCAATTATCGTTTCACAAAACACCCCCTCGCACGAACATACAAAGTATTTATGTACGATATCATGGGGCCTTTACGCCACGCCTGATTGTATCGAAAGAATGCGCCCAATACTTACGCCAAAAGACCTACCGGCACACAGTTATATTTTGTTCTGCGGCGTTGCCCGAACGGTTTCTCTACCTTTTCGTAAGGAAAAGCAGAAGGTCAATATCGATATTCGCAGCCGATTCAGAAGCAACAACAGCGTGGCACTCATCAATATGGCGTTATCCGGGCTGGGCATCGCCTATTTGCCGAATTATGTCGCACGGGAGAGTTATGTAGAAGGTAAACTGGTGCGCATTTTACCCGACTGGCAAATGGATGAATACAAAGTGTGGATACTGTCAAAAACCAAAAGCACGATGACGTCGGGTATTAAAAGATTCAGCGATGAATTGCAGCAGCTGATTTCAGGCGCAGGATTTAAAGATCCTCACTAATATCAAGATCACCACTGCGTAAGATACTAACTTTATCGCCCTCGAGTGAAATATGTGTCGTTGCTGTCGTGTTGGAATTTTTGCTATTTGAAGGAACGACCAGGTCTACCATATCTCCCATGCCTTCTCGGGCGAGGGTAAAGCTGACCAGGTTACGGGTATCTTGTTGACTTCCCGCCGGGATCACCATTAGCGGGCTTTGCAATAGGCTAATGATGCTTCTTAACTGACTGTTTTTCACACAAACAACCGAAACCATATCGCCTTCCTCGAGAATGATCACACTCTGTGGCTTCTTTTGAAGGCTGATTTTCAACGTACCGGGCCAGTAAGCCCGGCTGAGCGCTTCAAGTTTGCCCTTTTGCCATTGGCTGACCTCCACCCAGGGCCATATCTCAGTCAGCTCACAGAAGCACAGCGTCATCTCTTTAACAGAGAGTGACGCTTTTAACATCGTCATTTTATCTACAGCTTCCGGGCAAAATGGACTTGCCGCTAAAGCAAAATGGGTATCCGTTGGCACGAGAATGATCCCACCATTTTGTAAAACCGTGACTGCTTTTTCAACAAATGACATAGTTATCCACTATGAATAATAGGCTTAAGTTAGTAATAATCGCCGTGACGATAGTCCCAGGTATTAAACTGCGCTGACATGAAATTAATAATTTTATCCACATCCAGCCCTTTACGAATCAATACCGGGCAAGGAAAGACTTTTCTTTCCCCTTTCTGCTGAGGAACCAGCTTGCCTTGATTATCTACCATAGAAACCATTACACCTTGCTCATAGCGGCTTTCCTGGGTTTCATCGGGCTGAATAGACTTCACGTAGTCATTCGCGCAGATAATCAAGTCAGCACGTGACGCTATCCGCTCACCGATAAACTCTACCATCCCACGGTTACCTTTCCCTGATGGGTTTGCCGAGCTGGCAAAGGCATATTTATGGTGTTTTTCCCACAATTCTTTTGCGATCATTTCTCCCGGTTTACCAAATTTAATCACAAAGCAACTGGTCTTTCTTCCATCCATCATCAGCTCTTTCAGCCCATTTTCAGGCAATTTATCTATAGCCTCCTGACGCCAGGGCAGAATACAGCCCAGTAATACGTCGGCGTCCCAGTGAGACTGATAAAATGCTTCGACTTCAGGGTTCAATTCAGCGAGTTCTTTTAATTGCTCCATGCTACCACACAAAACTACACCAGGCTTATTGCGATTACGCTGCTTCGCTTCAAACTTTCTTTCCAGCCCCTCTTTATCAGAGGTCATAATGATGTAGCCTACTTTTGTTGGACAGACAATCATTCCACCCTGTGCACCTAATATTTCAATTGCCTCTGGCTGAACACCACCATTCCACACGACATTCTTACTCATTGCTTGCTCCCATTGCCATCATTTTTCAACAAGCATGTCCTGTGATAATAGGTTGCGCAATCAGGATGTTTTTTTTAACCGTATTGTTTCCGTGTTGGAACAATATTGCCTTATTCATGGGTAATACGTTGAATTAGCCAATTTCATTACCGGTTTTAGGGGCAATCGGGTACCTATAGTAAATAGAACGGCAACCCGCCGGCTATTTGACAGAGGGTAACACTATGAAATTATATGTTGATGGCTTAAGTGACTATGGTTTCCTGAGTAAAAAGAATGAATACAATGATTTTGGCGGTAATGGAGATAACACATCTCCGGCCTTGTCATGGGAAAATGTGCCGCAGCAAGCCAAAAGTTTTGCTATTACCGCCTACGATCCCGATGCGCCGACAGGCAGCGGTTTTTGGCACTGGGTGGCTTACAATATCCCGAGCAACGTCCATTCACTCCCCGCAGGTGCAGGCAACCTTTTTGATTCAGCGATGAAGCAGGCAAGCTCAGATTTTGGAGCACCCGGCTACGGCGGCTGTTGCCCACCTGAAGGTGATATACCGCACCGTTACATCTTTACCGTACACGCACTAAGCTGCGAAGACCTCGGCGTAACTCCAGACCTGACTAATGCAGTTATTCGCTTCCTCATTAATATGCACACCATTTCGAAAGCCAGCGTCATCACGCTTTACAAGCGTTAATGAGGAAAACGTGAAAAACCCAATTAAATGGATATTAGTCGGGCATCCCATAGTCAAAATCTGCATTGCTGGTGCAGTGCTGGCTGCCATGACTTTTCTCCTTTATTCCGGGATGAAAGTCTCCAGTAAGGAGGCTTTTATTAATGGCCGCATCTCGACCATCCTTTCACCACTCCCTGGCCACCTCGTTCTGACCAGTGAGATTACGCCAGGACAGAATGTGCTGGCACAGCAGCAATTAGGCAGCGTGACCACAACACAGGCCAACGACCAGGTGCCAGGGCTTGTCAGTCAACGCAGCCAGCTTGAAATCCAGCTTGCTGAAATTGATAAGCAAATTTCAGGCATAGACAGCCGCATGCAGCTACACACGCAGCAGAAACAGCAATATCTCGCGGAAAGTCAGACCCAGCAGATGCTGGGAGAAAAACAATCAGCGGCTACCTTAACCCAGTTAAAAGAAGAGTTAAGGGCAATTACGGCACAGGCGACGTTTTCGAAACAGCAGCTTCAGAGCTACAAGGATTTGTACCGAAAGCACTATATCAGCCGTATCGAGTATGAAGAGCGCAAAAGCGATAACCTGGCTCTGCAGGCAAGCCAACAGGCGAAAGTAGCTGAGTTACAGCAACGTTTGTTGGACGTTAATGCGGCGAAATCCGGACTACAGCTGACTGGCCCAAGAACCCTTGACGCTCCACAGCAAAATCAGCGTGATATTTCACTAACAATTGAGAACATGAAACAGGAGAAAGGACAATTACTGGCACGCCAGAAAGCAACTTCCCAAAGCATAAAGGAGATTACCGCTCTGCTGGCTTCACGCCAGCAGGCGGTACTAAGCAGTACATTTGATGGCGTTGTCTGGGATATCAGTGCAGAAAATGGGGCAAGTGTCCAAAGCGGTACTCCCATTGTGCGCATCCTGGACTGCCATACCCGCTGGGTAGAGGCTTTTTTTGATGAAGCGGATGCTGACAAGCTGCATCCGGGCATGGTGGTGACAGTTCATCTTACGAGCTCCCCACAAACAAAATGGAAAGGCACTATCAAAACACTACGTGCTGGCAGCGGGCGCGTTGCGGTTGGTGAAAGAAATGTACAGCCGCCGCCGGAAATCGCAAGACGGCAATTACCGGTCAAAGTGCTGACTGCGCATATCGATATCGACTGGAAAGACACTGCGGAATCAACGAGTTTCTGCCTGGCAGGCCGTAGCGTAACGGTGACTATTTAATACTGGAGAAAGAATGCAACATATTCATAATGCCCTGACCGCGCTGAAGCGTGGCGATGTCATTTTAGTACCGACTGATACTAATTATGCTCTGGCGGCAGATCCCTGGAATATTGACGCCTGCAGGAAAATTTACACGCTTAAAAAGCGCGATAGTCAAAAACCTCTCACGCTTTTTATTTCTGAGCCAGAGGAAGCATGGGATTATATTGCCATTGAAAACGTATACCATCGCGATGTGCTCAAGAAATTGATTGCCGCCTGGCCTGGTCCGCTGAATCTGGTTGTACCTGCATCTGAAAACGTCCCGGCAAACCCTTATCTTAGGCCTGATTCAGTCTCGCTGGTCTGCAATCAGCAAAGCGTGTTGCGCGACCTGATTAGACTTCATGGCCGACCTCTTGCCATGAGTTCAGCCAATCTTTCTGGCGTTGATTCGGGCTGTCTTATCGATATTGACGCTGCAAGAATAACGTTTGGTGATAGCGTCGGCTATATTCTTCCTGCATCACAACGCCCTTCAACCACCGTTTCCAGCACCATTGTTTCCTTACTTGGCAATGAGATCCAGACACTTCGTAAAGGTGACATTGATATCGCTGCGATGATGTCATAATGACGAACAGTCAGTTACTGTCTGAATACACAAGCCAGAGTCTGTTTCTGGCTTATCGGATTGTTTCACGGTGCTATTTCCATTTACCGGTGTTGTTATTGTATTTCTGGACAATCGACATTGGTATGTACCGGATTATTTTCCTGCTCGCGCTATATGGTTTAACAAGTACCTTTAGCACCGGCATTCCCGGCTGGCTATTACGTCATAGTTCGCCAAAACACGCCGTAATTGTGGGAGAGCTTGCCAAAGCGCTGGGCATTGGACTGTTACTGTGGAGCACCCGGCAAAGCGATGTAAGTCTCCCTTTGCTGGTCGTGTCGCAAATTATTGGCGGGGCCGGATTCACTACTGCCCTGACAACCGATGCAGCATTGTTACGGCAGTTGACAAAAGATAGTCAACAGCGTTTTATGCAAATTCAAACAACGTCGCAAAGCGGAATGTTTATTGCCACGCTTATCGCCGGTTCACTGGGAAGTATTCTTTTTGACTACAATCCACAATGGCCGTTTATTGCCGCTATACTGGTGAGTCTCCTTTCAGCAGGATGTGTATTGCTTATTCACCCACCTGAAGAAGCCCCCGAGCAGACAACGCCTCCAGCGCTGACAACATTCACTATTCGCACCGATCAGTATTTCTGGATGCTGTTTTACGCTATTTCACGGGCGTTTACGCTCGCCCCTTTTATTGGCTTTATTCCTTTTTATTTTATTATGGTGAATGTCGAGCCACTACTTTTTGGGGCGGTGTTGAGCTGTTTTACACTTTCTTCGTGGGTAGCTATCCGAGTCTCTGGACGTTTTATCAAACGTTACGGAGTTATCGCACTTTTGGTCACCACGAGTCTATTTATGGCATCGGCGCTCGTTTTTTTTGCCAGCAGTGAATGGCTGGCAACCCGAGGACTTGATTATTTCATAACAGGATTAATTGCTCTGGTTCTGCTGGGTTTTGGTTCAGGCACTATTCGTCCGGTCACAATGGCGAATCTCGATCTTTCAGATAATACGCCAGCCGAACGTATGCAGCTATTTGCGCGCATGGAACGTGACTTTGGGTTGAGTAATGCATTTTTGTTAGCCCTTGGCGCCTGGCTTTTAGTCAACAAAGGTTTTACCTCTTTAATGTTAATTTTCTTTTTTTTATATATGCTGGTGGTATGCCTCTCAGCCGTTTTTTACCTGCGAAAATTTTACAATGGAGAGCACCGTTCCATCTGAGGGACAATGGTTGCGTAAAATGAAACTAAAGCGATATATGTTAAAATCACATTGAAGTAACAGGCACTTTATATTGTAATACCTTCCTCTTGATGAGGAGATTATAATGAATATTCACGAACAAGATCGTTTCGCACCGTTAAATAACCGTGCCGGAATGACATTAACTGAAAAAATATTAGCCAGAGCAGGCAAGCGGGAAACTATCGCGCCCGGTGAAGTTATTTTCGTGAATGTCGATATTTTAATGTCACATGACCCTTGCACTCCGGGCGTTGCCAGCGTTTTCAAAAAAGAGTTTGGCCCGCAAGCGAAAGTCTGGGACCCCAGTCGCTTTATTATGATCCCCGATCACTTCGTGTATTCTGCTGACCCTCAGGCCAATCAAAACATTCGGGTCATGCGAGAGTTTGCCAAAGAACAGGGCATTACTCACTTTTATGACGTCGGTACCGCCAATTATAAAGGTGTATGCCATATTGGCCTGGCAGAAGGTGGACATACGCGCCCCGGGGAAGTATTGCTGGGTACAGACTCACATACCGTCACGGCCGGTGCTTTCGGTACATTTGCGATAGGTGTCGGTATTACCGATGGTGCCTACGCGCTGGGGACAGGTGAAATTCCGTTAATGGTCCCTCCTACCATTAAAGTGAACTATCACGGGAAAAAAGCGAAAAGCGTTCAGGCTAAAGATTTGATCCTGATTTTAATGAAAGAATTAGGAGTTGAAGGTGCAACATATAATGCCATTGAATTCTCTGGTAATGTTATTGATGAGTTATCGGTAGAAGAGCGAATGACCATGTGTAATATGGTTGTCGAATGCGGTGCAAAAAATGGCATTATGATACCCAATCAGGCAACACTTGATTATTTGCGTTCGCGAACATTAATACCATTTTCTATCGTCACACCTGATGAAGATGCACAATACAGTAGAATCATCGACATTGATGTTTCGGAAATAACCAGCGTTATTGCGCGCCCACATTCCCCAGATAATGTTATCCCCGTTGAGCAGCTGAAGAATATTGCAATCTCTCAGGCTTATATTGGTTCGTGCACCGGTGGCAAAACAGCCGACTTTATCGCGGCTGCACATATTTTGTTTGAACGTAAAGTCGTCATACCCACTTATGCCGTACCGGCGACAAAGGAAGTGTTTCATAATTTGATTACAACCCATATTAATGGCATCTCGATTTATGAGATTTTCACCCGGGCGGGCGTAAAATTATCTTCCGAACCGGGTTGTGCGGCCTGCTGTGGCGGCCCGGCAGATACCTTTGGCCGGGTTAACGATCCTATCAGCGTTATCTCAACGACTAACCGCAACTTCGTAGGGCGTATGGGTAATAAGGGCGCAATGATTTATCTGGCCTCCCCCTATGCTGTGGCAGCGGCAGCAGTATCCGGCTTTATTACGAACCCAGAACGGTATTTAACTCATGGCTATTAATAAAATTATGCGCGGTACAGTTTATGTATTAGGTGACAATATCGATACTGATCAAATATTGACAGCTGAATACCTTAAAATTAACCCTGCATCTGAAGAAGGGCGTGAAGAACTCGCCTCACTGGCGATGTGCGGACTGCCGGAAGGTTCTCTTCCCTTTATCAATCCCGAAACACGGCTGGCAGGATACGACTTTATCGTGGCGGGTAAAAACTTTGGCTGTGGCTCATCACGCGAGCATGCCGTCGTTGCGCTGGGTGCCTCAGGGATAAAGGCCGTGGTCGCCCAATCTTTCGCACGTATTTTTTTCAGAAACTGTGTATCTACAGGTCAACTGATGCCCGTTGCGCTAAATAGCGCCAGCGATAGCAAGGCCCTGAAAACAGGGGATGTGATCGAAATAGATCTGGACGCCCATTGTATTACCACCTGCGATGAGGTTCTGAAAACCGCTCCGGTAGGAGAACTTGCGAATATTGTCGCCGCTGGCGGTTTATTCGCTTATGGAAGACAAACAGGGAAAATTTAATTCCTACACTCTAAAAACTCAAAACGAGGCGCCTTACTTTCTCAGGGTGCAGCGCCCGTTTTGAGTGTACATAAGGCAATCAAATTATGATAACCCAGCTACAGTTTAGCGATCTTCAAAAAGATGAGCTATTAAAACTTATCAGCAGCATTACCATCAGCCCTTACAAAAACTACAGGCTCTTCAAGCAATCCATCTCACAGCTTATCGAAAACGGCCAGGTGCCCACTTTTTTTGTTCAAGCTTGTGAACAAATCAAGCAGGAGCGTAAAGAGAAAGGAATTAATGCCCATTTGTTGCGTAATGTCCCGCTCGACGCGGTTATCCCTGAATTTGACCAGTCAGATTCAGTAAATGACAAGTATGCAAAAAAGCTGACCTTCGTCGGTGAGGCTTTGCTTGAGATGTTCGCACAGTTAACAGATTCGCCTTTGTTAGCCTACCGTACCCGCAATAATGGTGATTTCTTTCACGATGTTTATGCCGATAAAAAGTACAGTAATACCCAAACGCAAAAAACAGACGGTGAACTTTATTTTCACAACGATCGTACTGCTCACCCTGTACGTGCTGATTTTCTCAGTTTATTAGGCATGCGCTGCAGCGAAGAAAATCTGATTTATACGGGCTACCTGGACGGTAAAGCTATACTTGAAAATCTTAAACCAGAGTCCCAGGAATGGTTGAGAATGCCGCACTTTGTAACGCCTTTTGATGAATACTCCCGCAACTCTAACGCCAACCAAATTGACTCTGAATTGCACCCAATCCTTGAGAATACGCATACTTTTCGCTACTACGACACGCGCACAACTTATGCCCCAGATGCACCAACTGAAGCTGTCAAAGCGCTGATTGACCTGAAAGTCGCCATCACAAAAGCGAAAAAAGGCCGGGTCTCAATCAATAAAGGGGATTTATTTTCATTCGCAAACCAGGACTCTTTGCACAACCGTGAAATTATTCAGGTAAAAGATCCGTATTCGGCAGAAAAGCGTTGGCTATTAAAAACCTATAGCTTCCGCAGCCCCGAGGCAATGGGGATTTATAATGACTATTTTGATGCTGATTTACCGGGTTTTGTTGTCTCAGAATAATACCAGGTAGACCAGGAAAAGCCCGGACGACTACGTTTGGGCTTTTCCCTAAGGCCGGTATGTCGCTACCATCACTAAAGCCCAGGGCAAATTTATCGATTTTCCTTTCAGGAAAATCCACAAAAAAAATACAGCTATCGCAAAAATATGCCCATCGAAGCCGAATGCCCTTACCGGGTATCACCGTCCTGAAAGGACACGGGTCGCCTGGATTAATAACGCTAACCTGCTCATTTTACAGCACACCTCGTTGCAGAAAATTTGTGCAGCGGTTCCCGGTTTTGCAAATCAATCGACAAATACAACGCAATTTTCTTGCACAGATAACCCACGAATGCCAGTTTATTTGCAAATGCAAGTAATAAGGCCAGTCAATGAGTATGAAACCGAATCGTCCACGCCCGCTGGGGATTCACCTGGATGTGACCAACCGCCTGTGGCAGAGCGTGATGGAAGACTCCATCAAATTTACCTGGATGAACCGTCCACACTGGCTGGTGCTCAGTACGATTGAAGAACTTGGTAATGGCTGCAACCTGACCCAAATCAACGCCTTCCTGAACATGGAAATCTCAACCTGTTCCAGGGCTATTGTCTGGCTCGAAAAAAATCATCTCATTACGCGCGTTGAAGACCCGAGCGACAAACGAGCCAGAGTGCTGCACATCACTGATGAAGGTGCCGCCATGCTGCAACAGCTTGATGAAGCCGCACAAACGGTACGCGCAGAGATGTTAAGGGACGTTACGCCAGAACAGCTGGCCGTGTTTGAACAGGTACTGGACGCCATTAAAGCGCGCGCGGCAGACATGCTGTCATGTACTGACGCCGCTGACATTTTGCACAGCGAAAGCAATACGGATGGGTCTTATGAAAAAACGCTACAACAAAAGCCTGAGCGGGCTGCTGCTGGCCGTAGGCATCGCCGCAAGTCCGCTTCAGGCCGCTGACTCGCCGCCCGACCCGGCGCTGCTGGCCAAAGGGGCTTACCTGGCCCGGGCGGCGGACTGCAACGCCTGTCACCGTGGTGCCGCGCCTGGCAGTGCGGACTACAGCGGCGGCCTCGCCATTGCCACACCTATGGGCGAGATTATTGCGACCAACATTACGCCATCAACGCGCGCTGGCATCGGTCATTATTCAGAGGCCGACTTCAAACGTGCCGTAACCCAAGGTATTCGTGCAAACGGTGAGCGCCTTTATCCTGCCATGCCTTACAGTGCTTACCAGGGAATAAGCGACGCGGATATCCATGCGCTTTACGTCTGGTTTATACACGGCGTGGCACCGTCAGACGCTCAGCCTGCGCCAACACACCTTGCTTTTCCGTGGTCTGTGCGCCCACTTCTGCGCCTGTGGAACACTCTCAACGCCACGCTTCCACCTGTTCCTGACAGCGTCAACACGCCACAACTGCAGCGCGGCTATTACCTGACTGAGGTGCTGGGCCACTGCTCTGCCTGCCACAGCCCGCGCAACGTCATGATGGGTGAGAGCATGAACCAGCGCTATTCTGGTGGCACGCAGGGTGGCTGGCGCGCGCCAAACATTACCGCCGACCCGGTAAGTGGTATCGGTGCCTGGAATGATACCGAGCTTATGCAGTACCTCAAAACCGGCAACCTGCCCGGTAAAGCCACCGCCGCAGGCGGCATGGCAGAGGTGATAGACCACAGCCTGCGCTACCTCACTGACGATGATCTGAGCGCGATGGTGGCATACCTGCGCCAGATCCCCGCCGTGCGCGACAGTGCTGACACCATGCCAGCCTGGACCCACCCGCCAGAGCCGAAGGTGCGTGAGGCAGACAAAACGGGCGAGGCCTTATACCAGAGCGCCTGCGCGGCCTGCCATCGCAGCAACGGTGAGGGCGCTTATCAGGCGGTCTTCCCTTCGCTCACCGCCAACAGTACCACCGGTAACGCGGCGCCGGATAACCTCATTATGGTCATTCTCGACGGCGTTCAGCGCGAAGGGCAATTCGCTACAGCCAGTATGCCCGGCTTTCGTGACGCACTTAACGACGAGCAAATCGCCGCGCTGACCAATTACGTTGCTCACCGTTTTGGTAACCCTGGGGTCCAGGTCAGCGCCAGCGATGTGGCAACCCAGCGCGATGGCGGTGCCAGACCGTGGTTTATTGCGCTGCTGCCGTGGCTTTCCGGGTTTGCTGGCGTCCTGGTTATTGTGTTGATGGTACGACTGGCGCGCCGGCGCAAAGGAGTATGACAATGAAATTTATCCTTAATGGAAAATCGGTCACGTTTGACGGCGAGCCAGATACGCCGCTGCTGTGGGTGCTTCGCGACCATCTGCACCTCACCGGCACCAAATTCGGTTGCGGCATTGGCGCCTGCGGTGCCTGTACCGTGCATGTCGACGGCGAAGCCGTGCGCTCATGCAGCTACCCACTCGCGCTGGTGCAAGGTCGCCGGGTGACTACCATTGAAGGCCTGAGCGAGGAACGCAGTCATCCGGTGCAACGAGCGTGGATACAAGAAGAAGTCCCGCAATGTGGCTACTGCCAGTCGGGCATGATTATGGCGGTATCTGCCGTGATGGCACGCAAGCCGCTACCGCCGGAAAGCCAGGTCTACCGCGAAATAACCAACCTGTGCCGCTGTGCCACCTACTACCGCATCCGCAAGGCTATCCACCGTCTTTACCTCACGCAGGAGGAGTCCTCATGACACTGACGCGTCGGCAATTCCTTCAGGGCACGGCAGCCCTGTCTATACTGATACCGCTGGTTCCCGGGGCACGCGCCGCACTGATGTATGATGAGCCAGCCCTTTCTGGTGAGGATCATGAAGTGAATGACTGGCTCTGGATTGGCCCGGATAACCGCATCATTATTGGCGTGTCGCAGTGTGAAGTCGGTCAGGGCATTTATACCGGCCTTGCAAGCGTTATCGCCGCCGAAATGGATGCCGACTGGGAACAGGTGAAAGTCAGGTTTGTCACCGGGCGTGAGGCTTATCGCCAGGAGGCAGGCGGTGAGGCAAAAGCACAGTTTGTCGCGGCCTCCACCTCTATGACCAACTTCTATCAGCGTACACGCCACGCGGGCGCTCAGGCACGTGCCTTTTTTATTGCCGCAGGCGCGCGCGAGTTGAACGTCGCACCACAAACGCTGCGCACAGAAAAAAGCTATGTTATTGACGACGCCAGCGGACGCAGGGTGGCCTACTCTGCGCTGCTGCACTGGGCGCAAACGATCCCACTGGAAGAAAACCCGCCGCTGAAAACGCTCGCCGAAGAAAAAAGCGGCCTGATCGGTCATGATCTGCTGCGCGTGGACTGTGGTGAGAAAGTCGACGGTAGTGCGCAGTTCGGCATTGATGTGCAGGTGCCGGACATGCTCACTGGCGTGCCGTGGATGGGGCCGTCGCTCAACGGCAAAATAGGTATGATTCGTAACGAGCAGGCCATACTGGCACTGCCGGGCGTGG
>CBIFVZ010000005.1:0-100103 GCA_966185765.1 uncultured Enterobacteriaceae bacterium | reverse complement strand
CGGTGCTGTCCAGGTTGTTGATAACAGAATCGAAACGGTTCTGTACCGCACCCAGGCCAGAGCGCAGTTCGTCAACCTGAGCGATAGCTTTGTCGATAGCGCCCAGCGGCATGGTTGCAGCGTCCAGAGCCAGAGCCTCGGCGCTGTCAGCAGCCAGCGGAGCCGTGCCCTTAACGATATCACCCTGGTCATCAGCAGTCAGAGTGGTATAGCTCTGCGTGCCGTCTGCATTTTGAGTGACACCGTAAGCTTTGTCGTCAAGCATGACAACGCTATCGAAATCTTTCATAACGTCAGCAGTTAAAGGTGCAGAGTCAGAACCAGTAGTAATGATCGCACCTTCACTCAGCTTGGTCGCCATGTTGCTGACGCTAAAACCATCCATACCCAGAGTAGTAGAGCTCATTTCGTGCAGGTTGATTTCGATGGTCTGGCCGTCGTTTGCGCCTACCTGGATGCTCAGGGTCTGGTCTTTGCTCAGTACTTTCACGCCGTTGAACTCGGTCTGTTCAGCGATACGGTCGATTTCAGACAGACGCTGGTCGATTTCGTCCTGGATGGACTTACGGTCAGACTCAGAGTTGGTGGCGTTCTGTGCCTGAACGGTCAGACGACGGATGTTCTGCAGGTTGTCGTTGATTTCGTTGAGCGCGCCTTCGGTGGTCTGCGCCAGAGAGATACCGTCGTTGGCGTTACGGGACGCCTGGCTCAGGCCGTTGATGTTGGCGGTGAAGCGGTTAGAAATCGCCTGACCGGCCGCATCGTCTTTGGCGCTGTTGATACGCAGACCAGAAGACAGACGCTCAATCGCGGTGCCGAGAGCAGACTGAGAACGGTTCATGTTGTTCTGAGCCGTCAGAGACAGAGTATTGGTGTTAATGACCTGTGCCATGTTCATTTCCTTTGTTAGCGACGCTGTAGGGTTACAGCGTGTTGAATTCAGTGCGGTATCCCGCTTGCACTAACAGTTATCGGAAGTCGTTTTTATGACTTTAGGTATTTTTTTTAGAAATATCTTAATTTCTTATTTTATCAGCCAGTTAGCGCACGTTTTTTTCCTGGAAACCACCGGGTATTTTACTTTTTGGCGAAGAAAACGTTTCCTTTTATATAGATCGTGTTTCGCAATGTCAGGAGAAGGGCTGATGTTGAACGCGGGATATAACACGACTTTTACCGTCTTCTCTCGCTATTGGTAAAAACGAAAAGGATTAAACTTCGTTCGAGAAATGCCGATAGGTATAGCTGAAAGAACATAAGAACTCTCAGCAAAGGAAAAGGGTAAACGTTATGGCAACCATTAGTGGATTAGGCGTCGGCTCCGGCCTGGACACTGCCTCTCTTTTGACGCAGATGGCCGCGGCAGAACAGACGCGCTTAACGCCTTATACCAATCGACAAAATAGCTTCCAGGCAAAAATCTCCGCCTGGGGGCAGATTACTGACGCCATGAATTCGCTTAAGACCAACACGAAAGCGTTGAGTGCAGACGCGTTTAATACACAAAAAGTCAGCTCTAACGACGCGTTCACCGCGACCACCAGCGCAGGTGCATTGTCCGGTACGCACAAGGTGGTGGTTAACCAGCTGGCTTCTGCGCACTCACTGGCGTCCGCAGGGCAGAAAGACGCCGATGAGCGTCTGGGCACCCAGGGTACTGGCGATCGTACGATGGTGATTACACAGGCCAACGGCGAAGAAATGCGCATTGAGCTGAAGGATGATGAAACGTCCCTCAATCAGATTGCGAAAAAGATTAACGCCGAAGAAGGCGACGTGACCGCAAGCGTAGTGCGCAGTGACGACGGCTATCAGCTCATCCTCACCTCAAAGAAAACGGGTGAAGAAGGCGAGATGACCGTGCGTGTTGAGGGCGATGACAAGCTTGATGGCGTGGTTAACTCCAGCAGCATGACAGAAATCGGTGAAGCGCGTGATGCGAAGCTACAGGTTAACGGTATCAGCTATACCCGTTCCAGCAACAACGTGACCGATATCCTTCCTAACGTGACGCTGACGCTGAACAAAGTCTCCACCGATCAGGAGAACGGTGAGCAGTTGACGTTAACGGCGGATACCGCGGCCACCAAAACCGCGATTCAGGACTTCGTTAAAACCTACAACGCACTTCTGAGCGCAACCAGCAGCGCCAGCAAGTGGGTACAGAACGACAGCTCTGGTTTGGCGGATGGCGAAGTCGCTACCCAGAACAGCCAGAACGGCGCACTGATGGGCGACTCCATGCTGCGTGGTATGGTAGGCGAATTCCGTGGACTGGCGAATGGCACCTACGGTGAGTCAGACGCGGAAATCCGCGCGCTGGCGGATATTGGTATCAAAATCGATGCCTCTACCGGTCAGATGACGCTGGATGAAACCAAACTGGATAAGGCGCTGGCGGATAACCCGGAACAGGTACAGAAGATGTTCGCTGGCACCAGCGACAACCCGGGCCTTGCGGTGCAGATGACGGAAGTCATTACCAAATACGCGGGTGATGAAGACCAGAAGATAGATGGTCTGATTAAAGAAGCGAAAGACGGCCTGGATGAGCAGCTCAAGCTGGTGAAAACCCAGATTGATAAAACGCAGGTGCTTATTGATGCGCAGGTCGAGCGCTACCGCCGACAGTTTCAGAACCTGGACTCTGTCATGACCCAGCTTTCCGGTACCAGCAACTCGCTGACCGCTATGCTGATGCAGTATTCATAATGACAGTCATATACCACGACGGCGCCTGTGTGGCGCCGGATTCAGGGAAGGAGATGAAACATGTACGGTAGTCAGGGTGTTCAGGCTTATGCGCAGGTTGATTTGCAAAGCCGGGTACAGTCAGCCAGCCCACATCAGCTGGTTACTATGCTGTTTGACGGCGCGCACAGCGCGCTGGTTCGCGCCCGTATTTTGATGGAAAAAGGTGACGTTGCGGCTCGCGGGCAGGCTATCACTAAAGCGATAAACATTATTGATAACGGATTACGCGCCTCGCTTGACCACGAAAAAGGCGGCGAGATTTCGCTCGATTTGGAACAGTTATACGACTACATGACTCGCAGCCTGATGCGAGCCAACTTACACAACGAGATTGATACGCTCGTACACGTCGATGAGCTCTTAATGGGTATCTCGGACGCGTGGAAACAAATTGCGCCGAACTAAAGGTTGATACTGAATGGCTAATTCTGCACTCATGGCCGATCTGGCCCTTACTGCTCAGAAATATCAGCATGCTCTGCAGTTGAGCTTTGAAATGCTTGAAACTGCGAAGCAGGGGAAATGGGATGATTTCATTGAACTGAATACCCACTACATTTTTGCGCTGCAAAATGTACTGGAAGAGCACGGAAGCTCGAACCCTGAAGATGAAGAGGGGGTTTGCAGCTCGCTGACGCACTTGTTGAATAATGAGAATGAAATTCGTCAGCTGCTTAAAGACCGCCTGGACACCCTGAGTGGTAAGATTGATTCTATTCGCCAGAATCAGAAGTGCAGCAATGCCTATTCCACTCAGCTGTTCTCACCTTATCGCTAACGACGATATCTGAGCACTGTTTGAGCAAAAGCCCTCTTCTGACAGAGGGCTTTTTGTTTGTTGCTCGCAGTACATACCGTGGCTGTCATGCGGATAACGCATGTTGACCTGCCAGATTACGCGCTTTCGCACCAGACGATTTTTGGCTGCTTGTCCTGTGAAGCTTCCCGTTTCTGAGCTGTGGCGTCCCCATTGGCTGTTCCTGTCCCTTTACGCGCTGTATCCCGTATTATCCACCTCGCGCGCTTAGGCCGATGTAAATTCGTGCTTTCTTAAGGAAAGTCTCGCAATCCTGGCTAGACTTTAAATCCATGCTTGCCGCCGGATTGATAAAATCAATGCTCTGTTTGTGCTGTCTTTTGCACAACGTCTCCCCCTGACTCAGTAACCCATTCAGCCTGTATCGGTTAGGTATTTGTACAGGTGGTTTCTCGCGCCAGGTGCTGGCTGGCAGCATGGCACATTGTTACACCAATGCTCTACACGAGGCAGGCACTAATGCCATGTCTCATCCACAAAGCACTAAGGAGGCAGGACCATGTCATTTGTCACCACGAAAGACGGAGTGGAGATTTACTATAAAGACTGGGGCCCAAAAGAGGCACAACCAATCGTTTTCCATCATGGCTGGCCATTAAGCGCCGATGACTGGGATGCACAGATGTTGTTCTTTCTCGCGGAAGGTTTCCGCGTGATTGCGTTTGACCGCCGGGGACACGGTCGCTCAACTCAGGTGAGTGAAGGCCACGATATGGACCACTATGCGGCCGATGCCTCGGCTGTTGCAGAGCATCTTGACCTGAAAAATGCTATTCACGTGGGGCACTCTACGGGTGGCGGTCAGGTGGCGCGCTATGTGGCTAAATACGGTCAGCCACAAAATCGTGTAGCGAAGGCCGTGCTGATAAGCTCCGTTCCTCCGCTGATGGTCAAAACTGACAGTAACCCTGGTGGCACGCCGGTCGAGGTATTTGACGGCTTCCGCTCTGCGCTGGCGGCCAACCGTGCACAATTCTATCTTGATGTTCCCGGTGGCTCGTTTTACGGTTTTAACCGCGAGGGCGCAGAAATTTCTCAGGGCACGCTGCAAAACTGGTGGCGTCAGGGCATGATGGGCAGTGCCAAAGCGCACTATGAAGGGATTAAGGCGTTTTCAGAAACTGACCAGACTGAAGATCTGAAGGCCATTACGGTGCCGGTGCTGGTGATGCAGGGCGATGATGATCAGGTGGTTCCGTATAAAAATGCCGCACTGCTCCAGGATAAGCTGATTAAAAACAGCACACTCAAAATCTATCCGGGCTATCCGCACGGGATGCATACCACACATGCTGATGTGATTAACGCTGACCTGTTAGCATTTATCCGCAGTTAACCGTACTACGGGGCTTCTGCCTCACAAGGTACACATATCACAGGGAGAATCGTTGAGGTTCTCCCGTTTTTATTTGTCTCAGGTGAAGTGGCGAAATATCCCCGCCATACCGCTTGCCACGTTTGCAGGAAAATAAGTGAAGATGTTTATTAACGGGTATACACGTTATTGCTTATTTTTTACTTTTTTATTTCTCATCACCCGACGCATTGATAAACCCTCGCTAAACAAGCTGTTTAAAAGTAATCTGCGCCTTGATAATTAAGATGTTTCTATAAATTGTGCTTAATTATTAACGGCTGTAGCGTTGGGTGGCAAAAGCCGTAATCGATCAGATAATCGACACTTGCAGTTTTTTGTTTTATTAGAAAAGTCCTATCTTTATAATATTCTTTATGACGCTAAAAAATCGATATTTTATTAAGTTATTTTTCGAAGGAAAATATTTCATGTCATAAGGTTTTCTGATCAATGGCCGATATTCATTATGAATCTACCAAACATTGAGGAAATTCCTGATGGCACAAGTCATTAATACCAACACGCTGTCTCTGACGGCTCAGAACAACATGAACCGTTCTCAGTCTGCTCTCGGCACCGCGATTGAGCGTTTGTCCTCTGGCCTGCGCATCAACAGCGCCAAAGATGATGCGGCGGGTCAGGCAATCTCTAACCGCTTCACCGCCAACATCAACGGCCTGAGTCAGGCGTCCCGTAACGCCAACGACGGTATCTCTCTGGCGCAGACCACCGAAGGTGCGCTCAACGAAATCAACGACAACCTGCAGAACATTCGCCGTCTGGCTGTTCAGGCGCAGAATGCCACTAACTCTGCTTCTGACCGTCAGTCCATCCAGGACGAAATCACCCAGCGTCTGGCAGAAATCGACCGTATCTCTGAGCAGACTGAGTTCAACGGCGTGAAAGTACTGAGCAAAGATCAGACCCTGAGCATCCAGGTGGGGGCTAACGACGGTCAGACTATCGAAATCAACCTGAGCAGGATGAGCGCCGAGACGCTGAAGCTGGACGGTTTCGACGTGAGTAATGTGGGCACCAAAATGAAGCTGGATGATAAATTCTCTTCGGGCGATGTGGAGCATGCTTTAACGAAAGCCGACATGGATACCTACACCGGTGGCATCATCTCCATGAAGAATGATGATGGTACTGATACAGTTTACGGCATCAAAGTTGATGCTAACGGTGATAAAACCTACTTCGAATTAAAAGCAACTGCGGGCCAGAATCCGGGCGATCCTACTACTGCTGTAGGCACTGATGTTAGCGCTAATGCGGCAGTCGTTGCGAAAATCGATTCCGCTCTTTCTCCGCTGGCTGATATTGATGCCGCTATTGCAAAGGTTGACGAACTGCGCTCCGGTCTGGGTGCGGTACAGAACCGTTTCGATTCTGTTATCAACAACCTGGACAGCACCGTAAACAACCTGTCTGCTTCCCGCTCCCGTATCCTGGACGCAGACTACGCGACCGAAGTGTCCAACATGAGCCGCGCGCAGATCCTGCAGCAGGCGGGCACCACGGTACTGGCGCAGGCTAACCAGGTTCCGCAGAACGTCCTGTCTCTGCTGCGTTAATTTTTTGCGTTAACCCAGGGAAAATGCGTAATGACCGCCAGGCCTGCTTCTCCGGTTCGGTCTGGGCTGTGATTGCGTAATAAAATAAAGCCGCCAGAGCTGAACTGGCGGCTTTTCTGATTTCTGACGCTGCGGGTGCGTCGGTTGAGGATAAGATATTTCCAGGAATCGCTGTTTTTCGCTGCGCATCATGCCGTGCCAGCCTTTAGTGGTGCAGCATCTCGTCAATAATCTGTGTCTTACTTAGCGTATACGGATAATAAGTCGGCCAGTTGTCCATCTCTTTAAGCAGCGCTTCCTGCGAGTCATTACCCATAAAAATGTGGAAGTGCTGGGATTTGCGCGCCGTAATAATATGGTCGCTGAACTGCACAAATTCAGGTGCCTTGCTGGCGCTGTCGGTGCATTCAAACAGATAGCGCACGCCTTTTTTACCTGAGACGTACTGCAAAATTTTGTATCCCGCAGAGCGATATTCGCAGGCGTCAACGTGCTCGCCACGATGGAACTCAATCACATTGTTTTCAATGCCAATCATATCAATATCGGTAGCGTAGCCTTTTTTATAATAAGCCCGGTATTCCTCCACGCTTTTGTCACCTTTCTTCGCTTTCGCCTGTAATACCGGGTCGAGTTCTCCCGCCAGCAGGTACGGATAGAGTGATTCCCACACGCCATCCCAGTCGCTAAGCTCGCGCTCCTGCACGTTGTTATCATCAAATATGCCTGCGCTTGCCAGTCGTTCAACCTCTGTAAGCGGTGCGCCGTGGTTGTGGTGAGCGTGGGCGAACGCCAGCGTGCTACTGAGCAAAAGCGCTGCGCCGAACACGGCGGGTAACTGCGTTGACATGCTTATCTCCCGATTAGCGCAAACCAGAATGGTAATGTTATATCATAACAATTGATGGCGCAATGCAACGCGCCATCAATACTGGCGGGCAGGAAGAAAAGCGGGGATAGAGGGAAGATAACAACGCGGCTCCATCGGGAGCCGCAAGAAGGTGTGTCAGCGGTGGGCTTAGCGCACCATGTTAAACAGCGACATGCTCTGCATGGACTGGAACACCATCATGGAGGCGCTGAGTGAGAACTCAGACATCTGTGAGGCGGCGACCATTGTGATGAGCGAGTCGGAGTCAGAACCCACGGTCTGCTGCAGACGGGTTTCCAGCGCAATCATCTGGGTGTCGGCACTAAAGCCCAGCGTTTCCAGCTGCTGTAAGTTAGTCCCTACTTCTGCCTGTACGCGGCCCAGGTTATCAATACCTTTCTTAATGGAGACGTTAACGTCGTCGAGAATAGCCTGCAGCGCTTCACGGTCTTCGTCGGTTTCTACCGGCGTGCGCAGCGCCTCAATGGCGCGGTCGAGCTGCATGAAAATGTCATCATCGGTGCCGCTCATAAACACGTCGCTACCGGTGTGGCCCACTTTCATTTCGGTGCTGTCGGCCACCGTCTGGGACATGGCGCTGTCGCCGCCCATGTAGTTGCCGTTTTCATCAAACGGTTTGGTATCGGTTTTGTAACCAGCAAAGATATAGCGGCCGTTGCTGTCTTTAGTGTTAGCGATATCCATCATGTTGTTACGGATACCTTCCAGCTCGGTTGCCAGCGCTTCGCGGTCGGCATCGGAATAGGTGCCGTTACCACCAGCGACGATTTTTTCAGCCAGGTTGTTGGTCATCAGGGTGCCGATGGAGTCCAGCGCGCTGTTTTCCTGACCGAGCTTGTCCTGCGCGAACATGCGTGCCGTGGAGTACTGGTCGGCACGCGCGAGGCTGTTTTGCAGCGCGATAGCCTGAGAGGCTGCTGCCGGGTCGTCTGACGGATTGAGCAGCATTTTACCTGCTGCCAGGCGGGTATAAATATCATTACCTTTCACCATCGCATTCGACAGGCTTTCGATATTGCGCTGGTACATAAAGTTGGTGCTAAGACGCATGGTGTAATTCTCCTGTAATACCTGAACGCCCGACTTACGCCGGGCAGTCGGCATTAGCGAATGCTAAGGATGGTGTCAAAGATACTCACTGCGGTTTGCAGTACCTGGGCGTTGGCCTGGTAGTACTGCTGGAACATCTGCAGGTTGACATACTCTTCGTAAATATCGACGCCCGCGATGGACTGCTGCTGGGTCTGGACTGACTGCACCACTTTGGCGCTGGTTTCCAGATTGCTTTTAAGCGAGCTGACGGCAGAGCCGACGCCGCTGACCAGGCTTGCGTAAGCTTCAGTCAGGGTGGCGTTGCCCACCAGGCGCTCGTCGCGAATACCAATCAGCGCTTTAATGTTTTCGTTGTTACTCTCATCGCTCGGATCGTCAGAGCTGGACGCAGCAATCTGGTCACCGCTGGTAATCGCCACTTTCAGGCTGCCAGAGACGTTTTCTACTGAGTTCATGCGAAAGCTGTCACCCGGCTGTGGGGTGCCGCCCGGTGACAGGGAAAGGCCGTCGAACTCCAACTCGCCGTTCTCACCAATGGTTGGCGTGACTTTGCTGCCGTCGGCGCGGGTAACTTCCCAGTCGTCCTGACCCGGGCCTTTAAAGGTAATGGTGTAATCCTGCGCCTGCACGTCTTTAACGTTGGTGTAGCTCACATCAAAAGTCGCGTTGCCCGCATTGTTAAGGTTGGGATAGGCAGTCGGATTTTTGTAGCTAAACAGGTCTTCGCCCGGGTTGCCGTTAAGGTCGTAGCCCTGGCCGTTTACTTCATTAAAGCGCTCAGCCATCTGCAGCGCCATCATGTTCAGATCGTTACGTGCATTGACCAGGTCTTCATTACGGAACTTAAACAGACCGCCGAGGTTACCGCCGCTGGTTTTACTTTCATCCAGACGCAGGCTGTTGCCGGAGGCATCCACGTAAGAAACGATGGTTTGCGCCGGGTTTTCTGGCGAGGTGCTGGTTTCCAGTTTGTAAGAGCGATCGCCGTTGACCAGCGGCAGGCCATTGGCCATAGAAACAGACACGATACCGGTGGTGGGGTTTTCATCCACGCGAATATCAATTTCCTGACTTAAGCGGTTAAGCAGAACATCACGCTGGTCCAACAAGTCGGCAGGTACGCCGCCAGTCTGGGCCTGGATTTTGGAAATTTCCTTGTTGATGTTCGCCAGCTGCTCGGTCGCGTTGTTGATGTCGTTAACGGACTGGTCAATCAGCGTATTGGTGCTCTTTTCAAGCCCGGTCAGCGTGCTGTTGTAGCTGTTGTACTGATAGGTCAGCGACTGCAAGTTCGACAGTGTTTCCTGACGTGCCGCAGCACTTACCGGGTCGGTACTGACTTTTTCCATTGAGGAGAAAATGCTGTTAAGCGAGGCTGACACATTAGATGCGTCGTCACCCAGCATATTGTCAATCTGGGTGAGCTGAGAGTAGCGGCCGTGCAGAGACATAAAATTGGTGGTTGCGCTGCGCAGCTGGTTGTTCACAAAACCGTCGTACGCGCGCTGAACGCCGTCTACCTGGGCGCCGTAACCGAAGAAGCCGTAGCTGGTGGTTTTACCACCGGCCTGACCCAGGACGATGCTCTGACGACTGTAGCCTTCGGTGAAAGCGTTGTTCATGTTGTTACCCACAACGTTCAGCGCCGACTGGGCTGAACTAAGCCCGCTGCGGGCCAGATACATCAGATTGGACATAGTATTCTCGTTTTATCTTTCATGGCCAACGCAGTTGCTGGCAGACAAATCCTCTGCCAGTGTTATCGGCATTCGTGAGGAAAACTTCTGTATTTTTTTAGAAAATCGAGCCGAGATCCGTCTGGTAGGCCTTCACCGCGTCGTTCAGGCTGCCCTTCACGTTCTGGATAATGGAGATAAGCTTTTGCGCGTATTTCGGGTCGGTGGCATAACCTGCTGCCTGCAGCGCACGGGCGCCTTGTTCCGGGCTTTGAGCGTCCACCACTTTCTGGTAGCGCGGGTTGCGCGTTAACAGCGTGGCGTAGTCAGACAGCGCATGGGCGTAAGAGTCGTAGACGCGGAACTTCGCCTTCACTTTCTGCGCTGCGCCGTTGATGTACTCGGTGGTGGTGATTTCGGTGGTGCGGCCTTTCCAGTTGCCGGTGGCTTTGATGCCGAACAGGTTGTGGCTGGGGCGACCGTCTTCGGTTTTGATTTCACGCTGGCCCCAGCCGGACTCCAGTGCGGCTTGCGCCATAATCAACTGCACCGGTAGCCCGCTTTCCCGTGCGGCCTGCTGCGCGGGTGCAGACAGGCGGGAGATAAAGTTGGCGTTGTTAAGCACAGGGCCGGTCGGCTGCGCGGGCAGCGGCTCGGATTCGAGCGTCGGCATCGCGCGCCGTACCGCCTGGCGCAGCGCCTGCTGCGGCATGTTGTTGAGCGCTTCCTGGCTTAGCGCCAGCGGTATCGCCGGGGCGGAGGAGCCGCGCACGGGCGTGGTCTCCACTTCACCGCCAAACTGCTTAACCATGACGTCCGCCAGCCCCAGGCCGCGTGCGGCGATATCCAGGGAAATCTGCTGGTCGTACATGGCGGTAAACATGCGCGACTGGCTGCTGTCGAGCAGCCCGCCTTCTGGCGTAGCGTCACGCATACTTTTTAGCATCATCTGCACGAACAGCCCTTCCATCTGCTGTGCCGCCGCCTTCAACGCGTTGTTGGGCGAGGTGTTCGCCTCACGCTTGAGCGCCGAAAGCGACTGGATATCAAATGCTGTCGTACCTTTCATCAGTTAATCTCCAGTTTCGCGCGCAGGCAGCCTGCGGATTGCATTGCCTGCAAAATCGCCATGAGATCGTTCGGCGTTGCGCCCAGGTTATTGAGCGCGCGCACCACGCTGTTGAGGTTGGCGCTGGCGCTGACCTGCTGCAGCGAACCGCCCTGCTCACGCATTGAAATATTGGTATTCGGGGTCACCACCGTCTGGCCGCCACCCAATGGCGTGTCTGGCTGGCTTACGTCGTAGCCACGGTTAACTTCTACCGTCAGGTCGCCCTGGGCAATGGCGCAGGAGTCAAGTACCACGTTGCGGTTCATCACCACCGTACCGGTACGCGAGTTCACGATGACGCGGGCATCGCCCACCGGCGAGCGAATCGGGATGTTTTGCACGTCGGCCAGGAAGCGCACTTTACCGGCGCCGTCACGCGGTACATAAACACGCACGCTGCGGCCATCTTCCGGCACGGCGGTGCCGCCGCCGAAGCGACGGTTAATTTCATCGCTAATCAGCTGTGCCATAGTGAAGTCATCTTCATTAAGCTGCAGGTTGAGGGTGTTGCCACTGGAGAAATCGACCGGGACTTCACGTTCAATTATCGCACCGCTGGTAATACGCCCGCTGTTCAGGTGGTTAACCTGCACGCGGCTGCCGCCGCCCTGGGCGCCAGCCCCGGAAATCAGCAGGTTACCCTGCGCTAAGGCATAGACCTGGTTATCCACGCCCTTAAGCGGCGTCATTAACAGCGTACCGCCGCGCAGGCTTTTCGCGTTACCCAGTGAAGACACTACTACATCAACCTTCTGCCCGGCACGAGCAAACGGCGGCAGCTGTGCGGTGACGACCACGGCCGCGACGTTTTTAAGCTGCATGTTGGTGCCAGCCGGTACGGTGATACCGAGCTGGGAGAGCATGTTGTTCAGGCTCTGGGTAGTAAACGGCGTCTGCATGGTCTGGTCGCCGGTGCCATCAAGGCCTACCACCAGGCCGTAACCGATGAGGGAGTTGCTGCGCACGCCCTGTACGGTGGTTAAATCCCGGATGCGCTCAGCCATCGCAGTGGGCGCAGCCAGCAGGCTTGCGCCCGCACACAGCAGGCAGAGGCACCAGGCAATTACGGAATTCTTCATCATCAAATACTCAGAATGGTGAAATATTAAGGAAGAAGCGCTGGAGCCAGCCCATTTGCTGCGCCTCATTAATGTAACCGTTGCCTACGTATTCAATACGCGCGTCTGCCACCTGCGTGGAGATAACGGTGTTACTGCCGCTAATCGTGCGTGGGTTCACCACGCCGGAGAAGCGGATAAATTCGGTACCCTGGTTGATGGCGATTTGTTTTTCGCCCACCACCTGTAGGTTGCCGTTTGCCAGCACCTGGTGCACCGTAACGGTAATGGTGCCGCTGAAGGTGTTCTGTGCGGCTGCACCACCGCCGCCTTTAAAGGCGCTGTTGCCACTCACAGAGGTGTCTGCGCGACCATTGCCAAACAGGCCGTCCATAAAGCGCGGAACGGAATCGACCGCAAGCCCAGCGGAGCCATTACGTGAGGCGTTGGCGGACGAACTCTTGCTGGCGCTGACGTTTTCCTGCAACACAATCGTCAGCGTGTCGCCGATGCTGCGCGGGCGGCGGTCTTCAAACATCGGCTGGTAGCCGTAATTCATCGCCTGTCCTGACTGAAAAATAGAGCCGCTGGCGGCGTTCGGCGTCACCTGGACAGGCTGTGCGGTCGTCGGGCCGTCGATCATCGGCTTTTGCGGAACGTAGGCGCAGCCGCTGGCAAGCAGGCTCAGGGCCAGCGCGGCAATGGCACCAGTACGTTTACGCGAAGTGGTGTGGCCGCCGAAGGCGGATTTATCAGTAAGGATCAGGGTCATGTCTTTAGTCACTGCGGTTACGGCTCCGCCCGCAGGCGGAGCGCGGTGTCACAAGCGGAATCAGATCTGGCTCAGACGCTGGAGCATCTGGTCAGAGGTAGAAACGGCTTTACTGTTGATTTCATAGGCACGCTGGGTCTGGATCATGTTGACCAGCTCTTCCGCCACGTTGACGTTAGAGGTTTCCACGTAACCCTGAATCAGTGAACCGGCGCCGTTGAGGCCCGGGGTACTTTCGTTAGGTGCGCCAGACGCCTGGGTTTCGCGATAGAGGTTTTCACCCACGCTTTCCAGGCCGGAGTCGTTGATAAAGGTGGCAAGCGTCAGCTGGCCGACCTGCTGTGGGTCGGTCTGACCGGCGATGGTCACGCTGACGATACCGTCTTTACCGATGGTAATAGTCTGCGCATCCTGCGGCACGGTGATGGCTGGCTGAATCTGGTAGCCGCTTGAGGTCACAAGCTGCCCGTTCTGGTCAATCTGGAAAGACCCGTCGCGGGTGTAGCCGGTGGTGCCATCCGGCATCAGCACCTGGATAAAGCCGCTGCCATCGATGGCCACGTCTTTACTGTTATTGGTCTGCTGCAGGCTGCCCTGGCTGTGAACACGCTCGGTGGCAACCGGACGCACGCCGGTACCCAGCTGTAAACCAGACGGAATGGTGGTCTGCTCAGACGACTGCGCACCTGGCTGGCGCATGGTTTGGTAGAGCAGGTCTTCAAACACGGCGCGCTGGCGCTTAAAGCCGTTGGTGCTGACGTTTGCCAGGTTATTTGAAATCACATCCATGTTGGTCTGCTGCGCTTCCAGCCCGGTTTTGGCAATCCATAAAGAACGGATCATTGTGCTACTCCTTGTGCCTGGCGTTAGCCGAGGCTCAGTAATTGGTTGGCGCGTTTGGCGTTGTCATCGATGTTGGAGATGGTTTTCATCTGCATATCGAAGCTGCGCGCGTTACTAATCATGTCCACCATCGATTTCACCGGGCTGACGTTGCTGCCCTCAATCGCGCCAGGGATGAGCGTCAGCTCCGGGTCCTGTGGCAGTACCGCACCGCGCTGTGCCGCTGTTGCTGCACTGACGTGGAACAGCCCGTCATCGCCGTGGGTCAGCTCAGTGTTTTCTGCGCTCACCATTTTCAGACGACCGACCTGGGCAATAGCGGTGGCTTCATCGCCTGCGCCCAGTGCTGAGATGGTACCGTCTGGCGCGATGGTGATTTCTGCCTGCGGCGGCACCATCAGCGGGCCGCCGTCGCCCATCAGCGGATAGCCGCGCACGCTAAGCGCGCCTTCGGCGTCCACCTGGATTGCACCGTTGCGGGTGTAGCCTTCACGACCATCCGGCAGCTGAACCGCCAGCCAACCATTCTGCGGCAGTGCCACGTCGAGATTACGACCGGTCTGGCTGATGGTGCCCATCGTGGTGTCGTGGTACGGCGTGGAGGCTGTGACCAGCGTACGGGTCTGAATGCTCGGGCCGTCTATCGGCACAGCGCGGTATGCCGCCAGTTGGGCGCGAAAACCCGGTGTGGAGGCATTTGCCAGGTTGTTGGACGTGACGGCCTGTTTGTCCAGAGCCGCTGTAGCGGCTCCCAGCGCGGTATATATAGCGCGATCCATGAAAGCCTACCCTTAGCGCAGGTTAACCAGTGTCTGAAGGATTTCAGACTGGGTTTTGATGGTCTGGGCGTTGGACTGGTAGTTACGCTGATAAACAATCATATTTACCATCTCTTCACCCAGATCCACGTTAGACGCTTCCAGCTTGCCGCCGTACAGCGTACCGAGGTTACCGGTGCCGGAAGTGCCGATGGTCGGCTGGCCAGACTGCGGGGTTTCAGACCAGCAGTTGTTACCGGTGGAGCTGAGGCCACCCGGGTTGGTGAAGTTTGCCAGCACAACCTGGCCCAGCAGCTGCTTCTGACCGTTGGAATAGGACGCGATGATCTGCCCGTTATCGCTCACGGAGTAACCGTTCATCAGGCCTGGCGCGTAGCCATTGGTGCTTGGGCTATTCATAGCGGTGTCGGTCGCCTGCTGGGTCATTCCGTCCATATCGAGCGCAAAGTTCAGCGGATTTGCACCGTTGTAGGCCGCGCTCTGCACGTTCAGTTCTGCCGGGTTCGTGGTCAGCTGGCCCTTTTCGTCGAATTCCAGTGCCGTTGAGCCGTATACCACGTTATCACCGTTCATGACCGGGGAGGTGGTGTCGCTGCTGTAGGCGGTCCACTTGTTGTCACCGGTTTTGACGAAGTACACGTTGATGGTGTGCTTGTTGCCGAGGCTGTCGTAAGCGTCAACCTGGGTGACGGAGTTATAAGATTTGCTGTTAGCCGGATCGAACGGGTACTCCTCGGTATCAATCGCGTCATCTTCTGAGTTCAGGTTGCCCTTCATGGTGCCGCTGGTGGAGGCACTTGCCGGCATCTGGCCGGTTGGGATCTGAATTGGGCCAACCGGGGCGCCCGCTTCGATGGTCGGTGGGGTGCCGGTTGCCTGGAAGCCGTTGAGGTACATGCCCTGGTTATTAATGATAAAACCGTTCTCATCGCTCTGGAACTGACCGTTACGGCTGTAGAAGGTACGGCCTGCGTCATCGGTCAGGCGGAAGAACCCGTTGCCGGAAATACCCATATCCAGCGCGCTCGCGCCCTGACCCAGAACGCCGTCAGAGAAGCTCTGGTTAACGCCTGCAACGGTAACACCCATACCAATCTGAGAACCGGCAAAAACGTCGGCAAACGCGATGGAGCCTGATTTGAAGCCCACTGTCTGGGAGTTAGCGATGTTGTTACCCACGACGTCGAGCGCCTGTGAGGCGGCGTTCAGACCGCTAAGACCTTGTGAAAAACTCATTTAGTGTTTCCTGTGAAAAAGAGTTAAAAGCTGAATGTGTTATTCGACCATGTAGACCATGCCGAGGGTGGCGGTGCCATTCAGACCCAGCTGCAATACTGCGCCGGACTGCGTGAAGGACACGGCTTCAACTTTCGCCGCTTTCAGCGCCACGATTTCTGGTGATGCGCCTTCTGCGTTTTTGGCGTTAAAGGCGACTTTGAACTCGGTGTCGGCGGTCGGCGCGCCCGGCTGAACGTTTTCCAGATCGTCCAGGCTGAATTTGTGAACCCCGGCTTTGACGTTTTTCAGTTCGCCGGTGTAGGCGTTGCCTGCGCTGTCAGTCAGGGTCACGGTAACGGTTTCGGCGTCACTGCCCAGCGAGAAGCCAAACTCTTTATTGCCGTCTGCACTGGTAGAAACGCTCGGATCACCTTCAATCATGACGGTGCGGCCAACCCAGTCGGACGCGCTCATCTGCTGCATACTGGTTACCAGCATGCCTACCGCTTCAACGGTGGAGTTCAGGTTCTGGATACCGGCCGCGGTCTGGAACTGTGCCAGCTGCGCGGTGAGCTGGTTGTTATCCATCGGGTTGGTCGGATCCTGGTTCTGCATTTGGGTGATAAGCAGCGTCATAAAATTATTGAGCAGCTCATCAGCAGAGTTACCCAGTGTGTTGTTCGACGTGGCCTGAGCAGTGGACGTAGCCTGTGCAGTCGTGTTGCCAGAGGTTCTGGCGGCGCTCTGCGTGCTGGCGGAGGTCATCACGGGTGAAATGGACATTAATGGCTTCCTTTATTACTGCAATTACTGGCCGAGGCTCAGCGTCTTTAACATCAGCGACTTGGCGGTGTTCATGACTTCCACATTCGCCTGGTAGCTGCGTGAGGCTGAGATGGTGTTAACCATTTCGCCTACAACATCGACGTTAGGCATGCGTACGTAACCGCTGCCATCCGCCATAGGATTACCCGGGTCATAGACCATGCGGTCCGGGGCGTTGCTTTCCACAACGTTTGCCACCTTTACGCCACCCACTTCCTGGCCAGGCGCGCCGTTGACCTGGAAAATGACCTGTTTTGCACGATATGGCTGGCCGTCCGGTCCTACGGCGCTGTCGGCGTTTGCCATGTTGCTGGCGCTGACGTTCAGACGCTGGGATTGCGCCGTCAGGGCTGAGCCTGAAATATCGAAAATACTGAAAATTGACATCGTCAAAATTATCCCTGGTTCATTACTGACATCATGCTTTTGATGTGGCCGTTAATCATGGTCAGGCTGGTCTGGTACTTCACACTGTTGTCGGCGAAGTTCACCCTTTCCCGGTCCATGTCGACCGTGTTGCCATCCGCGCTCGGCTGATCCGGGATGCGGTAAAGCAGCTGATTTTCCAGGTGAGCCGGTGCGGTTGCCGGGATATGACCACGGGACGACAAGGTGAGCGACAGCGCGCCGCCTGCGGAGGTTCGCCCCTGCTCGACGGCGTTTTTCAGCTCAGCTGAAAAATCGATATCACGGGCCTGATAGCCAGGCGTATCGTTGTTGGCGATATTGGCCGCGAGCACTTCCTGACGCTTGTTCAGTAGATGCAGTGCTTCTTTCTGGAAATTCAGGTGGCCGTCTAGTTTGTCGAGCATGTTTCCTCCAGCTCCTGGTTTCATGAGGCGGCTATTTTAAAACCGAATGGCAAAAGGCTATCCGACGAATAAGGGCAAAAAGGTTGGTTATTTGTCCCCATAACCTGGCTAAATTTTCTATAGACTGGCGTCCTGTAAAATCGTGACTGTACTTAATTGCTTCCTGCTGACTCTGAGAGAACTATGCGCTTATCCATACCTGTACGTACTGCTGTTGCTGGCCTGCTTGCGCTGGTGTGCGGCTCTGCGTTGGCAGAAGGCAGCGGACTGGCCGCACAAATTGAGGCGCAACTTAACGCGCGCCATGCCGATAAAGGCCTGAAGCACCACGTCACGATTAAAACGCCGCAGGCGCAGTGGCCGACCTGCCAGCGCCCGAAGCTGACGCTGGCGGACAATAACCGGTTTACCGGCAACATGAGTGTTGCGGTGCAGTGCGAGCGCAAACAGTTTTTGCAGGTTACGGTCGATGCCGAAGGGCGTTACTGGGTGGCCCATGAAGCGATACCGGCGGGCGCTACCGTGGGGCGTCAGCAAATAGTCGAGAAGCGTGGTTCGCTTAGCAAGCTGCCCGCAAGCCTGGTGTTCAACCCACAGGAAATCGTGGGCAGTGTGGCAGCGCGCACGCTTAATCCAGGTCAGCCCATTGTGGCCGGACAACTACGCAAATCGTGGGTCATCAAGACGGGCGATGAAGTGGATGTGGTGTTGAGTGGGGACGGGTTTCGTATCCGCAGTAAAGGCCGTGCAACAACGAATGCAGCGGTGAACGATCCGGTGCGCATTCGTATGGCATCAGGACAGGTGATTACCGGCAGCGTGGATGCCAGCGGTGCTGTCATCGTCGCGCAATAAGCGTCCCGTAAAATAACGTAAAAAAAGACGCAAGTAATTTGGGGCCGCGCCGATATACAGTGTAACAACTGAAAAAAAGCCGTCCCGTTTTAGAGATTGTCGAGGTTTCTATGAGCATTGAACGTACTCTTCCGACTCAACCTGTTGCCACCACTGGCCCGGTTTTGCCGACCATGAATGACGCCAAAGGCGTACGCGAGCAGTCTGCTGCCCGCAGCGTTGGTCAGGAGAAGCTCGGTACGCAGGTGACGATTAGCGATGCATCCCGCCAGATGGCAGGCAGTAGCGACATCGATTTAGCGCGTGTGGCGCAGATCAAAGACGCAATTGCTCGCGGTGAGCTGCACCTTGACGCTGAGAAGATTGCCGATGCGCTGCTTGCAGATAGCGCATTTTTTGAATAACCCAACGTAACTGAAAGACACTATGGAAAACTTAGTAACTATTCTGGAGAAAATGCACGGGGCCCTCTGCGAACTTGAGGTAACGCTGCGTGATGAAAACACTCAGCTTAGTGGATCGCAGATTGACCCCGTCTCGCTTCAGGTGGTTACCGATAAGAAGAGCAGTCTTCTGGCTACACTTGCGCATTACGATGCCCGTCGCCAGGAAGAAGAGACCGCTCACCAGGTCCGTGCGCCTTACGATGGCATCAGCGAACTGTCGATGCACTGGCAGCAAATTCATCGTCTGACAATGACGCTGAGTGAACTGAATCAACGCAGCGGTCTGTTGCTGGAAAAGCAGCAGGAAAACGTCAAGCAATTACAGAGCGTAATGAATAAAACGCGCGTGGGCCAGATGGTCTACGGTTCTGACGGTCAGTCACGCAATGGGGCCGGTAACCGTTCTCTGAATATCAATGTCTGATAACGTTAACGGGATTTAATTTCAGTTGTTGCTGCTGGCTTATTCTTTCATGTGTTGATGTCGTTTATCAGATATTGAAGAACAGATCATTTCTGTTACGCTTTGGCAATGGTTAGACAACCACGGAAATGAGGATATTTCTCAATTATATTTGAGTATAAGAATAAGCCTGGCTTTTTGTTGCGTATTTATTGTTCGTTTATACTTCTCTTCATTTCATAAATATTACGCTGTCTGAAGAACAGATAACACTTCTTTACCCACCATTCACCTCTCTGAGATGCTCTATTTACCTGGCCCGCCGCTTTTTCTGGCAACCTACTGTTATTAATGATTTACTGTAATTTACAATGTTAAATTGTTATGTTTAAGATCGGTTTAATTATTAATAACGCAAAATTTATAATTTATATTTCTCAATTGCCGCCAGATAGCGCCACATCTGGTTTCTTTCCAAAAAACGCAATCATTGTAAAAAAAATACAAAATTAAAATTGAAGAACCTCTCCCAGATCACAATAATAAGCTCACAAGTTCACCAGCTTTGTTATTTGTTAAACATGTAGTTTCAGTGTTAATGAGTAAAGTCTCATTGTTAATGTGGCAAGACTTAGCTGATCTTTCGCACTGTTTCATAACTGGCACTTTATTAACTATGAATATTGATAAACAGCTTCAGAGCATTCATAACATTAATCTCTCTTATCTGTTACTGGCTCAACGCTTGATTATGGAAGATGAAGTCGCTGCAAGTTTCAGACTGGGTTTGAACGAGTCCACGATCGCTACGCTTAAAGAGCTGTCGCTCTCACAGTTGATCAAACTGTCAACCACCAACCAGCTTATTTGCCGGCTGCGCTTTGACGAAGAAGGGGTTATCGATCGCCTGACCAAAGAGTCACGCATTGATGGCCTTCAGCAAATTCACGCCGGTATTCTGTTATCGACCGATCTGCTCAGTTCACTGACGGAACCGGAAATGCCTGCTTCTAAGAGAATGTCCTGACATGTGTGAGAAAAGTATTCTTCGTGAGATCCAGGACATTCAGCTGGCTATGGAGCTGATTTCCCTGGGGGCACGCCTGCAAATTCTTGAGAGCGAAACCAGCCTCAGCCGCGGGCGTCTTCTTAAACTCTATAAAGAGTTGCGCGGTGCACCGCCGCCTAAAGGCATGTTGCCTTTCTCAGTAGACTGGTTTATGGCGTGGGAGCAGAACATTCACTCATCAATGTTCTACAACATCTATTTATATCTGCTTAAAACGGACAAGTGTCGCCCGATCGAAGCGATCATCAAGGCGTACCGTCTGTATCTGGAGCAGTGCCCGCCGCATAATCCTGGCGAAGAGCCGGTGCTGGGTCTGACCCGTGCCTGGACGCTGCTGCGTTTTATTGACAGCGGAATGCTCGACAGGACCGAGTGCACCTGCTGTAAGGGCGCTTTCATTGTCTATAGCTACCAGCCAAAACACGGCTTCGTGTGCAGTTTGTGCAACCCGCCATCTCGAGCGGTGAAAAAAAGTAAACTTTCCGACGAAGCGGCCGATAACCTTTTAAGCCAACTGAAGCTGGATGAGCACGAGTGGCACACCGCCTCTCCTGGACTGGCCAGTGGGGCATGTAATGCCCACGGGGCGTAATCCGTCCTGTTGTTCGGGAAGCATTTGTGTAAAAGAATCGGGTCGCTAAGGAAATCGCGTGTTAGTTCTTATCGGTTATTTCATTGTATTTGCTTGTGTTTTTGGTGGGTTTGTCTTGTCAGGCGGCCAGCTTGGCGCGCTGTGGCAGCCCACTGAAATCCTTATTATCGGCGGCGCTGGCGTCGGCGCGTTTGTGGTCGGTAACAACGGTAAAGCTATTCGCGCCACCATGAAGTCGTTCCCGCGTCTGTTCCGGGGTTCAAAGTACAACAAAGAAATGTACATGGACCTGATGGCGCTGATGTATTTGCTGCTGACCAAAGGTCGTCAGAACGGCATGATGTCGCTGGAGTCAGACATCGAAGATCCCGCCAGCAGCCAGATTTTCTCTGCGTATCCGCGCCTGCTTGAAGACAAGCAACTGATGGATTTTATTGTCGATTATCTGCGTCTGATGATAAGCGGCAACATGAACGCGTTTGAAATCGAAGCGCTCATGGATGAAGAAATTGAAACCTGCGAAAGCGAAGACGAAATCCCGGCCAGCAGCCTTAACCAGGTCGGCGATGCTTTCCCTGCATTTGGTATTGTTGCGGCAGTAATGGGGGTCGTTAACGCCCTGGCCGCCGCCGATCGCCCGGCAGCAGAACTGGGCGCGTTGATTGCTCACGCCATGGTGGGCACTTTCCTCGGTATTTTGCTGGCTTACGGCTTTATCCTGCCGCTGGCCACCCTGCTGCGCCAAAAGAGTAGTGAGAACATTAAGATGATGCAGTGCATCAAAGTCACGCTGCTGTCGAGCATTCATGGCTATGCGCCGCAGATTTCCGTCGAGTTTGGCCGTAAGACGCTGTACTCCACGGAACGCCCGTCCTTTACCGAGCTTGAAGAGCATGTGCGTGCGGTGAAAAAACCCGGCGCAGCAGCGGAATAACCGGTCATGAAGAAGAAAGACCATCCGGTCATTATCGTAAAAAAGCGCAAGTCCCACGGGCATGGCCACCACGGTGGTTCGTGGAAGATTGCCTACGCCGACTTCATGACCGCAATGATGGCGTTCTTTCTGGTCATGTGGTTACTGTCGATGGCAACACCAGAAGAACGCCAGCAGATAGCCGAATACTTCAAAATGCCGCTTAAGGCGGCGATGTCGAACGGTGACCGTTTCAGCCTTAGCGATAGCGTTATTCCAGGCGGCGGCGACGATATGTTGAAAGTTCAGGGCGAAGTGCAAAAACGTCGCGCGGAAAGCAGTCGCCAGCGTGATATGCAGGGCCTGAGCCGCGTGCGTGAGCGTCTCGATCAGTTAATTAAAAATGACCCGCGCCTGCGTGAGCTGCAACCGAACCTGAAAATCAAATTGCTGGACGACGGCCTGCGTATTCAGATTGTGGATAGCCAGCAGCGCCCGATGTTCCGCAGCGGTAATAAAGAGGTTGAGCCATACATGCGGGATATCCTGCGCGCCATCGCGCCGGTTCTGAACGATATCCCCAACCGCATTAGCCTGTCTGGCCACACCGACGACACGCCATTTGTGACCGGCGAGCGTGGCTATAGCAACTGGGAGCTTTCTGCCGATCGTGCTAACGCCTCGCGTCGGGAACTGGTCACGGGTGGGCTGGCCTCAGACAAAGTGCTGCGCGTGGTGGGCATGGCAGACTCGATGAATTTAAAGAACGTCTCCGGGGATGACCCCAGCAACCGTCGCATCAGTATTCTGATTCTGACGAAAGACAAAGAGAATGAAATCCTGAATGAAAACAACGGTAGCGACGTACAGAATGTTTCTCTGAATGAGGACGATCCGAATGGCGTACAGCAGATTCAGGAAAGCGTCGCTCCGGCGATGTAATACAGGAACAGAGGGCGCGAGCGATTATGGATATTAGTGACTTTTATCAGACATTCTTCGATGAGGCCGACGAGCTCCTGGCTGATATGGAGCAGCACCTGTTGGAGCTGGATCCACAGGCACCTGAAAAGGAGTTGATGAACGCGATTTTCCGCTCGGCCCACTCAATAAAAGGCGGTGCAGGTACGTTCGGTTTTACCGTATTGCAGGAGACAACACACCTGCTGGAAAACCTACTGGACGAAGCCCGCACCGGTGAGCTGGCGCTAAATGGCGACATCATCAACCTGTTTCTGGAAACTAAAGATATTATGCACGATCAATTAGAGGCCTATAAATCTTCCCAGGAGCCGGACGGCGCAAGCTTTGAGTACATCTGCCAGGCTCTGCGTGAGCTGGCGCTGGAAAACAAAGCGGCGAAAGAGGGGAAAGCACCTGTTGCACCCGCATCCGTTGCCGCCCCTGTCGTAGAAGCGCCTTGCGCACCTTCCTCAGTAAATGAAGCACACCTGACGGTCACGCTCACAAAGCTTAAAGAAAACGAGTGCGAATTGCTGCTCGAAGAGCTGGGCAATCTCGGAACCGTTGTTGGGCATGAAAAGCAGGGTGACGCACTGGTTGTCACGCTCGATACCCCGACGCCAGCCGACGATATCATCGCGGTGATGTGCTTTATTATCGAACCCGATCAAATCTCCATTGTGCAGGGCGCAGCCACCGCGCCTGAACAGCCTGCCGTTGTCCAGCCTGTTGCTGCGCCTGAGCCGGTTGTGGCCGCGCCAGTTGAAAAGCCTGCGCCTGTGGCAACGGCTCAGAAAAGCGCGCCGCCTGCTCGCGCGCCGCGCAGTGCAGGCCAGGAGTCCAGCAGTATTCGCGTTGCGGTCGAAAAGGTTGACCAGATTATCAACCAGGTGGGCGAGCTAATCATCACCCAGTCGATGTTGTCTCAACTTTCCACTTCGCTCGACCCGGCGATTCATGGTGATTTACTCAACAGCATCGGTCAGCTGGAGCGCAACGCGCGCGACCTGCAGGAATCGGTGATGTCGATTCGTATGATGCCGATGGAGTATGTCTTCAGCCGCTTCCCGCGCCTGGTGCGTGATCTGGCGGGCAAGCTCAACAAGCAGGTAGAACTGACCCAGCGCGGCGGTTCTGCTGAACTGGATAAGAGCCTGATTGAGCGCATCATCGATCCGCTGACGCACCTGGTGCGTAACAGTATCGACCACGGTATTGAAGACAGTGAAACCCGCCGCGCCAAAGGTAAATCGGCGAAAGGGAATCTTATCCTTTCCGCCGAACACCAGGGTGGCAACATTGTTATCGAAGTGATTGACGATGGTGCCGGGCTTAACCGTGAGCGTATCCTGGCGCGTGCGATGTCTCAGGGCATGGATATCAATGAAAACATCAGCGATGAAGAAGTGTGGATGCTTATTTTTGCGCCGGGCTTCTCCACCGCAGAGAAAGTGACCGATGTGTCTGGCCGCGGTGTCGGCATGGACGTGGTGAAACGTAACATCCAGGATATGGGTGGTTACGTGGAAATCCGTTCTGAGAAGGACAAAGGTTCCACTATCCGCATTATTCTGCCGCTAACGCTCGCCATCCTTGACGGGATGTCTGTACGCGTGGGTGATGAAACCTTCATCCTGCCGCTTAATGCGGTGATGGAGTCTCTGCAACCGCAGGAAAAAGCACTGCATCCGATGGCCGGTGGTGAGCTGATGCTTCAGGTACGCGAAGAGTATCTGCCGCTGGTGCAACTGCACGAAGTGCTGGACATCGACGGTGCCCAGACTGAGCCTGGCAAAGCCATTGCGGTCATCCTGCAAAGCGCGGGCCGCCGCTATGCGCTGCTGGTTGATCAGCTAATCGGCCAGCACCAGGTGGTCGTGAAAAACCTTGAAATGAATTACCGCAAAGTTCCCGGCATTTCCGCCGCCACCATTCTGGGAGATGGCAGCGTTGCCCTGATTGTGGACGTGGCCGCGTTGCCACAACTGTGTCGTGACAAACGTATCGCTGACGTCACCGAGTGACGGCCGCGCTATCCAGGAGATATCAACATGATGAGCATGGCTTCAGACAACCAGATGGCGGTTGAAAACCTTGGCCAGGAGTACCTGATTTTCGCACTGGGCCAGGAAGAATATGGCCTTGAAATTCTTAAAGTGCAGGAAATTCGCGGTTACGATCGCGTAACCCGTATCGCAAATACGCCAGACTTTATTAAAGGCGTAACCAACCTGCGCGGCATTATCGTGCCGATTGTTGACCTGCGTGTGAAGTTTGCCCAGGAAAACATCCGCTACGACAACAACACGGTGGTTATCGTACTGAACGTGAACCAGCGTGTAGTGGGCATTGTGGTGGACGGCGTGTCCGACGTACTGTCGTTGACCACCGAGCAGATTAAACCGGCGCCGGAGTTTTCCGTGACGCTGTCGACCGAGTACCTGATGGGACTTGGTGCAGTGGATGAGCGCATGATTATCCTGGTCGATATCGAGAAGCTGCTGAGCAGCGAAGAGATGGAACTGGTGGATAAAATTCACAATGATGCGGGCGCGCACGCGCTGTAACGACGTGGGTTTGCGTGAATCAGCGCTAAGTGACTAAAACGCGTGGCCTCAGGGCCGCGCGTTTTTTTATGTCTGACTTGCGTGATAAGCAGGGAGGAAAGCGTTCACATTTGCTATGCAGCGTGTGCCGTGAAGGTTGACGTCTTCTTCTGCCAAATTTTTATGTTTTAAGAGCGAGAGTTTTTAGCTGTTATTCGTCATTAACCGTTATCGTTAGTTTTTTTGTCTGCCTTATGACGGATGCGCTTCGCCTGAGGTGAAGGTGGCATTTTAACGGTGAAGCGGCTTACATGTATTTAGCAGTGGGCAAGCCCTGAGATAGTCGCGATGACAAGACGTAAATAACAAAAAGGGCCTTTCGGCCCCTTCAGATTGCTGACAGAGAAGGAAAAAACGTGGTTTTTCCTTCTTTGTGGTTAGCAGGCGAAAATCAATGAATTGATTTTCCTTATTTTTTATTGGGTATTATTCACCCTGTCTGATACAGGATGAGGTAAGGCATCAGTCTCAAGGGGCCTTTCGGCCCCTTTATGATGCAAACCGGGCTTAAACCGGCATGCTCATAATTTCCTGGTACGCGCTGACCAGTTTGTTGCGCACCTGCACGCCGAGATTCAGAGCCAGAGACGATTTCTGCATCCCTACCATCACATCGTTCAGGGTGACATCCGTGGCGCCCAGCATAAATTTCTCGGTCTGCGTCTTCGCTGTGACCTGAACGTCGTTCAGGCTCTTTACGCTATCCATTAATACGTCAGAAAAGCGCGTTTCGCTTTTGTCCTGCACGGCACTGGTGCGGCCGAACGCCGGGGACTGGATGCCGCCCGAGGCCTGTGCAGCCAGCGCCTGCATGTTATCAACAACACTACTTATTGCCGGAACGGCCATATTTCTCACCTTAAAACACAATGTCCGATTTGTGCGCGGATTGCGCAATTTTTAGCCTGATGAAATGAGGCCAATATCAGAGGTACGCACCATAACACAGGGGAATCTAATCAAAGCCGGTAAAAGCAGCCAAAAAGCGGGGCTTATCCGCCCATCAAACTCGGCCGAGATCGCAAATAATATGTGCCCCGAAGTCAGACGGTAATGTGTGTGACCCTGAGTATCGGGCAAACCACGTGCAACACATTATTGCGAAGCGCTTCATTAAGATTATCAGGCAGGAATATGGCATGAGTGGCCAGTCAAACGGCATCAACACGGACAAAACTGCGGGCTTCATGGCCCAACTGGAACGTTTTCGTGCGAACCCCAGACTTCTTTTACTCGTTTCCATAGCGGCGGCGGTCGCCGTGATTATTGCTGCCCTGCTATGGGCCAGGTCACCTGATTACCGCGTGCTTTACAGCAATATCAGCGATCAGGATGGCGGCGCCGTTATCGCGCAGCTCGAACAGATGAACGTACCGTACCGTTTTAGCAATACCGGCGGCGCGATTATGGTTCCGGCTGATAAGGTGCATGACGCGCGTCTGAAACTGGCCCAGCAGGGGCTGCCGAAAGGCGGCGCTGTTGGTTTTGAGCTGCTGGACAAAGAAAAATTCGGCATCAGCCAGTTCAGTGAGCAGGTTAACTACCAGCGTGCGCTGGAAGGCGAGCTTGCCCGTACTATGGAAACGCTTGGCCCGGTGCGCAATGCGCGCGTACACCTGGCTATCCCCAAACCTTCACTGTTTGTGCGTGAGCAGAAGCAGCCGACCGCGTCTGTTACGTTGAACCTGTATCCGGGCCGTGCAATGGACAACGGTCAGGTGAGCGCGATTGCCTATATGGTATCAAGCGCAGTACCGGGCCTGCCGGTGGGCAATGTGACGGTAGTCGACCAGAACGGTCGCCTGCTGACCCAGTCCGGTGGTGACGAACAGTCACTGAACGCCTCACAGCTGAAATACGTCGCTGAAGTGGAAGCTGACTATCAGCAGCGCATTCAGTCCATCCTTGCGCCGATGCTCGGTAGCCAGAATGTGCACGCGCAGGTAACCGCGCAGGTTGATTTCTCCACCCACGAGCAGACCGCAGAACAGTATCAGCCGAACAACAGCCCGGAAAAAATGGCGCTGCGTAGCCGCCAGACCAGCCAGAGCCAGCAGGCTGGCATGGGTTCTGTGGGCGGTGTACCGGGTGCGCTGAGCAACCAGCCTGCGCCACCGCCGAGTGCACCGATTGAAACCCCGGCAGCACAGGGCCAGGGCAATGCTAACGCTGGCAATAACAATGCCGCCGCAGGCAATAACACGCAAACGACAGCCGCGACGCAGACCGGCCCGTACAACAACCGCAGCGATGAAACCGCCAACTACGAAGTTGACCGCACGTTGACCCACACCAAACGTGGCAAAGGGGCGATTGAACGCCTGTCTGTTGCGGTGGTGGTGAACTATACCCACGATGAAGAAGGCAAGGCGGTCGCGCTGACCCAGGCGCAGATGGACCAGATTAATCAGCTGGTACGTGGCGCAATGGGGTATTCCGAAGACCGTGGCGACCACCTGAGCGTGGTGAACTCACCGTTTAGTGACAACAGTGAATTCAATGCCGAACTGCCGTTCTGGCAGCAGGACAGGTTCTTCGATCAGATGATGACGGCAGCGCGCTACTTGCTGGTACTGCTGGTGGTCTTCCTGCTGTGGCGCATGGGTATTCGCCCACAGCTGGAGAAACAGCGCGAGCTGACGCGTCTGCGCATCGAAGCTGAAAAAGAAGCGCAGAAGGCACAGCCGGAAGCACCGCGTCAGAACACCCGCGCCGAACTGGAAGAAAGCGCCCGTGCGCAGTTGCGTACGGAAACCGAAATCCACAGCCAGAACATTCGTAACATGGCCGATCAGGAGCCGCAGGTGATTGCGCTGGTGATTCGCCAATGGATTACAAAAGAGCAGGGCAAGTAATGAATGCTATCGAAAAGAGCGCCATCCTGATGATGACGCTGGGTGAAGTCCGCGCGGCAGAGGTGTTTAAGCACCTCAACAACCACGAAGTCACCCAGATCAGTAGCGCAATGGTCAATCTGACCAGCTTTACCCACGAGCAGCTGGCAGAAGTACTGCGTGAGTTCCATAAAGACGCGGCCGAGTTTGCCGCCCTGAGCGTGAACACCAGTGACTACGTGCGCGGCGTGCTGGTTAAGGCGCTGGGCGAAGAGCGTGCCTCCAGCCTGCTCGAAGATTTGCTGGATCAGCAGAGCGGTACCAACGGTATCGAGACGCTCAACTTCATGGAGCCGCAGACGGTATACGACCTGATTCGCGACGAACATCCGCAGATCATCGCCACCATTCTGGTTCACCTCAAGCGTGGCCAGGCTGCGGACGTGTTGGCGAAGTTCGACGATCGCGAGCGCAACGACATCATGCTGCGTATTGCTACCTTTGGCGGCGTGCAGCCAGCGGCGTTGCAGGAACTGACCGAAGTGCTCAACAACCTGCTCGACGGCCAGAACCTCAAGCGCAGCAAAATGGGCGGTATCCGTCCGGCGGCGGAGATTCTGAACCTGATGAAATCGCAGCAGGAAGAAGCGGCCATCGAAGCGGTGCGCGAATACGACGGCGAACTGGCCCAGAAAATTATCGACGAGATGTTCCTGTTCGAAAACCTGGTGGAAGTGGAAGACCGCAGCATCCAGCGTATTTTGCAGGAAGTGGAAAACGAATCCCTTATCGTTGCGCTCAAAGGTGCCGAGCAGGCGCTGCGCGACAAATTCTTCCGCAACATGTCTCGTCGCCAGGCCGAGATCCTCAACGAAGATCTCAGCTCGCGTGGCCCGGTACGTATGTCTCAGGTGGAAACCGAGCAGAAAAATATCCTTATGGTGGTGCGTCGCCTGGCCGAGAGCGGCGAGATTGTGATAAGCAGCAGCGAGGACGAGTATGTCTGATGCGCGCCATAAAGGCAGCTGGCGTCGCTGGATGCCGGACGATCTCAACGACCCGTTTGCCCCGCTGGATAACGTGCCCGTCGCACCGCTTGCCGACGACGCGCAGCGCAGCGTAGAAGACACCAAAGCGGAGCTTCAGCGTCTGCGCCAGCAGGCGCAGCAGCAGGGCTATGCTGAGGGCCTGAAAAAAGGTGAAGAAGAAGGCCGCATGCAGGGTTACGCGAGCGGGCTTGAAGAAGGCAAAGCGGCGGGCATCGAACAGGGGCTGGCGCAGGCGAAAGCTGAGCAGCAGGCCGTGACGGACCGCTTTACCGCGCTGCTGGAAGACTTCAACACCACGATGGAAAGCCTGGATGAAGTCATCCCGGCACGTCTGGTGCAGATGGCACTGACCGCCGCACGCCAGGTGATAGGCCAGGCGCCGATGACCGACGCCAGCGCGCTGGTCGAGCAGGTGCGCAAGTTACTGCATGAAGAAACCCTGTTTAACGGCCAGCCGCAGCTGTGGGTCAGCCCGGAAGATTATCCGCTGATTCAGGAGCAGCTTGGCAACACGCTGGAGCACCACGGCTGGCGTTTATACTCTGACGGTAAAGTGATGCGTGGCGGTTGCCGCATTTGCTCAACCGAGGGCGAGCTGGACGCCACCCTGGACACCCGCTGGGATGCGCTGTGTACGCTGGCGCGCACGGAGTCACCGGCATGACCGCGCGTCTCGACCGCTGGTTAAGTTCGCTCAGCCAGTGTGAAAAACAGATGAAACGCCTGCCGCCGTACCGTCAGTACGGCAAGCTGACTCGCGCCACCGGTCTGGTCATGGAGGCCACCGGCCTGCAATTGCCCATCGGCACCACCTGTATTATTGAGCGCAGCAACGGTGTGAGTATCGATCAGGTTGAAAGTGAAGTGGTGGGCTTTAACGGTCAGCAGCTGTTTCTGATGCCGCTTGAAGAAGTAGACGGCATTCTGCCCGGTGCGCGCGTCTATGCCCCCGGCATGATGAACGGCCTGCCGCCGGGTAAACAGCTTCCGCTGGGTCCGGCGTTGCTGGGCCGTGTGCTCGATGCCAGCGCCCGTCCGCTTGACGGTAAACCGGCACCCGATACCGGCTACCGCGCACCATTAATTACCCCGCCGTTTAACCCGCTGCAACGTGTGCCTATTCATCATGTGCTGGACACCGGTGTGCGTGCCATTAACGGCATGCTGACCATTGGTAAAGGCCAGCGCGTGGGCCTGTTCGCGGGTTCCGGCGTAGGTAAAAGCGTGTTGCTCGGCATGATGGCGCGCTACACCCAGGCTGACGTCATCGTTGTAGGGCTGATTGGCGAGCGCGGGCGCGAAGTTAAAGACTTTATTGAAAACATCCTCGGTGAAGAAGGCCGCAAGCGTGCGGTGGTGATTGCTGCCCCGGCGGATGTCTCGCCGCTTTTACGTATGCAGGGCGCAGCCTATGCTACGCGCATCGCCGAAGACTTCCGCGATCGCGGTAAAGACGTGCTGCTGATTATGGATTCCCTTACCCGCTATGCGATGGCGCAGCGCGAAATCGCGCTGGCTATCGGCGAGCCGCCAGCCACCAAAGGTTATCCGCCTTCCGTGTTTGCGAAGCTACCCGCGCTGGTGGAACGCGCCGGTAACGGCACCAAAGACGGCGGGTCGATCACCGCTTTCTACACCGTACTAACGGAAGGTGACGATCAGCAGGATCCGATCGCCGACTCGGCGCGTGCGATCCTGGACGGCCACGTGGTGCTCTCGCGCCGCCTTGCAGAAGCCGGTCACTATCCGGCAATTGATATCGAGGCCTCCATCAGCCGTGCGATGACCGAGCTGATTACGCCCGACCATTACAAGAAAGTAAAAAATTTCAAACAACTGCTTTCCAGCTACCAGCGCAACCGTGACCTGATTAGCGTCGGCGCTTACGCCGCTGGCACTGACCCACAGCTGGATCAAGCCATCAGACTGTATCCCAAAATGGAGTCCTGGTTGCAGCAGGATATCTACGAACGCAGCGAGTATCAGGAATCGTGTGAAGGGCTGTTTGCGCTCTTTCCCGATTCGCCCTCTCAATAATGGCGGAGTGACCTATGGCAACAGCCTCACCAATGGACACCCTCAGGGAAATTGCGGAAGACGCGTTGCAGGAAGCTACAACGCAGCTGGGGAAAATGCGCCAGGCCTGTTCACAGGCCGAAGAGCAGCTCAGCCAGCTGGTGAATTATGAGCTGGAATATCGCCAGCAGTTGCAGCAGAACATGACCAGTGACGGCATGGCGGCAACGAACTGGATGAATTATCAGCAGTTTATGACGTCGCTGGATAAGACGCTGGAACACCATCGTCAGCACGTCTCACAGTGCCAACAGCGCGTAAGTCAGGCGCTGAAAAACTGGCAGGAGAAAAAACAGCGTCTCAACGCGTTTGAGACGCTCAGAGACAGGGCGCTGGCAACCCAGCTTCTGAAGGAAAACAAGCTGGACCAGAAGATGATGGATGAGTATGCGCAGCGCGCCACCCTGAGGAAAGAAACACGATGATCCACACCCTTCAGAATAATACCGGAGCGGCGAATATCGCCGCGCTTTCCCCTGAAGCCGGGCTAGCGCAAACGCTGCCCGGCTTTGCGCAGCTTCTGGAGTCGCACCTGGGTGACGGTGCTGCGGCGGCGGTAACGTTGCCTGAGATGGCTATTCCCGCTGAAGAACTGGCGCAGCAGATTCGCGACATGCTCGAACAGGGCGTTACGCCGGACGGGGTGGCGCTGGAAAGCGGCCAGGTACAGCAGCTTCAGCAGTGGCTGGCACAAATAAGCAGTGGCGTACCGCTGACGCCTGAGCAAGGTGAGACGTTGATGTCGCACGTCGCGGCTGACAGCGCCTCGCGTGAAGCGTCGCTTGTGACAGACGCGGGACAACTGCTAAACGGCGCACTGAAAGCCGCGCAGACGCCAGGCGGTAGTGAGGTAACAACGCTTGCAGGCTCTACCCAGGCACCGACATCGGGTACATCGATTCCCGCGCTGGTGGCGTCGGCGCTGAACGTCGATAAACGCCGCCAGGGCAATGAAAAGAGCGCGATGCCGGAAACGGCGGCACTTCAGGCGAAAGCGGCGCAGGCACAGGCAAGCGATGCCGTGCGCGTTGCGCCACTGACCCAGGATGTGAGCGTGTCGCAGGCTGGAACAAGCCCGGAAGCTTCACCCATTAACCCCGCGCTGTTGCGCCTGAACCCCGAAGCCAGTGCGACGCTTCCTGCAAATGCGCTGGCAACCGCCAGCACCAACGCCGCGCCGGTGTTGAGCCAGACCGTCGGTACCGCTGCCTGGCAGCAGGCGCTGAGTCAGCAGATTTCAATGTTTACCCGCAACGGCATTCATAATGCCGAGCTGCGCCTGCATCCGCAGGATTTGGGTGCCTTACAGCTCAATATTCGTATGAACCAGGAGCAGGCGCAGGTGCATATCGTCTCCGATAACCACCAGGTGCGTGCCGCGCTCGAAGCGGCGATGCCGCAGCTGCGTACCTCGCTTGCCGAAGCGGGTATTGAGCTTAGCCAGAGTAGCGTGAGCGACGATAACACCGCGCCGTGGCAGGACGCTGCTTCACAGGCGAATAACGACGGCGAAAAGGGCCGTGGAAACGGTAAGCATGACGATGGGGTGGCGCAGGAAGAGGGTGAAAATAGCGCCGTTGAAACACGTACCGTATTGCGTCCGGGTGGTGTCGACACCTTTGCCTGAGGTCGTTTTAACGGTCGAGGTGGCGTCATTTTCCCGTGTTATTCGAACCATTGCTTCTAAAAATTGCTGCGATAATGTGCGCCATATTCCAGAGCCGTTGGTGAAATCTGCCGCGGCTCGGGCGCTAATGTTGTTAAAGGATCAAGAAATTCCATGCCAAAGAAAAATTCAGCGGACGCGAAAAAAAGAGGTTCCCTCAGCGCTGTGCTGCTTGCCTGCGTTGCTCTGGGTGCCTGCGCCGTTGCCGGTTACACCTGGTATGAGCTGAAACACGTTAAAACCCAGATTGCGTCAGGCGGTGAAGGGCAGCCGGTAGCGGCAAGCCAGATCCCGCTGTATATGCCGCTGGAAACTTTTACCGTCAGTCTCAAGCCGACGGATGAAGACGCAGACCGTGTGCTGTACATCGGCCTGACGCTGCGTCTGCGTGATGAGCCTTCGCGCGAGCTGCTGGAAGAGTTTTTGCCAGAAATTCGCAGCCGCCTGCTGGTGCTGCTGTCTCAGCAGACGGCAGACAACCTGGCGACGAACGCGGGTAAAACTGCGCTGGTTGAACAGATTAAAGAAGAGCTGAACAAACCTATCAGCCACCGCTCTGCTGTGGTGACTGACGTGTTATATAACGCCTTTATACTGCGGTAAATCTCATGTCTGACAGTATCTTATCCCAGGCCGAAATAGACCGTCTGCTCAACGGCGGCAATGGCGCAGAAAGTGAGCCAGCAGCGGAAAGCGCGCTGCCGGGCGATAACGTAACGCCTTACGACCCTAATACGCAGCGTCGCGTGGTGCGCGAACGTCTCCAGTCACTGGAGATTATCAACGAGCGCTTCGCCCGTCAGTTCCGTATTGGGCTGTTCAACCTGCTGCGCCGCAGCCCGGATGTGACAGTCGGGAACATTAAGATCCAGCCCTATCATGAGTTTGCGCGCAACTTGCCGGTGCCAACCAACCTGAACCTGGTGCACCTCAATCCGCTGCGCGGCACTTCGCTGTTCGTGTTTTCACCGAACCTGGTCTTTATCGCGGTGGATAACCTGTTTGGTGGCGATGGCCGCTTCCCAACCAAAGTGGAAGGGCGCGAATTTACGCCAACCGAGCAGCGCATTATCAAGCGCATCCTGAACATGGCGCTGGACGCCTACAGCGAAGCGTGGAGCACCATTTATAAGCTTGACGTGGAATACGTGCGTGCCGAGATTCAGGTGAAATTTACCAACATCACCACCTCGCCGAACGACATCGTGGTGACAACACCGTTTTACGTGGAAATTGGCGCGCAAAGCGGTGAATTCGATATTTGTATTCCCTTCAGCATGATTGAGCCGCTAAGGGAGCTTTTGACCAGCCCGCCGCTGGAGAACTCACGTCAGGAAGATGAGAAATGGCGCGATGTGCTGGCATCTCAGGTTAAAGCGTCTGAGCTGGAGCTGGTAGCGAACTTTGCCCAGATCCCAACGCGCTTATCGAAGGTACTGAAGCTTCAGAAAGGCGACATTATCCCGATTGATACCCCGGAAAAAACCGAGGTGACGGTGGACGATGTGCCGGTGCTTTCGGGTAAATACGGCAGCCAGAATGGTCAATACGCTCTGAAGGTGGAGCATCTGTTTAACTCTGCATTACAGTCCCTGAACGACGAGGAATTACCCCATGAATGATACCCAACAGCCGTCCAGCCCGGAAAAGGAGTCTGTGGACGATCTTTGGGGCGATGCGATGAGCGAGCAGCTTAACGCTGAAAGCAGCGCCGTTTTCCAGGCCCTGGATAAAGAAACGCCGCAGGTGAACCTGTCTGCCGATCTGGACCTGATTCTTGATATTCCGGTCAAAATGACGGTAGAGCTGGGGCGCACCAAAATGACCATTAAAGAACTGCTGCGCCTGAGCCAGGGCTCAGTGGTGTCGCTTGATGGCCTTGCCGGTGAACCGCTGGATATTCTGATTAACGGCTACCTGATTGCCCAGGGCGAAGTGGTAGTGGTGTCCGATAAATTCGGTATTCGCATCACCGATATCATCACGCCGTCCGAGCGCATGCGTCGTCTGAGCCGCTGATGAAAACGCACGAATCTGTTCCAGGCGCACCGACTGCGGGCGCGCCCGTCGTCACGCCGGGGTCGGTAATGGTAAATGTTGGCGGTGCGCTGGTATTTATCCTGCTGTTTATTCTCGCTATTGCCTGGCTTGCGCGGAAGTTTAATCTGACGTCGCTTAAGCACCCGGGTAATCGCCTGCTGAGTGTAAAAAGCCAGTGCTCGCTGGGACAGAAAGCGCAGGTTGCTGTCGTTGAGATTGACGGCAAATGGCTGGTTCTGGGCGTGACTGCGGAGCAGGTGACGCACCTGCACACGCTGGACGCACGTCCGGACGAGGTGGAGCCAGCAACAGGGAAGCCCGCTGTAGATTTCCAGGCGGCGCTGGGGGCACTGTTGAAGAAGGGTCGTAAACCGGAGTCATCGAAATGAGTTTCACACCAGGCGCTGTCGCCCGTCGCCTTCTCTCGCCCGCGTTCTTGTGTACGCTTGCGGCCATTCTGCTACCTGCCCAGGCGGCGTTTGCCGCCGACGCGGGATTAATTATCAGTAAACCGCTGCCCGGCGGTGGAGAAAGCTGGTCGCTGCCGGTACAGACGCTGGTACTGCTCACCTCGCTGACCTTCCTGCCTGCGGTTTTGCTGATGATGACCGGCTTTACCCGCATCATCATCGTGCTGGGTTTACTGCGTAACGCACTCGGCACCGCCTCGTCCCCGCCTAACCAGGTACTGCTGGGGCTGGCGCTGTTTTTGACATTCTTTGTCATGTCGCCAGTGTTCGACAAAGTTTACCAGGACGCGTATCTGCCGCTGTCCGAAGACAAAATCAATATGGAAACGGCGCTGGAGCGCGCGGCCAGTCCGCTGCGTGAGTTCATGCTCAACCAGACCCGTGAAACCGACCTTGCACTCTATTCGCGTCTTGCCAAAGAAGAGGCGTTTGAAAGCCCGGACGATGTGCCGATGCGCATCCTGTTACCGGCATTTGTGACAAGTGAGCTGAAAACCGCGTTCCAGATAGGCTTTACCATCTTTATCCCGTTTCTGATTATCGACCTGGTGGTGGCAAGCGTGCTGATGGCGCTGGGTATGATGATGGTGCCACCGGCCAACATTGCGTTGCCCTTTAAGCTCATGCTGTTTGTCCTGGTTGACGGCTGGCAGCTGCTCACCGGCTCGCTTGCGCAAAGCTTCTTCAGTTAACGAGGACTTACCATGACTCCTGAAAGCGTAATGGCGCTTGGCTACCAGGCCATGCGTATCGGGCTATCTATGGCCGCGCCCATGCTGATTGCGGCCCTGCTGACCGGTCTTATCGTCAGTATTTTGCAGGCCTCGACCCAGATTAACGAAATGACGCTGTCATTTATCCCGAAAATCCTGGCGGTGACCCTGACCGTGGTGTGCGCAGGCCCGACGCTGCTCAATATGTTCCTGGATTATATGCGCACGCTGTTTAACAGCCTGCCGTATATCATCGGCTGACATGTACGATATCGATATCTCGCAGGTGAACATGCTGTTAAGCCAGTATTTCTGGCCGAGCGTGCGCGTGCTGGCGTTGTTTATGACCGCGCCCATCATCAGCGAGAAGCAAATCACCAACCGTGTGAAGATTGGTCTCGCGCTGCTGATTGCCTTTCTGCTGGCGCCGACGCTGCCGCCGGTGCATATCGATATTGTCACCGTGACCGGCCTGTGGGTGGGGCTGCAACAAATTGTGATTGGCGCGGCTATTGGCGTGACCATGCAGTTTATTTTTGCCGCCGTGCGCAACGCCGGTGAAATCATCGGCCTGCAAATGGGCCTGTCGTTCGCAACCTTCTTTGACCCGTCCGGTGGCCCGAACATGCCGGTAATGGCGCGTATTATCAACGTGCTGATGGTGCTGCTGTTTCTCGCCTTTAACGGTCATCTGTGGATGATTTCCATCCTTGCCGACAGCTTTACGGTCATTCCGGTTGACCCGGAGCCGCTGCATGGCCTGGGCTTCCTCGCTATTGTCAAAACCGGCGGGATTATCTTTTCCCACGGCCTGATGCTGGGCCTGCCGATTATTACGCTTCTGCTCACGCTCAACATTACGCTTGGCTTGCTTAACCGCCTGACACCGCAGCTGTCTATTTTTGTGGTCGGCTTCCCGCTGACGCTCACCATCGGCATGGTGGCGATGTCCCTTCTGATGTACACCCTGGCGCCGTTTGCCGAATACCTGATTCAGGATGTGTTTGAACGCCTGTCGCTGATTATGGGCGATATGGGGTAACACGCTGGCACATTTACTGGCAAAGATATATTTTATTTTCCCCATAGCAGGCGTGCGTCATTGCTCTCTTATTCCAGCGATAAATGCGCTGACATCCACGGTGTTATAGCATCTGATTTTTACCCGCTGCGCCCGTTTCTCGCGGCTTGCACGCGCGGGCGCATGAGAGGTTTACTGAGCAAAGAGGCGTACCGGGCGACTCAATGCAGGCACCGAAGAAAACCGTACTTTGTTAAAATAAACCTCCACCTTCTCCCCGTCGGTGAAGATATTCCATTGCTTTTGGCCGATTTCTTGGTCGTTTCTTCAACGACAGACTAATCTTAGAGACAGCGATCACGTATTGATTCCGGATTTGCGTGGGGCGCACAACTATTCTGGTGCAAGGGAGAGGAAGAAATGGTGACTCAAGATTCATATCCAAAAAGCCATTACGATGATGTCCACGTTGTTGCAGACCGTTTTCCTGTTAAACGCATTTCGTGGAGTGCGGTATTCGCGGGTGTGATTATTTCAATAGTCATTTACTTATTGCTGCAACTGCTTGGCGTCGCGGTCGGGGCCAGCACGGTTGATCCGCTCAAAGAGCAAAATCCGGTCGATGGCCTGGGTACGGGCGCGGCTATCTGGACCGGCATTAGTATGCTGATTTCGGTTGCCGCAGGGGGCTATTTCAGCGGTCGTCTGGCGCCGCGTGAAGGTGCGCTACATGGGGTGTTAATGTTTGGTTTTAACACCATTGTATGCCTGGTACTGATGTCTATGCTCGCCAACAGCGTAGTAACCGGTGCGGCCAATGTGGTGGGCGCAGGGCTGAAAACGGTCGGTTCCGGTATCAGCGCTGTTGCACCACAGGCGACGCAAATGGTTAAAGAGCAGCTCAACGAGAACAATATCAATCTCGATGATCTGCAAAATGAACTCACTACCACGCTGCGCCAGACCGGCAAGCCTGAGCTACAGCCGGAGCAACTCCAGCAGCGGGCGGAAAACGAGGTGGATAATGCGCAGGACCAGGCCGCCAGCACGGCAAATCATCCGCAGACAGCCGATACTGACATCACTGGCTTTATCCAGGGTCTGATTAGCCGTAATGAAGACACCTTCCAGGCCGCTGACCGCGAAGCGCTGAAAAACATCATCAAAGCGCGTACCGGTAAAACGGATGCCGAAGCTGAACAAATTGTGAACCAGACCGAGAAAAGCTATCAGGCGGCACGCGCCAAATATGAAGAGCTGAAAAAACAGGCTGAACAGAAAGCGCGTGAAGCAGCGGATAAAGCTGCTGCTGCCACGGCGAAAGCTGCCTGGTTTGCGTTCTTCTTACTGATTATTGAAGCCGTCATTGCGGGCGTGATGGGTAAGGTGGGTCGTCGTACCCAGCCGTTACCTGCGGTCACGACTGACCGAGTGGACCGCGTGTAACAGATCACCGCTGAGTAAAACAAAAGCCAGTCAGCAAAAACTGACTGGCTTTTTTATGTCTGTGATGCAGGCAGGAAAACGCTTGTGACGTGATGCAGAAACGTTAACGTCTGTCCGATGTGCAGAAAGTCACATTCTTTGTCATGCACTGCACATGCTGCGGGTCATCGGTAATTCACCGTCAGATGCTGGCTCACCACATTCACCGCCGGGCGCAAAGGTCCGCGAGCGTTCACAGAATAAACAAACTGAAAGCTGTCGCCAGCCCCCATTGAGGCAGGCAGCGTGCGTTGGCCCGCCAGTGCGTCAAGTTTCACACACTGCGCCTGGGTACAGAGTTTTATCTCAAGCCCAGGCGGCGGTGGATTCAATAGCCTGATGCGCCAGCTGATGCGGCTTACGCTTGCGGCAATCGGCACCGGACCTGACGGTGAAAGCACAGGCCCGGTCATTATCTGGTTACCTACGCTGATAACGCCGCCGCCGCTGTCGCGGCTCCAGGAGCCGCCTGAGGCCTGTGTGAGCAGCGGCAGGCTCAGCAACAGCGCGGCCAGCAGCGTGCGCGCTGGCCCTGAAAGGCGGGATAGCGGTTTCCCGCTCAGTGGTACAGAACGTGCAAACCCGGCGAAATGCCGGGATGCCGCCAGGACACGGCGCATTACTGCTGGCCTCCAACGATAGAACTCATGCGAATCGGACGGTGGTTGGAGATTTCCATATTCGACAGCACCACCAGCTGCGGCATGGCGCGGCGCAGGAAGCGAGAGAGCATCAGGCGCAGCACGTGGTTTACCAGTAATACTGGCGGCGCACCCATCGCTTCCTGGCGCTGCAGCGCCCGTTCGGTCTGGATCATCAGGTTTTCGGCAATGCCCGGCTCCAGCCCGCTGCCGCTTTGTGCCGCCTGAATCAGAATGCGTTCCAGACCGACATCAAGGCCAATCACCTGCATCTCACCGCTGCCCGGGAACCACTGGTGCGTAATGGCGCGACCCAGCTTCACACGCACCAGGGCAGTCAGTTCGTCCGGATCGGTCTGGCCCGGGGCATGTTCAGCCAGGGCTTCAATAATGGAGCGCATATCGCGGATAGACACGCGCTCGGCCAGCAGGTTCTGCAACACCTTGTGCAACACGGTCAGGCTGATAGTGCCCGGGATCAGGTCTTCCGTCAGCTTCGGCATGTCTTTGGTGATGCGGTCGAGCAACTGCTGGGTTTCCTGGCGGCCAAACAGATCGCTCGCGTTCATGGCAATCAAATGGTTAAGGTGAGTTGCCATCACCGTGCTGGCATCCACCACGGTGTAACCCTGAACCTGTGCCTGTTCGCGCAGTACTTCGTCAATCCATACGGCTTCAAGGCCGAAGGCCGGTTCCTGGCACGGCTGACCGTCGAGGTCGCCCACCGCGTTGCCGGGGTTAATCGCCATCCAGCGCTCCGGCTGGGTTTCACCGCTGCCGATTTCCACGCCTTTAAGCAGGATGCGGTAATGGGTCGGCGGCAGGTCGAGGTTATCGCGGATGTGGACCACCGGCGGCAGGAAGCCCATGTCCTGGGCAAACTTTTTACGGATGCCCCGGATACGGCCCAACAGTTCACCGCTTTGTGCGCCATCAACCATTGGGATCAGGCGGTAGCCCACTTCCAGGCCGAGCATGTCTTCAAACTGCACATCCTGCCAGGTCGCTTCGCTTGCCTGAAGAGATTCTTTCTTAATGGGATCGCCGTCCACTTTACCATCAGGACTCGCACCCGGTTTTTTGCCCTCTTTATCCTGCTCACCGCGCATGTACCAGGCAAGGCCGAGCAGGGCTGCGGTAAAGAGCAGGAACACAAAGTTCGGCATGCCCGGAATCAGGCCCAGCAGACCGATAACGCCAGCCGCCAGTACCATCACTTTGGGGTTGCTGAAAAGCTGGCTGAACATCTGGTCACCAACGTTCTGCTCGTTGGAGACGCGGGTCACGATAACACCGGCAGCGGTGGAGATAATCAGCGCCGGGATCTGTGCCACCAGACCATCACCGATAGCCAGCAGAACGTAGGTTTCACCCGCCTGACCAAACGTCATGCTGTGGCTCAACATCCCCACCAGCAGACCACCGATGATTTCAATGACCAGAATCAGGATACCGGCGATGGCATCACCGCGTACAAACTTACTGGCACCGTCCATTGAACCGTAGAAGTCTGATTCCTGCGTGACTTCAGTACGGCGGCGTTTGGCCTCGTCTTCGCCAATCAGGCCAGCGTTGAGGTCGGCATCAATCGCCATCTGCTTACCGGGCATTCCGTCCAGGGTAAAGCGCGCACCAACTTCAGCGATACGACCCGCACCCTTGGTGATAACCATGAAGTTAATCACCACCAGGATGGCAAACACCACAATACCGATAGCGAAATTCCCGCCCACCAGGAAGTGACCAAAGGCCTCTACCACGTGACCTGCCGCAGAGGAGCCGGTGTGGCCTTCCATCAGGATGATACGCGTAGACGCAACGTTAAGCGCAAGTCGCAGCAACGTTGAGAACAGCAGGATGGTTGGGAACGCCGCAAACTCCAGCGTGCGCTGGGTAAACATCGCCACCATCAAAATCATCAGCGACAGGACAATGTTGAAGGTAAAGAACAGGTCCAGCATAAAGGCAGGCAGCGGCAGCACCATCATGGCCAGAATCAGCATGATGAGTACAGGACCTGCCAGTATTTGCCACTGGGTCTCTTTAAAGTCAGGTAAGCGTAGCTTTGTGGCGAGATTTGCCATCAGTGTTTACTCTCTCGTGCAAAGTCCAGTTCAGCAGGGACCGAAATATTCTTTGGTTTGCGCGGGATAAGCCCGCCTTCTTTACGCCAGCGGCGCAGGCCATAAACCCAGGCCAGCACTTCCGCTACCGCACTGTAGAGCGCGGTCGGAATGGGCTGGCCGATTTCACTGTGTTTATAGAGCGCACGCGCCAGCGGCGGTGCCTCCAGCATCGGAACCCGGTGCTCTGCACCCAGCTCGCGAATGCGTAGCGCAATTGCGCCCGCGCCTTTGGCCACCACTTTTGGCGCGGCCATTGACCCTTCTTCATACTTCAGTGCCACCGAGTAGTGCGTCGGGTTATTGACGATAACGTCGGCGCTGGGTACATCGCTCATCATGCGGCGCTGGGCGGCGGCGCGCTGCTGTTGTCGGATGCGCCCTTTAACGTGCGGGTCACCTTCCTGTTGTTTAAATTCGTCGCGGATTTCCTGGCGCGTCATGCGCAGCTTTTTCAGGTTACTGGTAATCTGATAGAACACGTCATAGCCCACCATAGGGATAAGACTGAGAATAATCAGCAGCATACAGCCCGCTAATATCGACAGCGCATTACCAATGGCGGTAATGGGTGTTTCGTTAAGCAGGCGCAGCATGCTGGCCCAGTTGCCCCACAGATACAGTCCGCAGGTGGTCGCCACCAGGGTTACTTTCAGCACCGCTTTGAGCATTTCTGAAAGCAACTGCTTAGAAAACATGCGCTTGATGCCCGGCAGCGGGTTCAGTTTTTTAAAGTCCGGCTTGAACGGTTTGCCGCTAAAATGCAGTCCGCCCAGTAATACCGGTGAACCGAGTGCCACCAGCACCAGACCCATCATCAGCGGCACCAGCGTGCTGACCGCGCTGATTATCAGGCGACCGACCTGGCGCACCATCAGCTTCTGATCGTTAATGATGCTATGGTCAAAGTTCAGCCCATCCTGCAACATCATCCCCAGGTCGCGCCCCATGTAGCGGCCCACCGTCCACAGCAGTCCCCAACCGGCAACCAGCATCAACAACGAGGTCAGCTCTTTAGAACGGGGAATTTGCCCGTCTTTTCGCGCTTTCTCTCGTCGTGTGGGTGTGGGGTCTTCTGTTTTTTCCTGGTCGCTTTCTTCAGACACGGGCGCTCATCAGTGCTGTTAGTTAATTTGGGAGTTTCAGGCTCAGTAGAATGCCAAAATTTGCGCAAACTCATGCGGCGATAACACGTCGCTTTTGGGCGCTTTTTCACTGATAGCGGCTATTGACCCGCCAAAAAGAGGAAGAATTGTGAGGGTAGCCAGCGCCGCGGTTATTAAAAACCGGGGGGCTGGCTAAGTGTGACGGTGAAGCGTGGCTTAAAAACCGAGGCTATCCAGTAAGTCATCCACCTGATCCTGACTGGCGACAACGCCAGCGCGCGAGCTATCGATCTGTGGGCCGTTCATCAGGCCGTTATTTTTAGGCTGTGGCTCCGGGCGCGCTGATTCCGGAATATTTTCCAGCAGAACCTGAATCAGCTCTTTTTCAATCTCGTGAATCATGTCCATCATACGTTTGATGACCTGACCGGTGAGATCCTGGAAATCCTGCGCCATCATAATTTCCATCAGCTTGCCGTTGGTTTGGTCGACTATATCCGGCGTCTCTTTAAGAAAACCGCGGGTATCTTGTACCAGCTCACGGGCATCAGCCAGCTCCACCGGATTTTCAAACCAGGCATCCCAGCGGCGGGTAAGACTGCCCGCTGTGGCGTACAGATGGTCCTGCAATGGGCGAGCGGCGTCCACGCAGTTAAGCACGGTATCTGCCGCCTGCGACGTTTTGCTCACCACATAGCTCAGGCGTTCGCGGGTATCGGGAATCGCTTCCGCCGCCTGAATAATGGTTTGATCCAGCCCCAGTTCTTTGAGGCTGTCGCGCAGCAGCCTGGTCAGGCTGCCGATACGTGAGATAATGTCGTTAAGGGCCGGTTCGGCCGTCTTCATTTCGTCCATTGAATTTTACCACCCAAGCTTCTCGAAGATTTTTCCCAGTTTTTCCTCCAGCGTGGCAGCAGTGAAGGGTTTCACCACGTAGCCGCTGGCACCGGCCTGTGCCGCAGCGATGATGTTTTCTTTCTTCGCTTCGGCGGTGACCATCAGCACAGGCATCTGACCCAGTGCAGAATCTTTACGGATTTCAGACAGTAGCTGCAGGCCATCCATGTTCGGCATGTTCCAGTCGCTGACCACAAAGTCGAACTTGGATTCACGCAGTTTGTTGAGCGCGTCCTGGCCGTCTTCTGCTTCTTCCACATTGTTAAAGCCAAGATCCTTTAACAGATTACGAACGATACGGCGCATGGTGGCGAAGTCATCAACAACCAGGAAGCGCAGGTTCTTATCAGCCATATTTCTTAATACCTCAGTAAAAAATTGCAGTTCGGTGGCGCAAAGCGCCGTGAGTTAAATGCGTTGTGCCTGCCCGACGACGCAACTGAGCATCTTCTGGCTGACATTATCCAAATCGACGATGTCGCAGGCGGCGCCTGCGGCAATCGCTTCGCGCGGCATACCAAATACCACACAGGTTTTCTCACTCTGCGCCAGCGTTTTGGCACCGGCTTTACGCATGGCCAGTAGGCCTGCGGCACCGTCGTTCCCCATACCGGTAAGAATGACGCCCACGGCGTTGCTCCCGGCAGTGCGGGCAACCGAATGGAACAGGATGTCCACCGACGGGCGGTGGCGGTTCATCGGCGGCGCGTCGTTGAGTTTGATGTGGTAGTTTGCTCCGCTGCGCGCAAGCTCCATATGAATGTCGCCTGGTGCGATGTAAGCATGGCCCGGCATGACGCGTTCACCGTCTTCGGCTTCCTTAACGGAAATCTGACACAGCTTGTTCAGGCGTTCGGCAAAGGAGCGGGTGAAGCCCGGCGGCATGTGTTGGGTAATGAGAAGTGCGGGGCTGGTGGGCGGCAGCGGCACCAGGACCTGGCGAATAGCCTCGGTACCACCGGTGGAGGCACCAATCGCGATGATTTTTTCGCTGCCGACCATCGGTGACGCATTCAGGCGCTTTGGCGCAGCACCAGGTACGTGGCGCGAGACACGCGCGCGTGAAGCCGCACGAATTTTGTCGGCAATGGCATCGCTGTAGTGCAGCATGCCTTCACGCAGGCCGAGCTGTGGCTTGGTGACAAAATCCACCGCCCCCAGCTCCAGAGCATTAAGCGTAATCTCGGAGCCTTTGCTGGTCAGCGAAGAGACCATAATGACCGGCATTGGGCGCAGGCGCATCAGGCGTTCCAGGAAATCTAGGCCGTCCATGCGCGGCATTTCAACATCCAGCGTCAGCACGTCCGGGTTATGCTGCTTGATAAGATCGCGAGCAATGAGAGGGTCTGGCGCTGTTGCCACCATTTCCATGTCGGTGTGGCTGTTTACTATTTCAGTCATGAGCTGGCGAATCAGAGCCGAATCGTCAACGCACAATACCTGTATCTTTTTCATTTTTTGTCCTTAGCCAGCCCGTAGACGGACTGGCCCCGCAGGTAGAATTCGCTACTCAACTGGCTGACGTGCTCAGAGTGACCGGCAAACAAAATGCCACCTTCTTTAAGCATGCCTGCAAAGCGACGCAGAATTTTGCTCTGGGTTTCCTTATCGAAATAAATCATTACGTTGCGACAGAAAATAGCATCGAACGGGCCGGGAACGGCCCATTCTGCATCCAGCAGGTTCAACGGCTGGTACTGAATAGATGACAGTAGCTCCGGGCGCACCCGTACTTTGCCTTCCTGGTTACCGGTACCACGCAGGAAATACTTTTTTTTCTGTGCTTCTGTGAGCTTGGCAATATCCAGATGGCGGTAAATACCGCGTGAGGCGGTCTGAAGCACTTCCGTATCGATGTCGGTGGCCCAGACGCGTGGACCACCTACGCTGCGTCCTAATACTTCATCAAGCGTAATGGCAATTGAGCATGGCTCTTCGCCGGTGGATGCTGCTGTGCTCCACACCGTGTAGTTACCTTTACGGGCCTGGGCGTGTTCGGCAAGAATCGGGAAATGATAAGCCTCGCGGTAAAATGCGGTCAGGTTGGTGGTCAGGGCATTGATAAAAGCCTGCCACTCGTCGCTGTGGCCGTGGCTTTCCAGTAGCGCCAGATACTGGGAGAAGCTGTCCAGATTAAGTGCCCGAAGGCGGCGTGAAAGGCGGTTGTAAACCATATCCCGCTTGTTGTCTGCCAGCACAATACCGGCGCGCTGATAAATCAGGGCGCTGATTTTTTTGAACTCATTTTCTGTGAGTGGAACGCGAACCATTAATTTGTTGATATTGTCGCTAAGTGGCGCGCTGGTCGGACTATTCATGTGCTGCTTCTCGTTGCATGATTTTCTTATTCCCTTGTGTTACCCAGCCAGCGGTCTGGCGTCGTCCTTTCTGTTATCGTCAGGGATAGCCCTTATAGTTATGCTATCGGTCGGATGCAGAAATTCTTTAATCCGCAACCGTTCAGAGTGAAGTTCAGGCACTGGGTGGATTGTCATCTGTGACGTTAAAAACCGCCCGCGTTGCTGACTGGCTGTTAGCGACGGGGCAGAGGCGGGAGCGCCTGGCTCCCTGTTGTTATTATTTTTCGAGGCGAAAACGCCCAATGATATCGTTCATGTCCTGCGCCTGGCCCTGCAGAGCAGAGGCCGCGCTGGCGGATTCTTCGACCATCGCCGCATTCTGCTGTACCAGACCATCAAGCTGATGTACGGCCTGGTTGATTTCGTTAATGCCCATCATCTGTACGGCAGTGGTATCCTGGATTTCCTTCATGATGTGCGTGACATTCGCAACGTTGCTGATGATATTGCTCATCGCCTCGTTCGCTTCTTTAACCTGACAGGAACCGGACAGCACACTGTCCACCGTGGTTTCAATCAGTTCTTTTATTTCTTTTGCTGCCAAAGAACAGCGCTGGGCGAGGCTTCGGACTTCACTTGCCACAACCGAGAAGCCCCGGCCTTGCTCACCTGCACGCGCCGCTTCTACTGCGGCGTTAAGCGCCAGAATGTTGGTTTGAAAGGCAATACCGTCAATAACGCTGATGATGTCACTGATTTTATCGGACGCCTTTTCGATATCATTCATGGTGCCAAGCACCTTATTAACAACCTCACCGCCGTGCTCTGCGGCACCGCTGGCTGACTCGGCAATGGTCCCGGCCTGGCGTGCGGAGTCCGCCGACTGGGCAACGGTGGCGGTAATTTCTTCGAGCGACGACGCGGTTTGCTGGAGGCTGGCGGCGGCAGATTCAGTGCGTTCCGACAGGTCGCGGTTGCCCACCGCGATTTCGTTGGATGCCGTATGGACTGACATGCTGGTATCGCGAATCTGGCGCATCATGCCGCCGAGGTTGTCAACAAAGTGGTTAAATGCGGTGGAGATTTGCGACACCTCATCGCTACCGTCATCGGGCAGACGCTGGGTGAGGTCGGCATCTCCGCTGCTGATAGCACGCATGGAGTCGCGAATTTGCGCCAGACGACCCAGCGCGCGTGCCATGATAACGCTGATAATAATGGCCGCGATGCAGGACAGCAGGACCAGCGACAGCATAGAGAGCTTAAGCATCAAGTTGCTGCCAGCATTCATCACCTCTTCATCCATGATGACCAGAACCTGCCAGTCAGTACCTTCTACGCTTTTGCTCTGCACCATCGTGTCGCGTCCAGAGATTTCGACCTCTTTATTGCTTTTGCCCAGCAGCAGACGAGACATATCGAATTGTGGAGCGATAGTGGTAATCGGTTTAAGCGTCATGCTCGCATCCGGGTGCGCGATGATAGTACCGCTACGGTTTATCAGCATGCCGTAACTTTTCTCAGCCGGGTTGATGCTCAGAATATTACTGATAACCGAATCCATAGCGATATCACCTGCTACCACACCAAGGAGCGCGCCACTGTGAATGATAGGTGTCGCGAAGGTGACAACCAGAGCGCCTGTCGCATCATCATAATAAGGTTCGGTCACTATGGTCTGGCCGCTGCTTGCGGCCTGGAGATACCAGGGACGCCCTGTTGCGTCATAATCCAGCGGTACGTCTGCTTTGCCAGCAAAACGCGTCGTTTTGTTGGCAAAACCTACGTAGATGTTAGTGAAGCCTGAAGAATCAATGATGGAGTGGAAAAACGGCAGCGGATCGTCGAGCATTGCCTCATCTTTGAGCGATTCAATGTTTTTCACTTTCAGGTCAATCCAGTCTGAAAGCGCTCTGGCATGGCTGGCGCTCAGAGACGCCAGACTGGAGCCGATGAGCTGATTATTGTTACGTAACGCAACGGTGTAGTTAAGAAACGTATTCAGCATCAGTACGCTGACGACGATCGCAATACCCGCAGCAGTGACGCGAGCTCGTATCGTTTTAATCATGAATGCTTAATCCCCGGGCTTAAGGAGTGTAATAGGTCCTTATGTGTTATCGGTTGTAAAGCCAGGAACTTTCCCGATTTAATCTTTTGTTTTGTAAATCATGTAAAACCAGGAAAAGTGAGGCCAGATGCGGTGCCAGCGCAAGTGAAGTGGGGAAGTGTTACGGGGATAGAAAAAAATGCGGGCCAAAAAATGTACCCGGCACAGGCCGGGTACGGGGCGAATTGATTATTTTTCGCTAAGTTTTTTCGACTTATCCATGCAGCTGACAACAGCGTCAATAATCGCAGAGCGGAAGCCTTTTTCTTCCAGCGTCTTCACCGCTTCAATGGTTGTGCCACCAGGTGAGCACACCATGTCTTTGAGCATGGCCGGATGCTCGCCGGTTTCCAGTACCATTTTGGCTGCGCCCAGCACGGTCTGCGCCGCAAACTGGTAAGCCTGCGCACGTGGGAGTCCGCCCAGCACACCGGCGTCAGCCAGAGCTTCAATGAACATGAACACGTACGCGGGTGACGAACCACTGATGCCGGTGACGGCATGAATCAGGTTTTCCGGTACCACCGCAGAGCGGCCAAAGCTGTTGAAGATGGCGGTAATGTCTGCCAGCTCTTGTTCTTCGACCAGACTGTTGGCGGTCAGCGAGCTCATGCCAGCATTGACCATCGCTGGCGTATTCGGCATCACACGCACAATTTTGGCGTTATAGCCAGCCTGCTCGGCGAGCTGCCCAAGCGTCACACCTGCAGCAATGGAGACCAGAACATGGTTAGATTTAATGGTTGAGGCAATCTCTTTAAGCACCGCCGGTACGATGTGTGGCTTAATCGCAAGGAACACGATATCGCACGCGTTGGTCAGCTCCGGCGCACTCTGTGCGGTAACGGTACCGACTTCTGCATTGAGCGCCTGCGTTTTGCTGGTATCCACATCAAAAACCACAATCTGACTTGCCGGTGCGATGCCGCTATTGATGATGCCGTGGATAATGGCATTTGCCATATTGCCCGTACCGATAAAGCCGATTTTTTTATCCATGATGACTCCAGGTTACTGAATTTTGTTGGTGTGCGCGTTGATTGTAGCCTCATCCGAGGCTTTTTTACGCAGCAGGAATTTCGGGGGTTTATTCACAACCACAATACCCACGCAGACCAGTACAAGACCGATAGTCAGCGGCAACGTGAAGCTGTCCTGGCCCATGAAAACGGAGAGCAGGCTGCCAGACAGCGGCATACAGAATTTGTAGATTGAGATTTCACCAATTTTGGCGTGCTGAACAATCCAGTACCACAGTCCGAAGGCAACGCTTGCGATAAGCGCCAGAATCAGCATCAGGACTATCGCGGTCGGTGTCCAGGTAATCACACTCAGGCTACCGCCCATGAACAGACCGATGACAAACAGGATGGCAGCGCCGATAGTCAGGTTCCAGCCAGTCATCACGAACGAGTTCAGAGAAGACCCGATGCGTTTTGCCTGCATCATACCGAGTGCGGCAACCAGGCCGTAGAGCACCATGAAGCCATCACCCAGCCAGGAAAAGCTGAGCATCTCGCGCAGGCCGTTACCGTTGTTCATCAGATTTACTGCCAGCAGGCCAGTCAGACCCAGCACCAGACCAATGGTTTTCGGCTGGTTCAACTTGTCATTTTTGTAGGCGAAGTGCGCCAGAATGACGGAGAAGAAAATGGAAGACTGTGCCAGTACGGTCGACTTGATGGTGGTGGTGTTCACCAGACCGATATTAAAAAACAGATACGCAGCGGTGGTGCTGACAATCCCCATTGACGTGACTTCATACCACTGGCGCGGCGTCACTTTAAAGATTTGCTGACCCATCAGCTTAGCCATCAGCAGTGTGATGAGGCCTGCCAGGAAAAAGCGGATACTGATGGTCGTCAGAACCTGGCCGTTGTAGTTGTCACCCAATGTTGCTGCAGAGATGTTCATCTGAGCATACATCTCTTTTACCAGCGGAAATGGCGTTCCCCACAGGATATTCACGAAAATCGCGCACACGGCCAGGAAGGCCACGCCCGGTTTCGCCAGACTGAATTTGCTCATGGTGTTCTCCCGTTGTCTTAACCCTTATCCGCATGCGGATTGGATTATTCTTAAAGTAAAAACTGAGCGAATAATAAACCTGTCGAAAAAGTGCGGGGAATTTACTCAACGCGTGTTGTGCTGCTGTTCAGCCTGGTAACAATAATGAAAAACACCGAATACAAGGAGGTCGAAAGACAGAAACAGTTTATCTGCATCAATGACAGAATATTCACACTGTCATGGTATGGAAAGCCAGTGTGAGAGAGGGTTTATTGCGCGGTTGGTGTAAGATAATGTCAATGTAGTGAGCTACGATAATACAAACCGCTGCCCATGTCTGCATACTCTTTAGGGTTATTTGTCTTAAAAATGTACCTGCTCAACCGTATTGTGAGCAGGCACACAGGAGGGGACGAGAAGGTCAGGCGCTGGGTTTATTAAGCCACGTGCGGGTGAACTCACTGGCTGAAACAGGTTTACCGTAATAAAACCCCTGCAACCACGTTGCGCCGAGCATTTTCAGGCTTTCAACATGCTTTTCTGTTTCAACGCCTTCAACCACGGTGCGCAATTCCAGCTTTTTCGAAATATCGATAATGCCTGCAATCAGATGGCGCTGTGCAATAGCTGGCTCCAGCTGCGCAATAAACTTGCGGTCGACTTTCAGTATATCCAGCGGATAGTCCTGTAAATAGCTCAGGTTGGAATAGCCGGTACCAAAGTCATCAATAGCAATAATCGCCCCCAGATCGTGCAGCTGCGTGAGAATATCGTTGATTTGCTTGTGATCGTTAAGCACTTCGCTTTCGGTAATTTCCACCACCAGACGAATCAGGCCTGCAGGAATGCCCGTCAGAAACGTGCGGCAGTCTTCGACAATCTCGTTGGACAGAATATGGCTGGAACTAAAGTTAATACTGACATGAAAACCCGGTGAAATTTTTTGCTTTTCAGCCAGAAGCCATGTTTTGACCTGCTGCATCAGGTCGCGCGTCATCGCTACTATCAGCCCTGACTCTTCTGCCAGAGGAATAAACTGGTTTGGGGGGATAATTCCGTCATCAGGCGAGATCCAGCGCGCCAGTACTTCACAACCGATAAGCTCGCCCGTATTCGTATCGACCTGCGGCTGGAACCAGGGCTGGATCTCCTGGTTATAAATGGCCATTTCCAGTTTTCTGCGCAGTGATTTAGGTCGGTTAAGGAAGTTATAAAGCCAGATGCCTGCCAGCGGGCCAATTGCCGCAAACACATAAAACAGCGTGGCTGCCGATTGATAATATTGCTCAAGGGTATAGGAGTCTGGCAGGACATAGGTGAGCTTATAATCGTAGCGCGAAGAGGCCTGAACGAGCGTTCGTGTACCTGGTCGTTCAGGCAGTTGCGCACGCAATTGGCCCAGGTTGTTGAGGTAGAAACCATTGATGTTCAGGTACAACTGCTCGCTGCTGCTACGCCCTGCGATGTCGTTGTAGAAATAGAAGCCGGGAATGCTGGCGATGATATCCATCTGCTGAAAAGCACGTTTGAGGTTAATAACCAGTGTATTGCTACTTGGAATAGGACCGTAGCTTAGCGACAGCTTCTGCTTGTCTTTAAAATATTCGCTGACAGCAACAGAAATATTGCCTTCCAGAGAAGAGCAGCGAATAACGTTATTTTCGACAATGCTAAACGAGCGTGAGTAGGGCGACAGCGACGCCAGCTGGCGCAGCGATGTGACCATCTCATCGCAGTGCCCATTGTAGAAATGCGAGGCTTTATCCAGCGAGTTATTTACCGTATCGAAAATCATATCAATACGGTTCAGAGTCCCGGCAAGGTTTATTTCGTCTTCGGTTTTGATGGTACTAACAGTTTGGAAATGAATCAGTACAGCCCCGATGGTCCACAGAGCCAGTACGGTGCATGCCGCAATTAACAGGTTCCAGAAAGCATTTTTTTTCTTGGTTTTCATTAATGGGTTCGCAAAGGATCAGGAAAGATGGCCGGTTGTTGCCGTACTGGTTGTTACGGCATGCACACGTGGAACGGAATGGGCAGTGAGCACCTGATTTTTACCACCGTGCTTTGCCTTATAAAGCAGCGCATCAACGCTTGAGATAAGGCCTTCGGCATCCTGGGTATCCCAGTCGTTTATTCCGCCACTGAACGTGATTTTCATACCGGCTTCGCGCCATTTTTTAACAGAGATATCCACTCGCCAGGCTTCCATGATTTCCCAGGCTTGTTGGACATCAAGCCTGGGAAACAGCACCGCAATTTCTTCTCCGCCATAGCGGTAAACCGTACCGCGCTCGCCAACAAAATACTGCCCTTGCTTTGCTACGTGCCTGAGGACGACATCACCAATAACATGCCCCCAGGTATCGTTAATGGATTTGAAATTATCGATATCAATCAGTGCCAGGCTGAATGCCGTGCCGGATTCCATGTACTGGTTCAACGTGTTGTCAAAGCAGCCACGGTTGAACAAACGGGTAAGCGGATCGATGTCGGCGCGCGCTTTTTCAGCCTGCAGGACTTTGGCATTGCGGTTAATTTCGTGGCGGATGCTGTTGATATTTGGCGGTGTGGTTTCGCCGCCAAAGCGAATCATGGTCACGATATCGCCCATCATTTTATGAATGGTGTTTTTGGTCAGATACCACATCAGACAGATAACGAAGGTCAGAATCATGAAGATAAGCAGGGCGGGCGCGACCTGCAAAAGGAGGCTATCAAAAATGGTTTTTTGGCTGATACGATAAACGGCAAACCAGTCCGGGTTGGTATAGGAGAAGTAAAACAAACGATCGCCGGTTTGCGGGTCTTCAACCACACCTGTGCTGTTATTCATTTGCAACACCAGTTCGGGCGTGATTTTTTGACGACCAATCTGGTTAGGCTCACTGTGAATCAACACCAGGCCGTTGCGGTCAACCACCATGGTTTCGCCCGTCATTGGCTGGTTAAGTGCACGCATGGAATAACCCAGCTCCACCAGATTTAAATCAGCAGAAATCGAGCCATAGAACGCGCCAGTATTGTCAAAAATAGGACGAGAAATGGAGACGGTATGGGAGTCGTCAAAATAGTCTTTATATATCGGCGTGTAAAAAACGAAGGTGCTGCTGCTGTTCTTTTTATTGTACCACGGGCGTGACTGTGGATCGTCGATGTTGCCGATATCCGGAACAGCATAAAACGTGCCATCGCGGCTGGCGAAATTAATGGTGCGTAAACCGTGGCTGGCATGCAGAAGATGGCTGAAAATATTGCGCGTAGCTTGTGATTCAATGGCTCCGTGATCCTTAACTTCCAGTACGCGAACCAGTTCATTGAGAGTGTTCTCAAGCGGTTTTATTAATTGCTGAACATTCAGGCCGGAAACGTTGTAAACATAATCACTGGCACGATCGTATAATGCGTTGCGTTTGTTAAAAATGTCAAAAAATATATAACAGGTGAACGCAATAATGTTAAAAGATAATATTATTATAAAGGCATAGTCAAGGTTTTTCTCTACGCCATATTTATTATTTTCTTTACTTATCATGCAGTTATTGCCTTGCAGAGCTTTTTGCCGGTACGTATTTTATAGCGTTATCTGGTCTCCAATCTAAATGAAAGCTAAATGACATTATCTTAGCGAAACCGAAGAACGGTATATCAATGAATTAAAAGTGGGTACTTTCATTTTCTTACAAAATAAGAAATAACTGTACGAATGAATGGGCCGAATTTTTAAAGCATAGCGTTGCATATATCTGTTTAATTATTTTGTTGAGACATTTTTCATTGCCATCATTTTCAGTCCTTTGCTTTATCGCTGATAAATGAAAGTAAACTTTTGGGAGAGGTTCTGAAGTGCAGTGGGTCGGGGGAGAAGCGCTATAACAGTCCGGAGAGGCCTGTGGAGAGAAGGTGCGGCGTATCTCAATGAAGAAATCAGAGTGAGTCGTGCTCTGCTTTCTTCATTGACGAGCTGCTGCTCATTTGACGCCGGTGCAATAATAAGGGCGAGAGCAGGAAGCTCGACCGCATTTACCTGGCACTGTTAACGATTAAGCGTAAAATTTGTCTATTCCGTGACAGCGCTTTGAAAGAAATTGTGCTCGTAGGCGAACTTCAGCAGTTCGGTGTTGGAGTTGATGCCCAGTTTACGCATAGCATTATATTTGTGTGTTGAAATCGTGCTCAGTGAGCGGTTTTTCAGCTCGGCGATTTCCACTAATGTATAGCCAGAAACGATAAGTTTGATCACTTCAAGCTCTTTACTGGAAAGGCCAAATGAAACCTCATGCGATCTGGAATCAATCTCTTTGATATTCTCTGAGAGGTAAAATTCGTTGCTTTGCAGAATTTGTTCGCAGGCGCTGAGCAGTTCTTCTGGCATATCTTTTTTACTGATGAGCGCTGAAACGCCGGTACGTTTGAGTACGGCGATGGCATCGCTGTGGATCTTATCGGAATAGAGAACAACTTTAATACCCGGCCTGATAAATATCAGACGACGAATCATGTTTTGTACATTTTCGTCGAGAATATGTGAATCAATATCGATTAAGGCAAAGTTGACCTGACTGATTCCAATAGCACTAATCAGCTGCTCATAATTAAGACAAATATGGGCGACGCGAAACTTACCGGATGAATTGAATAATGATGAAAGTGCACCCAGGACCAACGGGTACGGATGCATAATAGCGATCGGTAATGTCTGCATATAATCTTTCCATGATATTAGTATTAAGAAGCTGTGCGGCAGTGTCGCTCTCACCATGAGCGTTGTCACTTATTGTCGGAGTATAGGGAGGGGACTCGCCTTTTTCAATGATGTTTTTACTTTTTCCATCGTTTTTTATATCAAAACACCGGTTTTTTTCTAACGTAAAAACAGGTTAAATAGACTGGATGGTTTCTGTGTTAATGATAATAATCCATTAAAATTAACACACTGTTATTATTGATTAAATCACCGCTGTAATGCTGATGCTGCGATAAGATCATCTTAAGAGCTGTTTATCTAAAGGGGATAATGCTGGTTCAGGGTGATAACTGGTTTTTTATACATAAAATAAGCGCGCCGCTTTCCCGGAATTTTGTTGTAAAACCATGCACTCTTTTGCTTGCAGACCCTATTTGAGGGTTGTGTGTGCCTGAGTGTTCTGGAATCACGACGGGGTCAGTGCAAAGTATAAAAGCGTGTTAGTAAAAAACCGGGATGTGTTAAATTCTTTTTTTTTCAAAGGATTAGGGGGTTTTCTGGCTTGTGACAACATTGTTTTTTTGGAAAAATTTTTGTCTATTCACTGCTGTAATCAACACAAAAATGTTCGTTGTCCTTTGCGTACTAAGCACTTAAGATTATGCTAACAAAACGCATTAAAAATTAATTAATATATTTATCTGCGCGCCAGTTAAGCGTTTTAATTTGGCACGGAAGGAGTTCAGCCATGGAAAAGCAGGTATTTCAGATAGTCAACAATCAGCATTTGTTTGTTATCACTCATGAGCAAGGCTTTACGACATTAACAACATACAAAAATGATGGCGCACGTGAAGCAGGCAGGTTTATCTCGGAAGTAAAACTAAGTACTACTGAGTCAAGAATGCTTATGCTGCTTTTGTCTAACCAGGGGAAAGTGGTGTCAAAAGATGACATCATGGCTGAAGTCTGGAAAAATAAATTTGTAACTGAAAACAGCATCCGTCAGGTCATATTTACATTGCGGCGTTTTTTCTTCGATCAGGAAAAACCCCATCATTTGCTGTTGAATTCACGTGGCGTTGGTTATACTCTGCTTAACACTCAGAAGTGTAATGTTGAGAATAATGCCAGTGGCGCTTATCTTCCTGTAATGTCTCGCACACGCAATCACAGCAACGACGTTCATGATTCCTTTATCAGAAAAGTATTCTCACGCCTGCGTTCATTAGTTAATATGCCTCACATTACCCGACTGGAAAATAAGTAAAGATACATGCAGTTGGGCAGGGAAGAGAGGTGTTACTGTAATGGAGTACAGTATCGCGTTACGGGGTGTCAATAAATCGTATGGTGGCAGACGGGTCATCACGGATGCCTCGCTGAGCATACCGGCAGGAAAAATTACTGGTTTTGTGGGGCCTGATGGCAGCGGTAAGACGACGCTGATGCGCATCATGTGCGGCCTTGAATGCCCGGACAACGGGACCGGTCAGTGTTACGGAATTGATATTTTTGCGAAGCCTGAGCAAGTCAGGTCGCTAATGGGGGACATGTCGCAGAACATTTCCCTGACAGAACAGCTCACCGTCAAAGAGAATCTCCTTTTTCTGGCTAAATCACGTTGCGTTCCGTACGCCCAGGAGCGTATTGATGAACTTATCACTGAGCTTAATGTTGAGCATCTTTCTGATACGCTTGCATTACACCTGAGCACTGACTGCAAACTCAGGGTGTCATTGGCCGCCAGTATTCTGCATTCGCCTAAGGTGTTGATACTTGATGAGCCTACCGCAGGTGTGACGCTTGCTGCTCGCCGGGCGTTCTGGCAGGTGCTTGAGCGTTTATCTGCCAGAGGCATGACAATTCTGGTCAGCACTCACTACAGTGATGAAGCAGAGCGCTGTCATTACCTGGTCAGGATGTCAAATGGCAAGCTACTCTCCTGCGGACCCGCGTCGGCCATTGTCCATTCTTTAGGGCTAACGACGTTTGCGATACGTGGTCCTGATTTGTTTAGCCTTAAATGCCAGTTCAGCGGTATTAAGGAAGTTGAACAAACCGTGATTTTCAGTAATACCCTCTATGTAACAGGAAAGCAGTGCGATGGCCTGCTCAGTGCCGTCAGGATGCTGCCTGTACGTTATCAGATTGAACATACCTCATCGGCGATTGCCGCCTCCGTTGCGGGGCTGGCGACAAACAAACCGCCAGCATAATGAGCGATAAGCTTGTTAAAAAGCGCCTACCGGCGGCCCCCGAGGACACGTGCGGCTAAAGATAGGCGTCTCAACCCGCACTCGGGTCATGGTTCTCACGAATGAAGGCCGGGTAAGGTTTCGCACAACCGGACCCCGGCTTTTCTGCTGAGTGTTGACGCTTTCTTGAGTAATGACCTGCGCTGATAGGTTGCTTTAAGAGTGTGCCGACACAGCACGTCCTCAGTCGTTGCCACAGGGTGCTGTGATATTCATGCGGATATATCCTCAACTTACCGTAGCGGTTTAGCGTTACGTCCGGTCATTATGTGTCCATCCACCCTGGGTTAACTATTCCAGTCTGGAAGGGATACTCGGGCAGGTGGTCGCACCGCTCGTCCTCAGTAAGAAACTGTGGGTTGTCACGATATTTGCCGTAAAAGCGGAATAAGCGATCGGGTTGAGCGGGTATTGCTTGTTGTGCGGTAGCAGATACACAGCCAGCCCAGTCTGATTAGCGCGTAGTTTACGCTTACGGCAGGAGGACTGTGCTTTTTGGTCGGACGAGAAAGACGGATAGTGTATTTGTCGTGGTAAAAAAAGGGCCAGAACGCGTTGCGCTCTGGCCCGTATGATGATTTACACCTGTGAAAGCGGTTTATCAGAAGTTAACGCGTGCACCAAACATAACCGTGGTGTCAGAATAACCTGCGCTACCCACCTGCTGAGCGACGTTGCCCCACATGGTGAAGTCATTGGCCATCTTACCTTCCACGCCAAGCTTCAGCTCACCGACGTTTTTATCGCCCGCGATATTGTTGGTGACGTCATCCATCTTGACGCTGTAGTCGCTAAAGTTATGCAGCCAGTTAGCTTCAACAAACGGCTGGAAGTCGCGACCCGTATTGTTATCCAGCTCGCTGTGGCCTTTGAGGTAAGCACGTACACCGACGCGGCTTCTTAACATCCCGTCAGTGTCATCGGTCACCCAGGTGCCGTTGTGTTCACGGTGGTTATCAGCACCCACATCCATCCAGGTCAACTGTACTTTCGGCTGTAACCAGCTGCTTACGCGTTCGCCCTGGGTCATCGGTACGGTATAACCTGCTTCCAGTGACGCGGTGAAGCCTTTTGAGTCGTATTTCTCGGTTGCCAGATTCTCACCGTTGATGGTGTTACGGAACCAGTTATACAGCACCCAGCTGTCTACATAAGCACCGGACATGTCTTTCTCAGACTCGACCCAGGTGGCGTACACACCAGCGCTGTAACCTTCGACTTTGCTGTCGGCGCGGTAGCCGGTCAACTCAGAGCGAATGTTGCTCTGTGCGTTACCGTAACCGCCCATTACCCCCACGTGCCAGCGGTCATAGCCGTCAGAACTCCACTCAGCCAAATCCACGCCCAGCTGCAGGACGTAGCGGTTGGTACGGGCTTTCAGCTGTCCTGACTCATCATAGAAGCGGTTGTGGCTGCCAACGTGGCGCATCCACAGGCCATCGGCGTGCGCGCCATCAGCGCTGCGCGCATAGCCGCCTTCACCGAGTCTGTCCTGCATGCGGTGATCAAACATAGTGTTTGCCGCCAGCATGTTGGCCAGGTAAGAACCGGTTTCCGGACGGTATTGCGATTCACCAATGCCAGGACCGGGTTCAGGGGTTGGCTCAGGATTCGGTTCCGGGTTCGGCTCAGGATTAGGCTCCGGGTTTGGCTCAGGATTCGGTTGCGGGTTTGGCTCGGGATTAGGCTCAGGAGTTGGTTCCGGGTTTGGCTCCGGATCGGTTACTTCCGGCGCTTTATTGGTCAGATACCAGCTTTCGTTAATCTTCTCGAGATTGTAATCATACGCACCCGCGACAATACGGCCAGACTTGGTAAAGGTACCTTCGGAAGTACCACCGACGCTGACAACCTGAATACCTTCAACCGTATATGCGCCACTGCCGCCGAGATTGTTAATGCTGACCAGGGTATCACCCGGGTTGACGTTACCTGTCACCACCAGTTTATCCGTCGGCGAACTGTCATCACCGAGCAGGGTGTTCATGATGAGCTTACCGCCGTTACCGGTGTAGTCGCCATTTACGGTCAGCGTTTTGACATCGCCGCTGGTCGAGGTGTTGAACGTAATGGTGCCGTTGTTGGTCAGTGACTGGACGTCTGAGTTAGCGGTCATATTCCAGTTGCTGGTGCTATCAAGCTCAATAGAAGAGATGTTCTGGCTGTAACCGGTAAGCGCACTGCCGTTGCTGAGTGTAACGTTAGAGGTGTTCAGCACGTTATCGGATACCAGCGAGCCGTTGAGCACGCTGCTGTCAGCCTTCAGGTTTACATTGCTGTTGACGCCTGCTGCATCGGCCTGCACGTCCAGCACCAGACCGGTGGCACTGTTGAACGTGGTGCCGGTAGCGGTGACGTCCAGCATACCACCCTGGCTCAAAACGGAAGACTGCGCGGCGTCAACGGTCACGGTATTTAGCGTGACGGAACCCGCAGCGGCGTTGGTGTCATTGCCCGTCGCGAAGATGCCAGCAGCAGCGCCAGTGGTCAGCGTACCGTTGGTAACGTTGATGGAACCCTGGTTAACGGACAGTGCATAAGCGTCTGCGCCCGTAGTAGTGATGTTGCTGTCGGTTGCGGTCACTGTACCGGTTGCCGTGGAGAAAATGCCCGCAGCGTTGTCGCCAGTGGTGCTGATAGTCACGCCAGTTGCATCCACAACACCGGAAGTGGCAGAGAAAATGCCAGCACTACCTTTGCCTGAAGTAGCCAGGGAGGTGGTTCCGGTCAGCGTAACAGAACCACGGCTGGCGTAAGCCGCTGCGGCGTTATCACCGGCAGTGGTGACGGTAACGCTGTCAGCTGTCAACTTACCTGCTGTCGAGCTAAGGCCTACGCTGCCTTCACCGCTGGTTTTGAATACGCTGTTTGCTGTCTCAACTGTGCCCATCTCAGCCAGTGCCGCTGTTGCATTGGCACCCTCTGTTGTAACGCTTATATCTTTAGCAACAATGTAACTCTCGGTACCAGAAACTATGCCTGTGGAGTTGGCTCCGGCAGTGTTAATTGAAGTGTTACTTGTCAGGTTGGTAAAGCCCTGGCGTGAAGCATAGACCCCTACTGAACTATCGCCATTGGTAGAAATTTCTACACCACTGGCAGTGGTAGTGGCATTTTCAGTGAACAGCCCGTAAGACTCTGATTTGGTTGTTTTGACGCTACCACCAGCCAGCCGGACAGTTCCACCATCCTGATTATTAATAACGTGAGCAGTGGTTCCGCTAGTAGATAACGTGGAGTCCACTACCGTTACATTGGAATCGGTTCCGCTCACTCGTATGGCATCGCTGCCATTACCCTGCGTTGTAATTCTGGCGCTAGTGGCCGTTATCATGGCACCCGCGCCAGCATTAATAGCATTGCTGTTTTCACCAGTGCTGCTTACAGCACCACCGGTAATATTCAGGTTGCCATTTTCAACGTTGATAGCACTGTTGTTTTGAGATATCACCGTCGTGTCAGTTAATTCTGCTTTTGCTTTACTATCCGTACTGTCGGCTTTGAGTTGTAGAGCAATTGCTTTATCTGATGCTGTAATTTTTGATTTCGCGTTTGCGGTCAATATGCTGTTGTTACCCAGTAAAACACCGCCGGTTGAGGAGCCAGACGCGTTAACCTCTGTGTTATCCAGAGATATTTTTGCACCATTTTCGGCATTGATTCCCCAGGAGCCTGTGCCTGATGAGGTTATTGTGACATCTGTGGCGGTCAAAGAGCCGTTATTGAGAGATACCGTATCAGCCGTGCTGCCGCTGCCTGCAAGTGTAGCACTTCCACCCACCACCAGTGCGCCACCATCAATGGCCATTGCCACTGAGGTAAAGTTGTTAGTGCTTTCAAACCTTAGATATTCAGAATCGGTTTCAAGTACGCTGTTTGCGCCAGAGGCGTAAAGTGGGTAATCACCAACTCCACTTGAGAAGACATCATCACTTACATATACAGTAGAGCCACCGGTTGATTCAAGAGCCAGTGCCTGCGACGCAGGGAGTGCCATTAAACACAGTAGAGCCAGGCGATTATAAGCGAAGGGGGCGCGAATTTTCCGCGACATATATGCATTCCTTAGCGTTGGTTAATTGTACGAAACGTTAAATACAGGTATGCACAACATCGCCAGCCTGAGCTGTCCGTAATTAACGATGAGGTTTTTGCACAGCCTGTAAGTTTCTATATGAGCTTCACGCTAAAGTATAGCGTAAGGATTTTTATTAGTCTGCATATATCAATTGCTACCAATGCGGATTTTTCCGAGAAAATAATTAGGATTTATCGCGTCTCTTTGGTTTTCAGGGAGGTGAATATACGGCAGGGGTATTCAATAGCGTATTGAACGGTATTTCCTTAAGGCTTCGGAAATAACAGAACCTTTTACATCATCCTTCATAGTATTCACTGGCAGCATAAGCCTTTTTAGTGCGTATTAGTATTGTTATTGAGTGAGTTATCTGCTTCTTCAGGAATTAAATCTGATTGAATGCGTTAGTTATTTCTGGATGCTAATGGATTGATTTATGGGATTAATCTATTTTTCAGGCGATAATTCTTGTTTTATGCAGCACAACCGAGCCTTTTCCCTCCTCCTGTAAGCGCGCAGTACACCGAAACCTGTCAGTACGTCATTCACAATATCTCGGCGCTGTCAGCTCGGGTGGTCTACAGGACTATTTCCTCGTATGAGGATGACATGCTGTGATGTTATATCCATCAGGGCATTATTCTCTAGTTACAGCATGGAATAACACATGTACACGCTAAGATAATACCCAGCGTGTATTGCAGTACTTACTAATTACACTGAGCGCTTCTCAACGCGCTTATATTGTAACGCCTGAGGGTGTGGTTTTCTGACGTCGAGTGACGTTGCCTGTGGGAAAGAATCGCCATAAAAACGGTCGGCAGCATTTTAATACATGAAGATTAACTCACAAGTGAAAAATGATTTCATCCGTGCTTTGCCATCTGGTAAGGCAGGCGTATTCATGTAACAGAAAATGAGCATGGTGTTAGACGGTAAAGCCTCTTATTTGAGAGATGAGCATTCAGGCAATAAAACGTGTCAGGGCAGCGTGCAGACAGCCAGTGGCAAAAAAGGCCAGAACGCAGCGCGTTCTGGCCCCACACATGATTTACGCCCAGCAAGGCGACGTATCAGAAATTAACACGCGTACCAAACACCGCGCTGGTATCAGAATAACCTGCACTACCTACCTGCTGAGCAACGTTACCCCACATGGTGAAATCGTCGGCAAGTCTGCCTTCCACACCGAGCTTCAGTTCACCGATGTTTTTATTGCCTGCGATACTGTTGGTGACATCATCCATCTTGACGCTGTAGTCGCCAAAGTTGTGCAGCCAGTTAGCTTCAACAAACGGCTGGAACTCGCGATCGGTGTTTTCATCCAGTTCGCTGTAGCCTTTGAGGTAAGTACGTACACCGAGGCGACTTCTTAACATTCCGTCAGTCTCATCGCTAACCCAGGTGCCATTCTGTTCACGGTGGTTGTCAGCACGCACGCCCAGCCAGGTTAACTGCGCTTTCGGCTGTAGCCAGCTGCTTACGCGCTCGCCCTGAGTCATTTGTACGGTGTAACCCGCTTCTACAGAGGCAGTGAGGCCTTTGGAATCATACTTCTCGGTTGCCAGTTGTTCGCCGTTGATGGTGTTACGGAACCAGTTATAAAGCACCCAGCCGTCCACATAGGCCCCTGATATTTCTCTGTCAGATTCAACCCAGGTGGCGTACATACCAGCACTGTAGCCTTCAACTTTGCTGTCGGCGCGGTAGCCGGTGAGGGCTGAGCGGATGTTGCTTTGTGCGTTACCGTAGCCTCCCATTATCCCTACGTGCCAGCGATCGTCAGCATCGGAACTCCACTGCGCCAGATCGTAACCCAGTTGCAAAACATAGCGGTTGGTACGGGCCTTCAGCTGTCCTGACTCATCATAGAAGCGGTTATGGCTTCCGACATGACGCATCCACATCCCGTCAGCGCGTTCGCCATCAGCGGTACGCGCATAGCTGCCTTCGCCAAGTCTGTCCTGCATGCGGTGATCAAACATGGTGTTTGCCGCCAGCATATTGGCCAGATAAGAACCTGTCTCCGGGCGGTACTGCGATTCACCAGGGCCAGGACCCGGTTCTGGATCGGGGCCAGGCTCCGGCTCTGGACCCGGATCAGGGGGAGTGACATCCGGCGCTTTATTCGTCAGATACCAACTTTCATTGACCTTTTCGAGTTCGTAATCATAGGCACCCGCAACAATACGACCCGATTTGGTGAAAGTACCTTCAGACGTACCGCCGACGCTGACCACTTCAATACCGTCAACCGTCCAGGCGCCACTGCCACCCATATTGTTAATGGCGACGTTGGTATCACCTGCCTTAACGTCACCTGTGACCACCAACTTATCTGTTGGAGAACCATCACCGCCCAGTAAGGTGTTCATGACGAGCATACCGCCATTACCGGCATAATCGCCGTTCACCGTCAGTGTCTTGTAATCACTGTTGGCCGCCCGTGCGTTATCATCACCACTGCCTGGTTCGCTGAAAATGATGGTGCCGTTATTGGTCAGCGACTGTACGTCAGAATTGCCTGTCATGTACCAGCGGCTTGTGCCGTCGAGCGAAACAGAAGAGATGTTCTCACTGCGGCCCGTCAGGGTACTGTTATTACTTAATGACACCGTAGTGGTGTTCAGTGTGTTGTCTGACACCAGCGAACCATTGAGCATGCTGCTGTCAGCATTCAGATTAACATTGCTGTAACTCTCCGGATTGGTGGCATCAGCCCGTACATCCAGAACGAGACGGGTATCGCTGTTGAACGTTGTACCTGTGGCGTTGAGATTGAGCATACCGCCCTCAGTCAGTACCGAAGACTTCGCGGCGTCAATGGTCACGGCATTCAGCGCCACTTCTCCTGCTTGCAAAGCTGCATCGTTACCCGTGGCGAAGATCCCTGCGCCATTGCCCGCTTTCAGCATACCGTTGTTAATACCGATCGCGCCCTGGTTGACCGACAACGCATGCGCGTTTTCGCCCGCCGTTGTGACATTGGTACCGGTCGCTTCAACACTGCCGCCATTGCCAGAGAAAATCCCGACGCTGGCTGTGTTGTGGGTGTTGACCAGGCTATCGGTCAGTGTGACCTTGCCATTGTCAGCAAAAACGCCACTGGCCTTCTCGCCGGTCGTCAGGATGGTCGTGTTAGTGGCATCAACGCTACCGTTACCACCGGAGAAAATCCCCACGCTGGCGGTGTTGCGGGTATTGACCAGGCTATCGGTCAGTGTGACCTTGCCATTGTCAGCGAAAACGCCCCTGGCACTCTCGCCACTGGTGAGGATGGTCGTGTTAGACGCATTAACGTTACCTGCCGTACCGGAGAAAATCCCGTTACTGGCGTTGCCGCGGGTGTTGACTGAACTGTCAGTCAGCGTGACGCTACCGTTGTCAGCCAGTACGCCGTTAGCATTATTGCCACTGGCGATAATCGTGGTATTAGCAGCCGTAACCGAGCCTGCCGCAGCGGAGAAAATCCCGTGGCTGGCGTTGCCGCGGGTGTTCACCGAACTGTCGGTGAGCATGACAGCCCCGTTGTCGGCAGAAACGCCGCTGGCGTTGGCACCGGTGGTCACAATAGTGGCGTTAGTTGCGGTCACCGAGCCTGCCGAGGCAGAGAAAATCCCTGCGCTGGCGCTGCCACGAGTGTTCACGGAACTGTCGGTCAGCACGATGGCCCCGTTATCAGCAGAAACCCCGCTGGCGTTTTCGCCAGTAGTGATTACCGTAGTGTTAGTCGCGTTAACTGTGCCCGTAGAGGTAGAGAGCATCCCGCTACTGGCCGCGCCGCTGGTCTGTATTGCGCTATCGGCAAGTGTAATGAGGCCACTGTCAGCAGTTACGCCACTGGCGTTCTCACCGGTCGTGATCAATGAAGTGTTACTTGCCGTCACGGTGCCTGCGGTTTCGGAGACGATCCCGGCGCTCTGCGCGCCGTGAGTGGTTAGGGATCCCCCGCTAAGCGTGACTGAGCCGTTATTGGTAAACACACCGTGGGCATGATCGCCAGATGTGGTGATGGTGGTATTAGTCGAACTCACCGTACCAGAGGCTATTGCGAAAATCCCCGCGCTTTCCGTCCCGATGGTCCTCACCGTGCTATTTTCCAGTGAAGCGGAACCGGCAATGGCCGCGACGCCTGCGGCACCCTCGCCTGCAGTGGCAACAGCGGAACGGGTCACACTCACTGTGCCTGCATCAGACGAGAAAACCCCGGCGCTACCGTCACCCGCAGTCGCGATTGCACTCTCGCTCACCGCAATGGCACCCGTTACGGCAGAAACGCCAGCAGCACCCAGACCAGCGGTGGCGATAACGCTCGTGTCCACCGTTATATCACTTCCCTCTGCGGAAAAAATCCCGGTTCCACCGTCACCGGAGGTAGTGATTGAACTCGTCGTCAAGGTCACAGAACCGGGCGCAGGATAAAAGCCAGGCATTCCCTCTTCACTGGTGGAAACTGAGATGCTTGTTCTTTTAGTCGTACTTGCTGCAGTTGCACTGGCGTTGCTGGCTGGGGCTGAAACAGTCTCAGACAGCGCCACGGTATTGGCGCCAGGCGACGCAACGGTAGGCGCTGTATCACTCATCGTTACTGTCACGCCGTGTGAGCCAGCTGTACTGGTTTTACTGGCGAAAAGACCCGTTGTACCTGTGGCGTTAGCTGGGGTAGGGTTTTTCGTTAAGAAAGCCGTATCAGTTTGTTTATTAACACGTGTGAGGAGCTTATCCGTTGTGAATACGCCGGTTGTCGCGACGTTACTTGTTGCAAACACACCCGGAGCACTAGATTCAGACGCTGTTGCGCTGGCATTGGTCAGTGGGTTGGTCTTTGCCGTGGCCGTTGTTGCACCCACGGCGCTGTCATCGTCCACGGTGATAACCAGCCCATTCTGGTGCGAGCTGGTCTCGCCTGAAGTGAACACGCCGCGAGCATTTTTTCCCGCAGGGGTCTCACTGTGGCGGGAGGCGAGGGCAGGAGCATTTTTATCTTTTACCAGAAACGATGAGCGTTTCGTGGTTGATGTGTCGCCCGTAGCAGAGGTAACGGCGCCATTGTCCGTATCCTCTGTGAAAACCACGCGGGAACCTGCCAGGACCTTATTTGCACCTGTAGTCGCCGGTGCAGCGCTGGGCTTTTTACCTACCAGCATACCTGAGCCGGTTAGCGGTGCTTTACTTTGGGTAAGTGTAACGGCACTGTTATCCCGAGGCGTGAGCAAACCAGAGGTATTACCGCCGCGTGTGGCTGTCTGAGGCGCTACTGCCTTATTGCCATCATTAATACTTTGTGGGTTGGCGAACAGCATTTTGTTCTTTCGCGCCAGAAGGTGGCTCGCCCCTGAAGCTGCTGGCGTGGCACGATTTGGCGTATTAAGCATGGAAGTGCGCTCTGACACTGATGCCGCTGCCGGAGAGGTAGCCTGTGGTGCCAGCATACTTTTCCGGCCAGAGCCGGTCAGTGGAGCGTTCTTTGCCGGACTACTGGACGCGAGAAACTTACCGTTCGTTTTGGCGGTATTACTGTTTTTAGCAGCGGTGTCCGGGGCAGCATCCTTTGTGGATATGATCCCCTGAGCGTTATTATCCGCTACGCCAGCCAGTACTGGTGCAGCAGGTAATATCATCAGACACATTCCGACAAACACGTTGTAAGGGGATGGGTCACGAGTTTTCCGCAACATACTATGCATTCCTTAGCATGAGTTAATTGTATGAAACGTGAATTACGAGCGTGCAAGACACCACTGACACAGTCAGATAATTAATAACGATGGAATGTGATGCCGCCAGTAAATAATTACCTTTGCGCGTTTAAAGGTAGCGCAAAGTATCTTATTAGTATGCCTGAGAAAGGCTGGTCAGGCTCTGTGCTTGCTTAAAAATAGGACGAATCTGTAAGGAAGGGGATATATTGCACTTGCGCTACTGGGAGAGATATTGGTTTTATCGCGTGTTTTTTTTGTTATTTTTCCAAAAGCATCCTGTTATTTCTTGTTTGCATTGCCGTCTTTTATTACAGTCAGTCAGAATATTCACTTGAGAAGTTGAAAGTTAGATTATTATGCGACGCATCGGGTTTACCTTCGTCGGAAGGTGACGTCACCCTAACTCTGGGTCGAAGCCGATATACATTGTTCCTGCGCTTACGGCTGGCTCGTTATTGTGTGAATAGTGCGATGCCCGCTTTTACTCTTCCCCGGAAATCAATGTGGCCGTGGCTGGTTGCACGGGAAGTAGCGGCATCCGGGAGACCTTAAGTGTGTTATAGTGAGGCCAGGTTTAGCCGTTGTGCCACCCGGCAGCGGGTATGAATGTTTACGGTGCTTTATTGCTCCTCGTAGCGCGCGTATGAACGACATACCACAACAATATAATGCGCGTTGCCCCTGTCGCAACGTTAAAAGAGCATTGTCGTCCGCCCCGATGGTCGCAGAGTAATATTCTTACTACCTCATATTTGGCGTTCTGCATTCCTTATGGTTTTAAGATTAATCAGTCGGAAGTTGGATTGGCAAAGGTGTAAATATTTTCTCATCATGAGAAAGGCATTGGTTTCTTGTGGTACAACATGAAATGCTATTACGGTGAGCAAAAACAGGATGTTGAAAATGAAAGCTTATACAAGCATCACGCAGCGCTTATGCGTCATGTGGGTGGCAATAGCTAACGACTAAAATAATCTATAGATCAGGGATGATGAAATAACACAATGAAAATTAATTTTCCCACGAAAATAGTGATTTCGACTGTATTGTGCCTTTCGGCGACCCAGGTGGGTGCGTTAACGCTGCAGGAAGCGGTTATCGCTGCGGATCAGTATGATGCCGGTATTCTGGCCCAGCGCAGCCTTAATGAGGCGGAACAGCAAAAGCGTATTCAGGGATTTTCCGGGCTGTTACCTGTTGTGGCGCTCAACGGCAGCTACTCAAAACAGGATCAGCCAGGCGCGTCTTATGCGGCAGGTGTTAAACGCCACAACTATGTCGTTACCCTTACCCAGCCTCTTTTCGATCTTGCCAAATATGCGACCTGGCGTCGTGCAGATGCGATAGCCGATAAGGCCGAAGTCAACTACATGATTGCGCAGCAGAAACTCATCAGCGATGTGAGCGATGCCTGGTTTTCTGTGATTTACGCCTCTCGTGTCCTGGATAACGCCGACAAAGCGCGCGTCGCCTTCGAACAACAGCTCAACGGGGCGCTCAAGGGGCTGGATATAGGCGACCAGACGCGCCTTGAGGTCGATGAAGCTCAGGCCAATTTTGATACGGCCGTTGCGGATGTCATCACTGCTGAGAGTCAGTTGCAAGATGCGCGTATTCGCTTTGAAAAACTCAGCGGCCTTTCCGGCAACGCTATTCCGGCCAGCGGCATGGACTGCATCGCGCCGGGTAAACCGCCCCAGCTTTTACAGTTAAAAGCGCGCACTGAGCGTCAGAATCTCAATATCCGTGCTGCCCAGTTTGCGCTTGAACAAAGCCGTGCTGACATGCTGGCTGCAACAGGCCAGCATATGCCGGTGGTGTCAGTGCAGGCAGCCTACGGCAATAACTGGAGTCGGGCTGAAAACGGTAATTACCTGGATGACGTTTTTGGCACTACGTCAAAAACCCGCAACACCAACATTGCCCTTAACGTCTCCGTACCGCTGTTTGCGGGCGGTAGCCAGGTTTCTCAGAGCATTGAAGCCTCGCATCGTAAAGAACAGTCACGAGAAGAACTGGTAGATGCCCGCCGCACGGCGCTACAGGAGCTTGAAAGTGCGGTGTCCGGTGTACGTTCCGGTGAAGCGCGCATGAGCGCACATCGCAAAGCCATTATCTCAGCAAAACGTCGCATGGAATCCACCCAGTACGCCCGCGAACTGGGACTTCGCACCACTATCGATGCACTGAACGCTGAAAAAGATTATTTCAAATCCCTGAGTGAACTTGCCAGAGCACAATACGAGTACATCGTCTCCAGCATTAAGCTCGCTGCGGTATCGGGCGATTTGGATTATTCGTATCTTAACCGGTTTAACTGCCCCGTACGTTCGTAATGTTTATGGAAGATAGCTATGTCTGAATCACTGTTTCGCAAGGAAGCGCTTGAGGCAAACAAAACAAAAGCTATTGGCAGCGTGGCGCTTTACTGCCCGCCCTATCGCTGGGTCATTATCGGACTGGTGGGACTTATCACGGTCGCGACGCTGATTTTCTGTTTCTTTGGTTCTTACACCAAACGTGAGAACGCCATTGGTGCACTTATCCCGGTAGAGGGCGTGATGGATATTGTGGCGGTGAATGCCGGGACAATCACCGATCTTGCTATCCGTGAAGGCGACAGCGTGGAGAAAGATGCGCCGCTGGTCACCATTTCTTCTGAAGTGTCCACCCGCTATGGTCAGACGCGTGAAACCATTGCTGAACAACTTGACCTGCAACATGGTGTGTTGGTCAGAGAGCGCGCCAACCTGACGGTGTTGTCTGAGGAAACTCGCAAAGGGTTACAGGAAAAAAAGCGTTTACTGGAGCAGCAACTCGCCAGCCTGAGCGACATCTATGCAAGCCGCGTACAGCAGATGAATCTGGCGGCGGAAAAGCTCAATAAATATAAAATGATGCGCAAGGAAGGTTACGCCTCTAACAGCCAGGTGGAGGAGCAGGAAACCGCACGCCTTGAGGCCGAGTCGCGTATTCAGGATGTGGCACGTCAGCGTATTGATCTTCAGCAGCAGCTTACCCAGACGTTACAGCAGATTCGCGAGCAGCCCATCAATGAGCTTAATCAGATTAACGATATTGAGCGGCGCATCGCCGAGCTTAAGCAAAACATGATGGAAAACGAGTCGCGCCGCTCAGTAGTAATTAACGCGCCGCAAAAAGCGACGGTGGCATCAGTGGTGGTCAAGCGCGGCCAGATTGTGACGGCAGGCCAGACTATGGCGTCGCTACTACCGGAAAACACGGAGTTACAGGCACGCATTATGGTCAGCAGCCGCGCTATTGGTTTTATTCGCCCAGGCCAGCGGGTCGTGCTGCGCTATCAGGCCTATCCGTGGCAGAAGTTCGGCCAGCAGTTTGGCAAGGTTATCGGCGTCTCCCGAGTCGCGCTCTCTCCGCAGGAGGTCGCGCAGATAACCGGCAACAATCAGGTGCAGGAGCAGCATTATCTGGTGAAGGTAAAGCTGGATAACCAGTTTGTGAAAGCTTACGGACAGCAGGTGAGGCTCCAACCCGGTAGCGCGGTAGAGGCAGATTTTCTTATTGATAAGCGCCGATTGTATGAGTGGGTACTTGAACCGCTTTATGCCCTTAGCCGCAGTGCGGCTTCCTGATAACGATAAGAAGAAAGGCTATCTCAATGAATTTGCTTGAAAAACTTAACTTCTCCTGGCGCAATAAGCTGCCGGTTATTCAGCAGACCCAGGCGGCAGAGTGCGGGCTAACCTGTGTTGGCATGATTGCCAACTATTATGGTCACCGCATCGACATGATAACCCTGCGTCGGCGTTTCTCTACTTCGCTCAAAGGTGCAACGCTGGGTGAGGTTATGCTGGTGTCGCAACAGCTTGGCATGTCAACGCGCGCGCTGCGCCTTGAAATAGAAGAACTGCACAAGTTGCGTATGCCCTGCATTCTGCACTGGGATATGAACCACTTTGTGGTGCTCAAAAGCGTTTCCAAAAAGAAAATCGTGATTCATGACCCGGCGCGAGGTCGCCGGGAAGTGCCGCTGGATGAGGTTTCCACCTCATTTACCGGTGTCGCGCTGGAATTAATGCCGGCAGCCTCGTTTGAGAAGAAAGAAGAGAAAGAATCGCTTTCCATGCTCAAACTTATCGGCAATGTGACCGGCATTCGTTCCGCCTTTGTGCAGGTGATGATCCTCTCCATCGCGCTTGAGGTGTTTGGCATCCTGGCGCCCTTTTATACCCAGTGGGTGATGGACCAGGTGCTGCCTTCTGCCGATTACGATTTGCTGACGCTGCTTGGCTCTGCGTTTATTGTTGTGATGGTGCTGCAAAACATCATCAGCGCTATCCGCTCCTGGGTTACCACCTGGTTTTCCAGTATGTTGAGCGTACAGTGGTCCGCTAACGTCTGTTCGCACCTGCTTGGCCTGCCGATGTCATGGTTTGAAGAACGGCATGTTGGCGATATTGTGTCGCGTTTTGGTTCCATCAATACCATCCAGAACACGCTGACCAGCCGCTTTATCTCCTCATTGCTTGATGGTGTGATGGCAATCGTGACGCTGTTTATGCTGTTTGCTTACAACGTCAAACTGGCTTTTGTTGTGCTGGGGCTGTTCGGGCTTTACGTTATCATCCGCTGGGTGTCGTTTCGCCCGTTTCGCCAGGCTAATGAAGACCAGTTGATTGCTAATGCCCGCGCCCAGTCGCAATTACTGGAGTCCATTCGCGGCGTGCAGGCGGTGAAGCTTAATAATAAGCAGGAAATGCGTGTTTCCACCTATGCCAATGAACTGGTTGAAGCGACCAACAAAGGCATTCACATTCAGCGTTTAACAATTGGTTTTAACACCTTACAGGGGATCATTTCCGGCGTTGGGCGCATCGTGCTTATCTGGCTGGCGGCGCTCCAGGTATTAGAAGGTAACTTCACTGGCGGTATGTTGGTGGCATTTTCAAGTTTTGCCGATCAGTTTCTCAGCCGCGCTACCGGGCTGATTAACGCCATCATTGAGTTCTGGATGCTGCGTTTACACGGCGAACGTCTGGCTGATATCGTTCTGACAGATAAAGAAGGTGATATGGATAACGCCGTGGCGCTGCCCGGCGAGCAGAAAGCATTCGCCGTTGAAGTGCACAATCTCTCTTTCCGTTACGCCCCAACTGAACCCTGGGTGTTTGAGAACTGTACGCTGAGTATCCACTCTGGTGAATCAGTGGCGATTATCGGCCCTTCCGGCCAGGGTAAATCGACGCTGGTGAAACTGCTGCTGGGGTTACTCAAGCCACAACGTGGTGCGATTGAGGTTAACGGCCAGGATATTCGTAAACTGGGGATGACCTGGTATCGTGATAAAATTGGCAGCGTTATGCAGGACGATATTTTGTTTGCTGGCTCCATTGCCGACAACATCAGCTTCTTTGATGCGAATTACTGTCAGGAACAGGTGGAACGGGCGGCAATGCTGGCGCAGATTCATGACGATATTATGCAAATGCCGATGGCCTATAACAGTCTGGTGGGCGATATGGGGTCTTCATTATCCGGTGGGCAGATGCAGCGCGTGCTGTTGGCACGCGCACTGTACCGCAGGCCTGAGATCCTGATTCTCGACGAAGCCACCAGCCACCTTGATGTTAATCGTGAGAGCGCAATCAATACCGCTATTCGTGATATGAACATCACGCGTATTATTATTGCCCATCGCCCGGAAACCATTCGCAGCGCCGATCGTATCATTCTACTTAATAAAGACGGTGTTCAGGAGATCTCTCACGAGATGTTTGACCAGCACATTCAGTAAGTGTGCTTGCTGTGGAAATCTGAAACGGTAGCGCCTCATTACGAGGGCTGCCGTTTTTTATTGGGCTGTTCCCGACGCGTTATCTTTATAAAGAGAGATTCTGTACAGGCAAATATCACAAAGCTAACTTTTTTTTCTCTGTTTTGCCAGGAATTAAGAATTAATAACATTGCGTTTTTGCTTTTTCACCGCACCAATAATTGCCCGCATCCTCACATAATCATTAACAGATGGTTTATTTTGTAAATTTATGTGCGACTAATCTTATCGTTTCTTGTTAGCCTGCCAGTAACAGGGATTTCCTTACTGAGTAAGGGTGCGTCGCTGTTATTGTACAGACCTGGTTACCGTTACGAGCGTTGCTTTTGATTAATTTTTGTACTTAATTTAAGAGGTTTCAGCTAAATATCGGCCAGATGTCTTATTGCTTTTTTTTTTAATTCAAAAATATTGTTTGCAATAATTGATGTAGGAATTTTCCATTTTACTCGCGAGATAAAAAATTGCTAATAACATGTGTGCGAGGTTTTAACTCGCACTTTGTTGGATGGGTACGCCATGCTTTTAAGGGTATTTGTGTTTTGATAGCATTTTATTAGCTCAACGGAGTGGGCCAATAATTACAGCTGCAAACACCGCTAAGATTATCCGACCTGAACTCTGTTGACGTAAAAACAGGGGCTTCTAAACGCCGCATGCATTATGTATTGCCGGCTTTATCGCTCTTTATTTCTTAGGATATTAGTTTACTACGCAGGAATTTTTATGAAACTGAATAAAGTAGCTATGGCTGTGGCATTCACTGCTGCTCTGGGTTCTGCATCTGTACTGGCTGCTGAAGGCACCACTAACGGCGTAATCGAGCTGAGCGGTGAGCTGGTGAGCACGCCTTGCGGCCTGGCTGTTGAGTCAAGCCCGGTTGTTGTCGATTTCGGTCAGCGTCCAATCCACGAGTTTGCTAACCAGGCACGTGTTGGTAACGTACAGAAGAGCATCGTTCTGCAGGACTGTGACGCAACTGTTGCGGGTAGCGCTGTTGTAACCTACACCCCGACTTCTGTTGATCCGGCTAACGACGCACTGGCAGCATTCACCTCTGGTACCGCGACTGGCGCTGGTATCGGCCTGGTAGACAGCGGCAACCAGCTCGTTAAGTGGGGCGAAGCTACCACTGCGGTTAAACTGGTTGATGGCAAAAACACCATCCCGTTCGTGGCATTCCTGCAGGCTGACACTGCGACCACCGAACCGACCGCAGGTGACTTCCAGTCTACCATTAACTTCTCTATCGCTTACCAGTAATCGATGTGAAGTGTGCTGTGCGGGGGGAAACCCCCGCATTCTATGAAAGTGGAATCAGGAACAAGGATTGTGGGTGCTACTATGGAATTAAAAAAGCAAAGTATTTTTCCGCTTTATTTATTATCCACCCTGCTTTTTTCTGGCCATGCCTTTGCCACCACTTTCCTTCCACTAGAAGGTGAAGTGGATGCGCGAGGAGAACTTATTGAAGCTGCCTGCAGCATCGACAATCTGCATCGTGATATATTAGTTGAATTTGGCGATATTTCTGCCCGTGATGTTAAAGAAGAAGGCGAAGATGTTTTAATTCGACCTTTTACGGTTCGCTTAACGGGATGTACAGCGACGGATATAGGTGACGGTTTATTGCAATATCCCTACGCGTCAGTGACATTTATGGGTGAGACCACAAATGAAGATCCCACTGCGTTATTGACAAACGGAAAAGGGCTGGGAATACGCCTGCAAGACAGAAACGGTGATACTTTAACATTTGGACAGCCGTCTCCCGGTTATGCATTGAGCAGTGAGAAAAACATATTACGATTTACTGCCTCGGTGGTTCCGGTCCAGAAAAATGTTCAGGCTGGCGAATTCTACGCGACCGCCCGCTTTTTTATGGATTACAACTAAAACAACATATACGTAGCGGGATGCTTCACGTATTCCGGTGATTGATTCGGGATGAATAATCATGTCGGTAAAATTAAAAACCAAGTTAACTATAATTGCCGCGCAGGTAATTATGGTCTGCTATGCGCCAGCGGCCTTAGCAGATGATAGCGTTGAGTTTAACGTCGATGTGCTTGATGCAGCAGATCGCAGCCATGTCGATTTATCCCGATTCGCAACGGATAACTACGTCACACCGGGAAGTTACCTGCTTGATATTAAGATCAACGGCAGATCTGTAGGGCAGTCCAAAATTGAATATGTTGCAAGCGAAGACGGCAAAAACAGCCGCGCATGTATTAATGAGGACTTGCTGACCAAGCTGGCGCTGAAGGAGGAAGTCCGCGCCAAAGTCATGCCGATTTATGAAAACTGCTACACCCTCGACAGCGTTCCTGGTGCAAGAATCAGTAGCTCTGCAGGTGTGTTAGATATTACGGTTCCTCAGGCATGGATGAAATACAACGATCCGGACTGGACCCCGCCTGAGCGCTGGGACAGCGGCATTGCAGGCGTGATTTTTGACTACAGCCTGACCGGGCAGGTCTCTCGTCGTTTCAAGAGCGGTTCGGATGATTACAGCTCGGTGTCAGGTTATGGCCAGGCGGGTTTTAACGCCGGCGGCTGGCGTGTACGCGGTGAATACCAGACCAACTACGACAGCGATCAGCGCAAGTACGATTTTACCTGGAACCAGTTCTACGCCTATCGTCCGCTGCCAACTATGGCTGCAAAGCTGACGCTGGGGGAAATTTATCTTAACTCGCAGGTGTTTGACACGGTGCGTTTTACCGGGGCTAACCTGGAAAGCGATGAGCGTATGCTGCCGCCGAGCCTGCGTGGTTATGCGCCGGAAATTCACGGCGTGGCGCGTACCAACGCCAAAGTTACCGTCATGCAAAGCGGGCGCACCATCTATGAAACGACGGTGGCAGCGGGTCCGTTTAACATCCAGGATTTGCGTAGTTCCGTGCGCGGTACGCTGGATGTACGTGTCGAAGAACAGGATGGTTCGGTTTCTACCTTTCAGGTGAATACCGCCAACATCCCGTATCTGACACGTCCTGGCTATGTCCGCTACAACATCGCGGGTGGTGCACCGTCGCGCTACAACCACCGTATTCAGGGGCCTGGCTTTGTGGCTGGGGACTTCTCCTGGGGTGTGACCAACGCCTGGTCACTCTACGGCGGTCTGATGACGGCGGGTAAAGCGTATACCGCGGTCTCTGCGGGTATTGGTCGTGACCTGAGCGTGCTCGGTGCGTTGTCGTTTGATGCCACGGAGTCCTGGAGCGAGCTGCCAGGCCAGAACCGCATCTGGGGTACGTCATACAAACTCAGCTACGCGAAGACCTTTGATGAGTACAACAGCTCCATTACCTTCGCAGGCTATCGCTTCTCTGAGCGCGATTTCCGTACGCTGTCGCAGTACCTGGACGAACGTTACCAGGGCTATGACAACATCGGTCGTGAAAAAGAGATGTACACCATTACCGGTAGTAAAACGTTCTGGGCCGACGATCCGCGTCTGGCAACCACGCTGTTCCTGACGTATACCCACCAGAACTACTGGAACCGCGGTAGTCAGGACCGATACGGTTTCTCCGTTGGTCGCAGCTTTAGCGTGGGCAATGTACGCGGTATCACCGCAAACCTGTCAGCTTATCGTTCCGATTATAACGGTAAGAACGATGACTCTATTTCGTTCAGGTTATCGATTCCGGTGGGCGACGGTAGCCGCTGGGCGGGTCTCGATCTCCAGACCAATAATGGCAAAACCAGCCCGATGGCCTCGTACACTGACAATAGCGACTACAACAACCTGTGGCGCGTACGTGCCGGGGCAAGTCAGGACGGCTACGCCAACGTTGATGGCTACTATCGCCATCGCTCGCAGTGGGCGGAGATTAACACCACCGCCAGCTATCAGCACAATAACTATATGGCAGCCAGCGCAACGTTGCGCGGTGGCTTAACGGCAACACAGCACGGCGCAGCGCTGCATAACAGTAGTGCAACATCGAATACCGCGCGTGTGATGGTAGACACTAATGGTATCGGCGGTGTGCCGTTGAACAACGGTAAAGCGACGACCAACAGTTTTGGTATCGCCGTGGTGCCGGATATCGTCAGCTACAACAACTTTGATACCCGCGTGGATGTAGATGCAATGGACGGCAACATTGAAGCATCCAAAGCCATCAATACCTCGGTATTAACGGAAGGGGCCATTGGTTATCAGGCGTTTGGTATGTCGAGAGGTAACCGGGTGATGGGCACGCTGCGTCTGGCAGACCACAGTACGCCGCCGTTTGGCGCTGAAGTTTACAACAAAGATGGCGTGAGCGTTGCCATGGTACTGGAAGAAGGTAAAGCCTGGCTTTCCGGGGTCAATCCGAACGAAACGCTGAAAGTCAACTGGGGTGGAAAAACCCAGTGTGAAGTCACGATGCCGGCAACGCTTGTCGACGCGTCTACTGTGCTGCTGCCGTGTCGCTAATCACGGATGAACAGCGATATATCTCAGGAGTAAGAGGAATGAGTATGAAAAAGTTTAACCGTTGCGCAGTTGCCGCAGTCGTTTTTAGCATGTTTTGTGGTTACGCACAGGCGGGCATTTCCCTGGACCGTACTCGCCTGATTATCACAGAAAAAGATATGTCTTCCAGCGCCAATCTCACCAACACGTCGCCTGAGGTGCCGTTCCTGGCGCAGTCCTGGATTGAAGACGCTAACGGCCAAAAAATTACGTCGCCACTGGTGGTACTGCCGCCATTGCAGCGTATTAACGGCGGTCAGAAGGGTATTGCCCGTGTAACGAAAACAGACGGTATTTCTGCGCTGCCAGCAGACAGAGAGAGCCTGTTCTATCTTAACGTGCGTGAAATCCCGCCGAAATCAGACAAGCCGAACGTACTTCAACTGGCGATGCAGACCCGTATCAAGTTGTTCTATCGCCCAGCGGCAGTTATTCCAAAGAAACGTAGCGCAATCTGGCAGGATCAGATGGTGTTTGAGAAGCGCGGCTCAAGTATGACGGCGCAAAACCCAACGCCTTACTACATCACTATTCTTGGCCTCAGCAAAGGTGCCGGGCAGAAGATAACGGACTTCCCGGGGATTATGGTTCCGCCTAAATCCAGCCTGGACTTTAAGGTCTCAGACAGTGGGGTGAGCGAGTTTAAGATGATGTACGTGAACGACTACGGCGGTCACCCGGAACTGACCTATCGCTGCTCAGGGAATACCTGCAAGGCGTTACCGCCGGCGCAACAGGGCTAATAATCGAGGAGTCCGACAATGCAAAACAAATTACCGTTATTCGCAATTCTGGCCGCCGGTTTTTCATTCCAGGCAATGGCTGATATTTCAGCGTCGCCGCTGCACAGCGATCCGGACCATATTAAAGAAGACAGTGGCATTGTGCGGTTTCACGGCAACGTATTCGCATCACCGTGTGTGCTCTCTTCTGAAAGTCGTTTTCAGGATGTGAGCCTGGGTGATATTAGCGCACGCAGCTTCCATAACGCGGGTGACCGTAGCCAGCCGGTGACGTTTAAGGTTTACCTGAGGGACTGCCTGAAAGGGGCTGCAACCTATCGCAACAACATCGCTGCGTCACAAACGGGCCAGGAGTGGCGTACTTACACCACCAGCGAGCAGGCAGTACAGATGACCTTTATTGGTGAGTCTGACCCTGGCAATAGTTCGCTTCTGCGCACTACGGGTTCCTCATTTGGTGCCGGTCTGCGTTTGATGAGTGTTGACGGCAAGCCGTATGTACTGAACCAGACGCAGGCACCGCTGCTGGTAAAAACCGGTGACAGCGTGCTGACGTTCCAGGCCGCGCTGGAATCAACAGACAACAATGTCAGTGCGGGTGAGTTTAGCGGGCTGATGCGCATCAAGATGGAGTATCTGTGATGAGGATGCCAGGTGTTTTGCGCCGCAAAAACTACATGGCTTGCGCACTGGCGCTGGCGATGCTTCCTACGGGCGCGTGGGCGGTATTTATTGATGGTGAGGTTATCCCGATAGGTCGTAATCCCCATGTTTATAACGTGCAGCTGGATAGTCAGACTATTACTGATAATACGGTAGGGGGGACGGCTGAAGCGTCTTTCTCTCTTAACGATACTTATAATGCGATCGCCTTTTGTAGTGTGAACCGCAGTGGTCAGCCGATTTGGTTCGAAGGTAGATCAACTGCCGGAGCAGGGGCGGATGGTTGGATTAATTTGAATGAGTATATGGATGCCAAAGTAACCATCCGTATAGAGGGTGAGGGCAATGGTTTTCTTCCGGTTCCTTTCCCTGCAACGTCTAACAAGATGAACAGAAATATATGCCGAGCCAGTGAGGGTGCGACAGAAGATGGTTATGAACTGTCAAACGTTTTTGGTTCTGGTTCCGAAGGAACCGTAACGTTCAGGCTGAAAAAGCCGCTTATCAACGGTATTACCATCACAAGTAAAGAAGTAGCTGAAGTGTTTGGTCGGCTTGAGGCGGGCGATGGCATCATGGGTCCAACGCCGCTGGCAAGGGTGATTATAGACCAGGCGATTATCACGGTACCCGATAAGTGTGTTGTCAATGACGGCGCGCCGGTTATGGTGGATTTCGGTCAAATTCCGAACTCCGCCGCTGCGATTGAGAACAATGTTCCAGCTCAACCTGTTGATATCAAAGTGAAGTGTACCGGTGGGAGTTTTGCGACGCCCAATGCGAAAGTCAGGATTGGGATATTGCAGGGAAGCCCGGCTAGCTTTAACAGCAATTATTTAAGTACGACAGGTCCGGTTGATCGCAGTGATTTAGGCATTTCGTTAACGGACCGTACAACCAATCAGCCGGTTGTACCAAATTCGCTTTATGATTTTATCGATTTAAATACGACTACGGGAGGCCCCGGGCCTTTCGAAGGGGTCTGGAGCTTATCTGCGCAACCCGTAGGTAAGTCAGGAGCCATGATTCCGGAAGGGGACTTTGAGGCCTCTGCCACCATTGTGACTGTGTTTGAGTGATACTGTTTCCCTAAGGAGGGAATATGCGTTTAAGGATGATGAGTTTAGTTTTCGCAGCAGCTGTTCCACTCTCTGCGCCGGTATGGGCAGCAGGGGAAATCCAGGCTGGTGATATTACGTTTACGGGAACGGTTGTGGGCCTGCCATGCCTTATTGAGACCAATAGCGAACACCTGACTGTGTCGTTTGACCAGATTGGTTTACGTGACCTTTACACTGGTGCTGATAACGGCACGAAAGCAAATGCAAAAGATTTTACGATTAAGTTGGTTGATTGCTCTCCTGCGGTTTCTCAGGGTGTGACCGTGACTTTCACCGGTGATTCAGACCCTGAATTGACACAATTTTTGGCAATCAAAGCGGCCGGCTCGGATGCAGGGGAGAGCGCATCGGGTATTGCTATCGGTATTATCGAAGCCGATGATGGCGCGCTGATTCCGTTGGGCCAGGCGAGCAAGTCTCAGGTTATTAATGGGCTGACTGCGGATCTAAACTATAAAGCTTACGTTCGCGGCACGCCAAGTGCATTACAGCAAAGAACGATAACGACCGGTAACTTCACCGCAACGGCAAACTTTGAGTTGACCTACCAGTAACAGAATATCGACAGGGATGGTGCGATGAAATATCAATGTTTCCTATACGATCAAAACATGTTTTTTTCCGAGGGGATAAAGGCGGTTATTCTGGAGCAATTTGGAAAATCGGGTGATATTTCATATGCCAGCTCTGACCACTTTTCTGAACTGATTGATGAACTCAATACAAAAAGCAACGGCAGCGATGAGCGCTGGGTATTGTGTGACCTGGAAAGTTTCCCGCACGATCGCTTCAGCGCTCTGAGTATTGTGAAGGAATGTTATCAAAAGCAGGATAAAAAATTGGTTATGCTGCTGAGTGAAAATAATATTCCGCTCTTTTTTGCCTTGTATTCTTTGCTGCCTGAGGCAAACTGGTTACTGAAAAACGAATCGCTCTACCACTTCGTTTCATTTTTTCGGGATTTACGTGAAGTGGAACCGAAGTCACGCTGCTTTAGCCACTCTCTGGTTAATTACACGCGGATGAAATGGCTGTCTGACAATGCGGAGTGCAGTATTTCCAGCAATGAATGGTGGTTGATGGAAGAGATATTTAAAGGCAAATCGCTTTCTCAGATCTCCAACGAAGTGGATGTGGATATTCGTAAATTGAGTTACCACAAAAGACGTCTAATGCGAAAGCTTAACGTCAGAAACAATATCGATTTATTTAATGCCTTTCGCTGTATTGTGGCTACGCCACAGCTGGCGGGATGAATTTAAGTTTGCTGGCAATTGCGCCAGCAAGGCAATGGAAACATTGTGAATTGTAACTAAGCTAAGGAAATGGATAAACCATGAACAAGATCAATACTTTTGAAGCAGCAAACGTTGTTGGTGGTACCGCTCAGGACTGCGTGTACACCTACGAATCCATCATTATCGGTAGCGGACGCGAGTCTTGCCGTCTGGTTGCTAGCTGCACCGACAAAAAAGGCAACCTGACGCAGTCTTTTGCTGATGTAGATAACAGCGTTTGCAGCGGCATTAACTAAGTTAATTTGATTAATTTAGTAAGATAATTTCAACAATTTTATAGTTTAATGGATTAAAGAAGAATGAAAAAGATCAATACTTTTGAAGCAGCAGCAATTGTTGGTGGTATCGCAGCTGGCCAGTGTGAAGAAAGCTACATGCAGCTGGTGATTGGTACTAACGACTCTTGCCAGCTGGTGACTACCTGTGCTGACAAAAAAGGTAACCTGAGCCAGACTTGGAAAGAAGCGGCTTACTACAACTGTGCAGCATAATTATTGCTAACTAAATAATACATGGGGAGCTTTCCCCATGTATTTTTTGCTGTCATCCAGGGACGTTATGAAAAATCAATATAGTCGTGCCGCAGTTGTCGGCTACTCGCTGTTTCTTATTGTTATCTCCGCACTGATGACGGTGCTTTTCTACCACATCTTTATCTTTAAGAGCTTTTCTTCTGCCGGTGAGCGTGAAGCCACGTTTATTGAGCTTACCGCTGAGCAGGCAAAGAACAGCCCAATTCCTTTTAAAGGAAATAGCATTATTGAAGTCATGTCTTATGGCTGTCATTACTGTGCTGCTAATGAAGAAAACGTGGCCAAAATGGTAAAAAACTTACCTGAAGGCACCCAATTTTCAGTCATTCACTTGTCTAAAGAAGGCAGCTTCCTGGCTTCTTATGCCTCCGTTTTCGCTACCCTTGAAGAAATGGGTATTGAGAAACAATGGCGTGATGCAATTTATAACAGCGTTATTACCCGTGGTCTTAATCTGGCTGATGACGCCGTGCTGGAAGAGTGGCTGGTAAAAAATGGCATCAGCGTTGAGAAATATATGGCTGCTCGCCAAAGCGCGGGGGCTAAGAATCGCCTGAACACCATGTCAGCTATCACCGAGTATTACAAAATCAATGCAACGCCGTCGTTTATTGTCAACAAGCGCTACCTTCTGACACAGGAAGGAACGTTCGCGGAATTCGCCGAGAAGTTGACGAAACTCATGCAGAAGGATGAGCAAAATCCGTGATGCGGTTGGTCATAATCTGGTGCGTTTTCAGTGCTAAAAACAGCCTGGCGCCGGTCCTGAAAATGCACGGCGCTATCCAGCGCGGTGCATTGTCTGTTTTTAGCAAAATTGTTCGTTATGCGCATTTGCCGACGCTGCTTTGGCTCGCCCGCGGTCTCTGTGCGCTCGGGCTGTTGGGGCGAAACTATCGCCGCCAGAATGCCGTAGCAACAGAAAATTACCGCAGCCTGACCGGACAACGTGGGCATATTGATGCTGCGTGGATTGCCACGCAGCGCAATATTCTGGAAATGGCCGCCACCTGGGGGCGGAACCCGCGCATGCTGCGTCAACTTGCAGCGTGTTCGGCGGCGCTTGATAAGGTGGTGGCACCGCTTCATCAGCAGAATATTCCAGTGGTGCTGGCCCCTTTGCATGCCGTGTCTGACATTTTGTCTGGCATTGTGGCGGCCGGTGTGACGCCGGGGAAGGCGACGGTGGTGGTGTCGTCCAGTGCGGAGGTTTATAACCAGCAGGCCCGTGAAATGGGCAATATTGCGTTGTCGTATTGTTCCATTCACCAGGATAACAAACAGCTCGCCTCCAGGTTGATGTCGCTGATTATGGAGGTGGCGCAGGGGCAGCAAAATTTAATTATTTTCCCGGATATTACGCCTGACTACACAGTCCAGACCGAAGAAGGCCATTCGTCCCAAATTTCATGCCGGATATTTAATCGCCCGGCACAACTGCACAGTGGCGTGGTGCGCCTGTCGCGCGCGGTGTCTGCGCAGGTCGTGTTTTATCAGCTGTATTACCAGAACGGATTAAAAATCCATATTCATGAGCCCATAGGCGCGCGCAAGGTCGCGGCGGCCCTACCGGGCATTATTGAGCAGTCACTGACTGAGTACCCGAAGGACTGGCTGCTCTGGCACAGCCACTCTCTTTTTTATATTAATCACTAAAGCATAATAATAATGAAGACGATTCTCCCGGACCCGATATATCAGGAAGAGACTAACGAGTGCGGCCTTGCCTGCATTGCCATGCTGGCGCAAACTCAGGGTGTGAATGTTTCACTCGAAGCACTGCGTGAACTTTTCCCTGCTTCCGCTCACGGCTCTTCGCTAAACGATCTCGGCAACATCCTGGCCAAACTGGGCATTTCTACCGCGCCGGTTATTTTTGAACACAGCGAACTCAGCGAAGTCCCTCTGCCCGCCATCCTGCACTATGGGGCCAGCCACTATGTGCTGCTCGCCTACCGTAAGGGCAACCAGGTTTGCGTTATGAACCCGGCCATTGGCGAGCAGTGGCTGCCATTTGCGTCTTTGAAACGTGAAATCAGCGGCTATGCGCTGATTCTTGATAACGACAGTCCGTATGAGACCGCAGCCGAGCCGCCAGCAGAATTGAAAGAAACAAAAATTCCGCTGCGGGCGATGAGCATGAAAGAGACTCGCGCAGTACGCGGGATCTACTGGCTAATGCTGCTCACGTTCCTGGTGGGGCTGACGCTGTTCCTGATGCCGACGATGGTCAGTAACGCTATCAACCAGGCATTTTCGGACGCTACGCAGAAAGAATTCCCCTATGGCCTGTTCATTCTGGCATTTGTCGCCTCAACGCTGCTGGCGTTAGGCGTCAGGATAATTACCGAGCGCTTTGTAAAACGCTTTGTGTTGGTCAACAGTGGCCTGGGGTTTGCCCGGTTGATGAGCAACTCACTGCGCTTTTTTGAAAAGCGTGCTCCGGGGGAAATTTTCAGCCGTTTTGCCGCCTGGCAAAGCGCGTTGCAGCAAAAAATTGAGCTGGATAACAGCCTGCGTACCGACTGGGTCATTGGCGCCATTGCAATGGGCATTATGTTCTGGATTGCGCCCGTGCTGGCTGCCATTTCTGCCGTGTGTGTCACGGTGATGGGGCTTATCAGCGTATGGGCCATTTTCCGCGACAGATGGTATACCCAGCAAATTCAGCTTAAAAGCGCATCGCTAAACGACTTCTTTATGGAGACGTTGCAGGGGGTGTTGACCATCAAAACAGCGGGCCTTGAAAGCCAGCGTAAGGTGCAGTTTGCCTGGTATAGCCGCGATCTGTTTTCCTGCCTGCAAAAGCAAAAGGTGTATCAGCAGGTTAAAGAAGGGTTGTATCAGCTTACCGGTAGCCTGGAAATGGTGGTATTCATGCTGGTCGTGCTGCCAATGGTGCACGGTAAGTTGATTTCGCTCGGTGATTTCTTTGCCTATAGCTTCCTGCGCCAGATTTTTAGCTCCTACGTCACGCGCATTTTCTACTCCATTGTACGTAAGTCGCAGCTGCATGTTATCGATACGCGTGCACACAGTCTGTTCCCACAGCAGGAACCAGAAGAGACGCCGGCGCTGGCGGAACAACACAGGGCTGTTGACGTACCGCACCTGCGTTTTGCAAACCTCGGCTTTCACTATGAGCCGTCAAAACCCATTTTGCAGAACCTGTCGCTCGATCTGCCGCCGGGTAGCCAGATTGCCATTGTCGGTGAGTCTGGTGCAGGCAAAAGTACCTTGTTGCGCCTGATGGCGGGACTGTTCTCAACCCAGGATGGAACGTGTTACGCGGATGACCATCGCGTTGGCCGCAAGCAGCTCGCACCGCTGGTCTGCCTGCAAAGCCAGGAAGACATTCTGTTCAACGCCACCGTCATGCAGAACGTTACGCTCTTTGACCCAAGCTTTGTCGAAAGTAAAAAAAGCCATGTTGAGGCTGTACTGTCCTCACTGGCACTCGGCCCCGTGATTGCGAGTTTGCCCGGCGGCGTGAATGCGTTGATTCGTGAAAGCCACGCGGCGCTGTCTTTGGGCCAGCGTCAGCGCTTACTGCTGGCACGTGCGCTGTACAGCTCACGTCCGGTGCTGCTGCTTGATGAGCCAACGGCCAATCTGGATGACGAAACGGCGAGTGTGGTAATGACCACGCTTCAGCAGCACTGTCGTGAGACTGGAAAAACGCTGATTGTCGTCACTCATAGCGAGCATATTCTTCCGCTTTTCCCACAGGTATACCGTCTGACCGACGGGCAGCTGCGCCGCGAGAGCCGCAGCATGGTTCCTGAAGCGCCCGTTGACATGGAGGTAATGGCATGAAGCCGATGAAGCGTAAAACTCGCTGGCTGCTGGTGGCAGGGGGGCTGATTGCATTGGTCGCCGTGAGCGTGACGGCAGTCAGCCAGATGATGTCAACCGATCAGGCTCCGCTGAATGCGCTAACCGTCGACCGGGGTGATATCGAAAAGGTGGTGCTGGCAACAGGGATTGTGAAACCGTCGGTTCAGGTTAACGTCGGTGCTCAGGTGAATGGTCAGTTGCGCAAACTCTATGTGCGCGCCGGTGATAAGGTGACCAAAGGCCAGTTGCTGGCGGAAATCGATCCGACATTGCAGGAGTCTGACCTGAATGACGCCAAAGCGAAACTTGCCAGCGCCCAGGCGCAGCGCCTGTCGGCTAAAGCCACGCTTGTGCGCTATAAGCAGGAACTTGACCGCCAGCGCATGATGGATCGTGACGGCTCTGGCGTGCGCAGCGAGCTGGAACAGGCTCAGGCACAGTACGACACCCAGGTGCAGCAGGTAAAAGTGTACGAAGCACAGATTGTGCAGTCAGAGATGTCGGTAAAAACGGCAATGGCGAATCTCGGTTACACCCGCATCGTGGCACCGGTTGATGGCGAAGTGCTCGGTATTATTACGCAGGAAGGCCAGACCATCGTCTCCTCACAAAGCGCCCCTACCATCCTGGTGCTGGCTAACCTCGACAAAATGCTGGTGCAGACGCGTATCTCTGAAGCGGATGTTGGCAAAATCAAACCCGGTCAGCCGCTGTGGTTTTACGCTATTGCTAACCCTGAAAAGCGTTATGAGAGCGAGATGGGGTTTGTACAACCCGCACCGCAGGAGGCGCTGGAAGAGCAGAGTAAATCCTACTCTAACAGTAAAGGCCAGAGCAGCGCGGTGTATTACAACGGCACTTTTGAAGTGTCGAACGTTGAGCGTGAACTGAAAACCTCCATGACGGCGCAGGTCTTTATTCGCGTGGCACAGGTGAAGAATGTGCTACGTGTGCCAGTCGGCGCGTTAGGTCGGGCTATCAGCCCGGATCATTACCAGGTTCTCGTGATGGAAAACGGCAAAGCACAGCCGCGCACGGTACGCATTGGTCTGAATGACCGTCAGTATGCTGAAGTGCTGGAAGGCCTGAAAGACGGCGACAGTGTGGTGCTTCAGCCAACCATCGTGCAGGGGTAAGCGTTATGTCGACTACGCCTCCTATTGTTGTATTACGTAACGTCTGTCGTGAGTTCCAGGCCGGAGATCAGGCTATTCGGGTGCTCAATGACATCACGCTCACGATTCAACAGGGTGAAATGGTGGCGATCATGGGCGCTTCCGGCTCTGGCAAGTCAACGCTGATGAACATCATCGGTTGTCTCGACAGGCCGAGTTCGGGCGAGGTTGTGATTAACGGTGACCCTGTTCAGGACGCCGACAACGTGCAGCTCGCGGAGCTGCGCAGCCGCTATCTGGGTTTTATTTTCCAGCGCTACCACCTGATGCCGTATTTAACGGCAGAAGAAAACATTGCTATCCCTGCGTTATACACCGCAATGCCAGAAGAAGAACGCCGCAGCCGTACGGCGGCGCTCGCCAGCAAACTCGGACTTGATAGCCGTTTACATCACCGTCCGGCACAGCTTTCCGGCGGACAGCAGCAGCGCGTCAGCGTGTGCCGTGCGTTGATTAATGGCGCGCGCGTCATTCTGGCCGACGAACCGACCGGCGCACTTGATAGCGCCAGCGGTAAAGCGTTGATGGATGTATTGCACCAGCTTCATGCCGATGGGCACACCGTCATCATCGTCACCCATGACCGCAATGTGGCCGAACAGGCGCAGCGCATTATTGAAATTAGCGACGGGCGCATTATTGCCGACGAGCTTAATCCGGCGCGGGTGTCGCAACGTGAAGTCCAGGCACTCGCGGCAGTAAAAGACAATGGCCGTGCTTCGCTGTGGCGCAGCCTGCATGAGTCGCTGCGCATGGCCTGGCGTTCGCTGGTGGGCCACCGGATGCGCGCCTTTCTCTCAATGCTTGGCATCATTATCGGCATTTCGTCAGTGGTGTCGTCAATGGCCGTGGGTGAGGGCGCGCGTCAGGCCATCATGAGCGAAATCGGCAAACTCGGGAGTACCACAATGGAAATCCGTCCAGGTACTGGCTGGGGTAATAAGCGGCAGGATATGGAACGTGCCCTGTCCATTGACGATATTACCAGCCTGGAAAAGCTGCCGTGGGTCGTTGGCGCGTCGCCGGTGATGTCCATGTCTTCTACCGTGGTACGCCAGGGGCTGGATTTCTCCATTATGCTCACCGGCGTTGCGGAAAACTATTTCTCGCTCCAGGGCATTCAATTTGTGAAGGGGTATGGTTTTACCAACCGCGATATCACGACCGGTGAGCCGGTGCTGGTGCTCGATGAAACCAGCTATGAGGCGCTGTTTGCCAAAGGTGAAGATCCTATCGATCACATTGTGCAAATCGGTGGTGCGCCGTGGCGCATTATTGGTGTAGCCAGCAGGCCAGGACCAAAGCTGGTGGGTGGTTTTATCTCCGGCTGGGTGCCGTGGACCTCATTGCAGCAGCGTATTTCCGGCGACAGACCGCTTGAGTCCATTGTGCTGAGATTTGATGAAAAGCTGAAGCCACAAGAGGCGATCGGTCGTGTGGATCATCACCTGGTTCGTGAGCATGGGCGCAAGGACTTCTTTGCCCAGAATGATGACAAGCTGGCGACTGCGCTACAAAAAACCTCGGATTCCATGTCGCTGTTGATTACTGCCATTGCTGCTATCTCTCTGTTGGTGGGCGGCGTGGGTGTGATGAATATCATGCTGGTCTCTGTGACCGAGCGTACCCATGAAATCGGTATTCGCCTGTCAGTGGGGGCCAGACCTTCAGACATCATGAACCAGTTCTTGATTGAAGCGGTGATGATTTGCGCCCTGGGTGGGTTGATTGGCCTGGTAGGCTCATGGATTGCCGGGCAAATCTTTGCGCTGGTCACGGAGGAATTTACCCTGGTCTTTACCTGGTTTCCGGTGGTTATCGCGTGTGGATTCTCCGCGCTTATTGGTCTTACTTTTGGCTATTTCCCTGCCCGACGGGCAGCCAGGCTTAACCCGACGGAGGCGCTGGCCCGCGAATGAAACGATATACGCTTCTTTTTACCGCGCTGCTGCTTGCTGGCTGTGGCAGCTTTACTCGCAGCGACTATCAGCAGCCGTTGCTGTCCATGCCACAAACCTGGGAGCAGAAGGCAAGCCAGGATAAAGCGCGTCAGCTGGCTGCCGGAGATAACTGGTGGCAAGGCTTTGACGACCCACGCCTGAGCCGAGTGATAAACCAGGTACTGCAAACAAATAACGACCTTGCGGCGGCGGCGCTGACCCTCAAGCAGGCGCGTTTGACCGCCGGGTTACGAAATACCAACCTGACGCCAGACGTTACGCTGGGGGGCAATGCCAGCAATACCAAAAACATCAGCAACGGTGCGTCGCCAACAGAGAACTATACCTCTTCGTTGTCGCTTAACTATGAGCTGGACCTGTGGGGCAAACTGGCCCGCACGCGTGAGCAGTATGAGTGGCTGGCTAAAGCCAGCGAGCAGGATTACCAGGCGACGGTCTTATCCACGATTGGCACAACCGCACAGCTTTACTGGAGCATTGCGCTGGCCAACCAGCAAATCAAAAACCTGCAAAAAAGCCAGGAGATTGCCGAGAAGACGCTGGAACAGGTGGAGTCATGGTACCGGGCCGGTAAGGTAGGGAAGTTGGATGTTTTGCAGGCGCAACAGACCGTTATCAACCGTCAGAACTCAGTGCGCTCACAAATCCAGCAGCGTGAAAAATCACGCAACGCGCTGGCGCTGCTGCTCAACCGCCCGGCAGAGCAACATGCGGATGAATCCACCCAACTGGCCGCGGGTAAACGCGTGCCGATTGCGGCATATACACCGCTTAATGTCATTTCCAGGCGGCCTGACGTGCAGGCAGCAGAGTCTCGGTTGCGCTCGGAGCTGTCTGGCTATGACGCCTCACGATTAAGTTTTTATCCAACACTCTCGCTCAACGCGGCATTAAATGCGGGAAGCTCAGCATTCAGCCAGTGGTTCAACGCGCCGACACGTGTGTTGGGCGCAGGCCTGACGGCGCCGTTTATTCAATGGAATACGGTGCAGCTCACTATTGAGAGCGCTGGGGTTCAGGTGCAGCAGGCTGCCGTGTCGTTTCGTAAGGCCGTTTATTCTGCGCTTTCGGAAGTGGATGACGCGATGGAGCAGCGTCTGAGCGCCGATGAACAGCGGGAAAGATTGCAACAGTCGCTGGCGCTCAGTCAGCAGCGCCTGAAGCTGACAGAAAGCCGCTACCGGGCAGGCGCGGTGGACTATCGGACCCTGCTTGATGCACAGGACAACTTACTGACGCTGGAGAACAGCCTGGCGCAGACGCAGTACGATTACCTTTACGCCACGATGCAACTCTGGTTGGCGCAGGGAGGCGGTGAAGTACAACAAAGGACGAACAGCAATGAACAATAATAATGTTAAACGCGTAGTCATTACGGGCTACGGTGCGGTAACCCCGCTGGGCGCAACGGCGCAGGAAAGCTGGCAGGCCATTATGGATGGCAAACTCGGTTATCGTTATGTGGATTACACAGCAGCTAATATCAATTCTCATTTTTTTGGCTTGATCGATGATGAGCCAAACCTGAAAGGCGTGCCTGCGGCTATTCGCCGCCGTCTGCCACGCTTCGCGCGCCTGACGCTGGGTGCTGCACGTCAGGCGGTCGCAATGGCCTTCGGCGACCGGGAGCCACAGGAGGTTTACTCACCGCTGGAGTGTGGCGTGATTATGGGTACCGGATGGGGTGGCATGGATGAAAGTTATATCGGCTCCAAAGACTATTCAGCCAACGGTATTTCTTCACCGTTTAACTGTTTTCTGACCATGCCAAACGTGGCAACTGCGGCCTGTAGCCAGTTCTGGAACCTGCGTGGTTATCAGAACACGGCTATTGCTGCCTGTGCAACCGGAAACATGGTGATTGGTGATGCCTGGGAAGCCATCCGTGACGGGCGCGCCACGATGATGCTGGCTGGCTCCGGAGAATCCCTGACCACCGATTTCGCCATCTGGAATATTGATGTACTGGGTGCGCTGTGCAAAGAGCCGCAGGACCCGACTAAAGCCTGCTGCCCGTTCAGCGCAGAGCGCAACGGTTTTATCCTTTCTGAAGGGGCTGCCGTTTTATGCCTGGAAGAACGCGACAGCGCGCTGGCGCGCGGAGCGACTATTCTTGGCGAAATTACCGGCTACGCCAACTTCTCTGATGCCTTTGACTTTACCTCTCCGGCAGAAGACTGCCTGGCGCGCGTGCAGACCATTAATCGCGCACTGGCGCAGGCCGGGCTGGAGCCGCATCAGCTGGATTATATTAACGCGCACGGTACCTCAACGCCGCTTAACGATCTTAACGAAACGCAGGCAATGAAAATGGCCCTGGGTCGCGCGGCTTATGACATCCCGGTATCCAGTACCAAATCCTATTCCGGCCATCTGATTGCTGCTGCGGGCAGTTTCGAAAGCATTATCTGCCTGCAGGCAATGGAGCACGGCATTATGCCAGCGACAGCGAACCTGAAAGTACCCGATCCGCAGTGCGATCTGGACTATATCGCCGAAGGCCATCGTCGCGGCGACATCCGCCGTACGCTGAACATGAGCTTTGGTTTCGGCGGCGCTAACGCCGCGCTGGTGCTGGAGAAACACGTGTGAGAACGCTCGTCTATACCCTGGACGATGCACACCAGTGGGCGGCATTTTCCGGTGACTATAACCCGGTGCATTTTGACCTTTCGCGGGAAGATGGCCAGCTTACCATTCACGGTATGCGGGCGTTACTGGATGTGAAATCGGCGCTCAGTGACGAGGGGCTGGATGCACCTGCGCTTAAGTGCACCGTGAGGCTGCGTCGTCCATTGCGTTACGGCACACCTTATCAGCTTACCCAGGACCGCAGACGCACGGCGGCAATGAATGTGACCGATCCCGCCGACGGGCAGACCTGTCTTTCCTGCCAGCTTACCGCGCTAAACGATGAAGAAGAGGTGGTTCCGGTTAGCGTAAGCTCGTTGGATGTGCATGAGCTGGCGCACCTGGAACAAACTTTTTCGCCGCTGCTCCCACAGGCCCAGCAATGGCAATTTCTGGATGCGCTGCTGTTCCGTCATTTGATTCATGACGCTGCGCTGCTGCGCCAGGACGTTATCGCGACCAGCCTACCCACTGGCGCGACACTCGACGCGGTTTTCTCTCAATGCCAGGTCGTTCAGACCCACCAGGAGTTGGTGTTTGATCGCCGCCTGCTGGCGTCCTGGGCGCCTGGAAAATATACACACCCGCTGGAAATCGGTGTTTTGCCTGCGCTGGTGGTCGGTGATGTTCAAAGCGGTGCCGTTGTGCGCATTGCTGCCACCATTTGCCAGGAAAATATCCGTATCAGCAATGCAATCACGCTAAAAATCAGCCAACTGGCTACCAACTAAAAAGATAACCACTATGAAAAATTACGATTCAATCTACGCCAAAGTAAGTGAAATGATCTGCGATGCTAAAGACCTGGACACAGAAGATCTTAATGCCGATGCACCGTTGACAGCGCTGGAGCTGGATAGCCTCGATTATGTAGAGCTGATGATTCTTGCCAAACGTGAGTTTGGGCTGACCTTAACGCCAGAACTGTTTACAAAGCATCCGATGATGACGCTGCGTGAGCTGTGTGAGTACATTGAAAAAGAGACGGCGGCTTGAGATGACGCAAAAATGGGTTCTGGTCACGGGCGGTAGCCGGGGTATCGGTCAGGCGCTGGTGACAGGTTTACTGCCGCAGTGGAATATCGTTTTCACCGGACGTAGTGAGGAAGGCATTGCTCGCACGCTCGAACTGGCGCAGGACGTGCAAAGCGCTCACTGGGTTAAAGGCTATAGCTGTGACGGTAAAGACGAGCAGCGCGTAGGTGAGCTGGCGCAGCAGATGCTTGATGAATATGGTGCGCCTGCGGCCATCGTCCATAATGCCGGCATAGCCAGAGATGCTCTTCATATCCACCAGGATGCAGAAGTATGGCGAGATGTGTTGGATAATAATCTTATCTCGCTGGTTAACTGGAACCGGCTTTTGCTACCGGCGATGATGATGCAAAGTGAAGGCTCGGTCGTGCTGATGTCTTCAGTGACGGCTATCCGTGGCAACAGCGGTCAGACTGCTTATGCCGCCAGCAAGGCTGCCATGATGGGCATCGCACGTTCCCTGGCAAGAGAAGTCGGGCGTTTTGGTATCCGCGTAAACTGCCTGGCGCCAGGTCTTATCGAAAGTGATATGACTCAGGCTATTCCTGAGGCGAAGCTCAAGGCTATGCGTCAGGAAATCCCGCTGCGTCGTCTTGGTCTTGCCGAGGAGGTCACGGGTTCGGTTGCTTTCCTGATTGGCGACAACAGTCGCTACCTGACAGGACAGACACTGGTGCTGGATGGCGGACTTTCTGCCTGACGGTGTTTAACCGCCGCGCGGTTCGTGCGCGGCTTATCCCTTCTTGTTTGTACTCGTATTTCCTTACCTTGTTCACACAGACATCAGCCCACGTTGCTGGCGTACAGGCGGTCAGCGGTATCATGCTGACGTTGAATACCCATTGTGCGTTGAGGCCTTGTAAGTTGCCTGCCGCGCTATAGATTGTCTGGCTGAGCGTTGCGCTGTCGCTAATCAGATGGAACATCTCCATCCCAGTATTACCTAATCATTTTTAGTGATGGTTTTTGCGTAGAGGCGTTATAACTTTCTAAAAATAATCTATAAAGCCGAGGAATTGCTTATAAAGTTACTGTCATTTCTCAGTGTTATTTAGCTATTTTATTCGTTGTCATCTATCAGAGAGTGATGTGGTAAAAGCGCAAAACCTTTTTGCACTTAAAATCGGAAATGTGTGCGGCGTTTAGAGTACATAATCAGAAAGGTACTGGAGATGACATTTTGATAGTGTGCTTACTGCTATTTCATCTGGAGTGAGCAAAGTCTGGATTCCAGATACATTTAATTGGCGCTAAATAAGTATAGACATTCCACGCAGCAGGGGGTGGTTGGTTTAACGGGTTATCTTTTCCGGCACCCATATTTTGGGAAAAGATTGTTGCCAAAAAGTAACATGTTATTGGATAATTTTTTAATATAGACGAGCTGTGTATCACCATCGTGCGAGAATAGCAGGTCACTTGCAAAGTCATCATCGATATTATCGGCGTTATACCGCGATATGCTGATATTTTTAATTCGATAGAAATGAGAGTTGTTACTGTGATTTTTATATTCAATTTGCATGCTACGGGAGATGATGTACTTCTTCTTGTTGCGTGTCATCAGTCCATCAATGTTGAGAAAAAGGTACTTGCCGCTGGCTTCCAGCGTGATCAGGCCGTCTGCAAGAATGGTCTCGTCGTTTATTTTTTGCACAATTGAGAAGTTTGCTTCACAAAAAAATGGCGGTGTAATATGTCGAGTATAGGTAACCCAGCCCAGTATGACGGTTAGTCCAATACAGATAAGTATAATAGCCATTCTTTTACGCATTTTCTTTTTCTCTAAAGTAATAGCTTATACATTTATTGTTAGATGCAATGCATTCAATAAACAACATTTGACTGTTTATGCCCAGAGCACTGTTTATTTGTAGCTTATCAATATAAATTTCTTTTTCTATTGAACAGTCAAGTTTTCCGGTATTCTGCGTTGTTGTATTAATAATCTCATTGACATCTTTGTCAGAAAGAGAAGAAGGAGAGAAAATAATGCATTTACTCTTTTGCATCTTTTTTGTTGTGTTATCATCAGGGATGCTATCTGGTTTGAATAACATGAATGGAAAAGACATCATCAGCAGGATAATAATGGGTAAGTAATGAATGGCATTAAAGCTGTCTTTTTTCTTTTCCGGAAGAATATCTTCGGTAAAAGGATTCTCTGAATGTTGTTCGTCGAGAGAGCTGACGTTAACCTCTTCTGAAATACGGAAACCCACCCGGGGAATAGTAACAATGACATCCTTTTCCATACCTAATTCAAAGAAATTCTTTCTTAAGATGGAAATATATTGATTCAGGTTGCTGTTTGAGGAACGTGCACCGTGTTGGTCAAAGACAGACTGAAATATTTCTTCACGCGAGAGAACATCTCTTCGATGATTAAGCAGCTTAGCCAGCAAACGTGTTGATGTCAGAGAAAGCTCGATGCTGTCTCCGGTCGTTTGATTGACCAGAGTGGCGTTTTCGGTATCAAACTGGAGCTGTTTCTCAATATCAAATATCATGCTTATCTCCACACCGTGATCAAAATTTCTTCCTTATTTTGGTGTATTTAAAAGAAAAACACATAAATGTCAGATAAAAATTCTGTTCTTTCGCTCATTTTAAGCTAATGTTGCTGTGGCTAACTGGGGGTGGCAACATGACAGCATCATTTCAAAACAAAGGATTGTTGACATGAAACCAGCCTCATCTTCTTCATCTTCTTTGTATGACCCCGGTGCTTTACTAAAGAACTCCAGTGCGCCTGTCGATAGCCTCAGAATGTTAACTGTGGCGATGGGAATAAATAACCATGAAGCTGTAAATGTGCCAGAGCAGGAGATTATTCTCCGGTTATTAAAAGAACATGGTGATGAAGGGCTATCCACGCGGGAGCTTGCCAATTTCTGTGGCATGTCTATTTACCGGGTAAGGCATTTACTTCTGCCTCTTGAAAAATATGGCCAGGTCAGCAGAAATAAAATGCAGAAACACCACAGATGGTTTTTACCATAAACTAAATGGGCCGAAGCATTCTAACAACAGGGTTTTGGCTTTGCAACAAAGATGGTTAACTCGGTACTTAACTCTTATTTAAAACGCTCCGGGATGAAGATTATCTCGCAAAGGATTGTGAGATGTCCTGGGGCTGCCTTTGTTTTTTTTAATCTCTCGCGGTAACTCCCTAAAATAAAGTAGGGGAATTATTCGACTGTTTCTTTATTGAATAGTTTTCAAGATATCTGCCTCATGAATAAATCGTGCTATTGCTTATCGTAGATTTGAACGTTTTACGATACCAATTAGGCATCAACGGGGCTGGCCTCACCGCAAAGCGAAACGTGCTTAGAGCAGTTTTATGCTTTAATTTATACACAAATTGTGGGGTTAAATTATGTAATAGAGGGAGAAATCTCAGTCTGTTCAGGAGTAAGCGCTGCTATCTCGGATATTTGCAAACCCGGATGAGAAAGTTATTTGTACCAGAGCACCTGCTTGTGGGGGGTCGTGATTGTTATTGTGTGGGGCATGTCACAAAAATAGGGTGTGGAGTACCTACGATGGCGAGTTCATCGTGAGCACTAAATTTTTTCCATTCAGGTGTATTGTTTTATTGCCGTTTAGTGAATCGTTGTATTACACAGTGCCGTGAAGTCAGGTCAGGGCGAGATATTAAAACGATAGCCGTAAACCGTCGCGTAACACATTCCTTGCGCGTTTTGTGATGTATCTCTGCATCACGGGGACGCCGTAACAGGCTTTTTGCTGCAATTCTCGGCATTATGTTTTCTTTTTCCAATATCTACCCGCGTAACATTGCCCAGGGGCCTCCCTTAGCGCATACATTTAATGTAGTGAGCTTGATATAGGTTTACTCCGTTTGTAATGATTTTTTATATGCGGAAAATAATTTGTTTTTCAAATGCGAGTCTTTTGTTGTGAGTGATTGTTATTTTTTATCAAAATCATTCAGTCGTGTCGAAATAAAGAAAAAAATGGAATGCCTGTCGTACTTTCTACGCAAGGGTTATGTTGCGGCTGATGTGCAACAGGTGGGAAAGATGCGTGAGTAGCCGTATTCATGAGCTTCCTGTTGGTTTGCCAGTGAGGTAGTTCCGTATTTGTTCGTCGTGAGCGTCAGTGGTGGGCAACGTGGCAGGGCCATCAGGGCTACCTGTCAGTCTGTGTTATTCTGCGTTACATCGGCGCAAGCTGTCAGCAGAGTGTCTTATATGCGCTGTCATCACGATTTTTACGCAACCGCTGAGGGCGCAAAGCAACGCTGGCGATAACGCCAGGACAGATTTGCACGTCGGCTCTGCTACGGTTACGCCGCCCTCAGTCATGTATAGTGGTGTGTTGACTTATCTGCAATGCACAACCCGTGTTTCACCGCTCAGAAGACGTGTTAAACCGGCTACGAGGTGTGATGGTTGCGCAGTTGTTCTGGCTCAAGCATTCAGGATACGGCTTATCTCTTTGTCCTGGATAAGTGACCCTGGGGTGTAGGTAATCGGGAAATAACGTTATCACCGCTTGTGAGGAAGAGGATGAAGTGCTGCCCGTCAGAGTATTTTGCGTTACTTGTCAGGTCAGTGCACAAGGGCATGCCAGCGTGAAACGTGCGGATACTTAGCCTTGAGAAGATGTGGAAACAGAACGTGACAGAAAAGCAGGGATGATGAGAAAAACTGGCGGAAGATCACAGGAGTCGAACCTGCCCGGGATCGCTGGCGACCCCAACTGGATTTGAAGTCCAGCCGCCTCACCGGAGACGACGATCTTCCGCGCCTGCATTGCTACATGGAGGCGCGCGCATTATAGCTATTTTCCGGGGGTTACCAATAGACCTCGACGTTATTTTGCACATTTTCTGGATTTCTCCTCATGTCGGGGATGATGACTGCCGTTTTTTACCATCATTACGCGCGCCTGCCTTGCCGTGACGCAGCCTCTGGTGCGCCACGGCAAGTGCAATCAGCGCGGCTGCCCCAGTGTTTTCAGAATAAATGGCACTGAGTCGCGTAGCGACGGGTTCACCGTCCCGCTGTGGTCAAGCCCCGGATATTCATGAATATCCACTTGTGTGCCTGCTGCTTTCACCGCCTGAGCAAAATGCTGCTGCATCGCCGTTGGCACGTTAATGTCCTCACCCCCAATACCAATGAATACCGGGTGCTGGATGTGCAGCGTCGGGTAACGCAGTACATCGGTGGTGGACTCCAGCACTGACTGAATCGCCGGTTTCAGGCTGTTGGTCGCATTGAGCTTCTGCTTCATGACCTCTTCAGTCAGCGGTGTAATGCACAACTCACGCGCCCTCTCCAGTAGCGACAGTGCCGCAGGCTGGAAGTAATCTTCGCTCTTAAGTGTTTTCTGGCTGTCGGCCGCTGCAAGGTAGATATAAAACACGTACGGAATTTTCGGGTCGCCGCTCTGAGCATTGCCCGGTGCTGCACCGGTGAAGACCTGGGCGGCTGAGGTGTTGGCGTCAAAATACGGCGTCCCGGTGAGCACCGTGGCGCGTACGTTCAGCTCGGGTGCGTATTCTGGCTGGTAGCCAGCGCTGGCGAAGGCCGCATGCGCACCCTGAGACTGGCCAACCAGGATAAGCGAGTTTTGCAGTGGGAAGGCTTTCAGCGCGGCGCGTACGCTGTCCAGCACGCTCCAGGCTTCGGCTCGGGCGTTGAGATAATGATGCAGACCGTCAGAGCCAAGGCCAGCGTAATCTGGCGCGACAATGGCAAACCCTAAAGACAGCCAGGTATTGAGGTACTGGCTGTCACGCGCGGTACGGGCATTAAGTGATGGCGCACAGGCGTTGTCCACGCCAATAGTACCGTGGGTCCAGACCACAACCGGCCAGCCACCGTGCGGGGCTTCGCCTTTAGGGATAAACACCGCAGCCGTGTCCTGGCGCGGGCTTTTACCATCTACGCCGCTGACAGAGTGGTATTCAATCAGGAACTGTTGTGCGGCCTCTGCCAGTCCGTGCTCTGCGGGCAGGGTTGCCTGTGATACAGGTGTGGACTCAGTTGCCTTGCGCTCGGTTGCACTGGTCGGTGCCATTATCAGGAGTGCGAGTGCCGACAGGCCCCAGCGCAGTCGCGTTGTGAAGTCTGGTTTCATTCTGGTTGCTTATCCCATTGCTTTGAAATCGGTTGCGACAGTGGTATCGCCTGAGAACAGTGTACTACCGCAAGGGCAATACTGCGGCAACGGGCGGCAAATTGGGGGAGTAATCCTAAGAAAACGCTGACAATAAAAAGCGCCGCTGTGGTGGGCTGCGGCGCTTCAGGTCGTCATGGCACACCACGGCGGGTGTGCAGGACGTTTATTCCCCTTCGCCGGGGAACAGGAACGGGTTAATGCTGCTGCGTGCGAAGCCTTCCTGCTCCATGCGGGCATCAAGCACCAGCGAGGCGAGGTCGTCGGCAACGGCTTCCACCTTTGGCTCTTTGTCCTGATAGAGAATTTTCAGGTAAGTGCCGCAGTCGCCACAGCTTTCTGCTTTGACAGCCGAGGCTTCGCTGTCGAGTGACCAGTAGTTCAGGTCGCGGCTCTGCTCGCAGTTGCTGCATTTCACGCGCACCACGTGCCATTCGGTTTCGCACAGGTTGCAGTGCAGGTAGCGCAGGCCGTTGGTGGTGCCGATATGGACCACGCTCGACACCGGCATGCTGCCGCATACCGGGCAGAACTGGCGCTGCTCGCCGTATTCAGCGCGTGCTTTACCCGGAATCAGGCTTGCCATCTGCGCCCAGTAGAGCGACAGTGCGGCCCAGATAAATGGCGCTTTATCGCTGCTTACGGCGGCAAAATCACTGCTGAACAGCGCGCTTGCCATCTCTTCCAGTTCCTGGTCAGAGGCTTTTTCAAGATTCTCAATCACCGCCAGCGCCTGGCCGGTCATTTCTGGCTTCAGTTCAGCAATCAGGGAGTGCAGCAGGCGGCGCCAGTGCGCGTCACGCGGCAACACGTGAATATCAAGCGGCGGTTTGCCCTGTTCGGCGGCTTCACGAATGCGCGCGGTCAGGTCTGTCTCCAGCGGATGATCGTAGAGTACGACTTCCTGGGCGTGAGCAATCTGGGCGGCAAAGCGCAGGTAATCACCCAGCGGGTTACTCTCGGCCAGTTCACGCAGGCGCCCGGCGCGGCGGTTGTACAGGTTCTTGAGACGAGGGAAGAGCAGAGGAGGGATAACGTCGTTCTGGCGCTTATCGCCCTTCTCCAGCTGATCCTGGGGAATAATACGAATACTCATGCAGTGCTTTTCCTGTTAGGGCGAGTTGCTGTGTTCGCCTGTGCCGGTATGTTCGCCAGCACGCTTAAAAATAGGGATCGGCCACTATGATAGCGGCATTTACCGTCGTTGCGGTAAATGAATCCGTGCGTTAACGCTTCTGTGCCAGGCGGTTGCTGGCTGCGTGTATCAGACGCCCTGGCAAAAATGCTGTTATTACAGACAGCTGTTGCAGGCTGTAAGGTTCGGCTACAAAAAAGGCATCAAACACATTATGCGCCTGATGCCTGTTTATTACCGTTAACCGGGCGTTATTTCGCCGATTTTTCCTGCTTTTCCTGCACTTCACGTAACCAGCGCGGGTGGTGTTTCTTCGCCCACGTTCTGGTGACCCAGCCCTCGACCATCGCCGTGATGGTGCCTTTCACCCACAGCGCTGCGTAGATGTGCACCATAATCACCACAATCAGGCCTACGGCGGCAAACGAGTGCAGCATTAGCCCAAAGCGGATAACCGGGATAGAGAACGCTGGCGCAAAATACGGCCGCCAGATAATCACACCGCTGACTAACAGCAGTACCAGCAGGATAATTGCCGCCCAGAAAACGCACTTCTGGCCGAAGTTATACCGACCGGTATCGCCCACCTCATCGTTGACGACAATCTTGCGGATGTTCTTCGCCCAGAAGATATCGTCGCGGTTAATGAGGTTATGGTGCCAGTAGCGGAAGAACATGATGATGAACGAAGCAAACATCACCACACCCACAAAAGGGTGCACGATGCGCGCCAGCTGTGGCGTGCCCATGATGTACATCAGCCAGTTAAACGATGGGAAGAAAAACCCCAGCCCGCTCACCGCCGCCAGCACGAAGCAGAAGGCGGTGACCCAGTGGTTGATGCGTTCCGGCGCGGTGTAGCGCAC